>NZ_DASUIR010000028.1:0-52135 GCF_036279715.1 Cellulomonas sp. | reverse complement strand
CTACCGCATCGAGATCTACGTCCCGGCCGACAAGCGCGTGCACGGCTACTACGTCCTGCCCTTCCTTCTCGGCGATCGCCTCGCGGCACTCGTCGACCTCAAGGCCGACCGCCGGGCGGGTGTGCTGCGGGTGCACGCGGCGCACAGCGTCCCGGCGGGGGCCGATCGCACCGACCCGGACGTACCGGCGGCCCTCGCGGCCGAGCTGCGGCTGCTCGCGGACTGGCTCGGTCTCGGCGAGGTGGCCGTCGGGACCGCCGGCACCGGTCTGCTCGGGGACCTCGCGCCCGCGCTGGTGGCGGCGCTGGCGAGCGTCGACGAGGTCGCGCGCTGACGGTCCCGGACGGCGCCGCGACCTGCGTTCTTCGTCGGGGGCGTGCAGGCTCGCCTACGATGGTCGGGCCCGGCCGAGCGGTCGGGTCAGCTCAGCTCGCTCCGACGCCGCGCGCGCGGAGCGCGAACACGTCGGGAGTCACGCGTGCCTGCGATCCTCGAGAAGGTCCTGCGCCTCGGCGAGGGCCGGATCGTCAAGAAGCTGTCCGGCATGGCCAACCAGGTCAATGCGCTCGAGGACAGCTTCCACAGCCTGTCCGACGCGGAGCTCCGCGAGGAGACCGACCGCTTCAAGGCCCGGCTCGCCGACGGTGAGAGCCTCGACGACCTGCTGCCGGAGGCGTTCGCGGCTGTGCGGGAGGCGTCGCGCCGGACGCTCGGCCAGCGCCACTTCGACGTGCAGCTCATGGGCGGCGCGGCACTGCACCTCGGGAACATCGCCGAGATGAAGACCGGTGAGGGCAAGACGCTCGTCGCGACCCTCCCGGCGTACCTCAACGCGCTGTCGGGCAAGGGCGTGCACGTCGTCACGGTCAACGACTACCTGGCGAGCTACCAGTCCGACCTCATGGGTCGCGTCTTCCGGTTCCTCGGCATGTCGACCGGCGTGATCCTGTCGAACCAGACGCCCGCGGAGCGGCGTGAGCAGTACGCGGCCGACATCACGTACGGCACGAACAACGAGTTCGGCTTCGACTACCTGCGCGACAACATGGCGTGGACCACGGACGAGCTGGTCCAGCGCGGTCACAACTTCGCGATCGTCGACGAGGTCGACTCGATCCTCATCGACGAGGCGCGCACCCCGCTGATCATCTCGGGCCCGTCGTCGGGCGACGCGAACCGCTGGTACGGCGAGTTCGCGAAGGTCGCGCGACGCCTGGCCGCCGAGCAGGACTACGAGGTCGACGAGAAGAAGCGGACCGTCGGGGTCCTCGAGCCCGGGATCGCCCGCGTCGAGGACTACCTCGGGATCGACAACCTCTACGAGTCGCTCAACACGCCGCTGATCGGCTTCCTCAACAACGCGATCAAGGCCAAGGAGCTGTTCAAGCGCGACAAGGACTACGTCGTCATGAACGGCGAGGTCCTCATCGTCGACGAGCACACCGGGCGCATCCTGCCCGGGCGCCGCTACAACGAGGGCATGCACCAGGCCATCGAGGCCAAGGAGGGCGTGGCGATCAAGGCCGAGAACCAGACGCTCGCCACGATCACGCTCCAGAACTACTTCCGCCTGTACGGCAAGCTCGCGGGGATGACCGGTACCGCCGAGACCGAGGCCGCCGAGTTCCAGGGCACCTACAAGCTCGGCGTCGTGCCCATCCCGACGAACAAGCCGATGCGCCGCATCGACCAGGGCGACCTCGTCTACAAGAACGAGGCCGCCAAGTTCGATGCGGTCGTCGTCGACATCGTCGAGCGGCACGCGAAGGGTCAGCCGGTCCTGGTCGGCACGACGAGCGTCGAGAAGAGCGAGCTGCTGTCGGCGAAGCTCAAGAAGCTCGGCGTGCCCCACGAGGTCCTCAACGCCAAGCAGCACGCACGTGAGGCGTCGATCGTCGCGCAGGCCGGGCGGAAGGGCGCGGTCACGGTCGCGACGAACATGGCCGGACGCGGCACCGACATCATGCTCGGCGGCAACGCCGAGTTCATGGCCGTCGCGGACCTCGCCGCACGCGGGCTCGACCCGGCGGAGAACGCCGAGGAGTACGAGGCCGCATGGCCCGGCGCGCTCGCGAAGGCCGTCGAGGCGGTGGCCTCCGAGCACGACGAGGTCGTCGAGCTCGGCGGGCTGTACGTGCTCGGCACCGAGCGGCACGAGTCCCGGCGCATCGACAACCAGCTGCGTGGTCGGTCCGGGCGCCAGGGTGACCCAGGGGAGTCGCGGTTCTACCTGTCGCTCCAGGACGACCTGATGCGCCTGTTCAACTCGGGGCTCGCGGAGTCGCTCATGACCCGCGCCGGGTTCCCGGACGACCTGCCGCTCGAGTCCAAGCTCGTGACCCGTGGGATCCAGAGCGCGCAGTCGCAGGTCGAGGCGCGCAACTTCGAGATCCGCAAGAACGTCCTGAAGTACGACGACGTGATGTCCCGTCAGCGCACCGTGATCTACGACGAGCGTCGCCGCGTCCTCGAGGGCGAGGACCTCCAGGAGCAGATCCAGCACTTCTCGCACGACGTGCTGTCGGCGTACATCACCGGGGCCACGTCCGGCGGGCGCCCGGAGGAGTGGGATCTCGACGCGCTCTGGGTCGCGCTGCGCGGCGTGTACCCGATCACGATCACGCCGGACGAGGTCGTCGAGCAGGCGGGCGGCCCGACCCGCCTCAGCACCGAGCTGATCGAGACCGAGGTGATCTCGGACGCCACGCACGCCTACGCCGAGCGCGAGGGCATGATCGGCGCGGAGAACATGCGTCAGCTCGAGCGGCGGGTCGTCCTGTCGGTCCTCGACCGCAAGTGGCGCGAGCACCTCTACGAGATGGACTACCTCAAGGAGGGCATCGGCCTGCGGGCCATGGCCCAGCGCGACCCGCTGATCGAGTACCAGCGCGAGGGCTTCCAGCTGTTCGGGGCGATGACCGACGCCATCAAGGAGGAGTCCGTCGCATACCTGCACAACCTCGAGGTCAAGGTCGCCGAGCCGGAGTCCGACGAGGGTCAGGTGACGGCCCAGTCGGCCGCCCAGGCCGCTCTCGGTGCCGGAGCAGCGGCAGCAGGACCGCGCCCTGGCGCCGACGAGGAGCAGGCGGTCGCGCCGGCCGCGGCCGAGCCAGGACCGCAGCGCACTCGACGGCCGACGATCGTGGCGAAGGGCATCGACGGTCCGGAGCGACGCGCGCCGCTGCAGTACTCGGCGCCGAGCGTCGACGGAGACGCGGGAGCAGCGGGTGCCGCGCCCGCGGCAGCCGGGTCGGACGACGCGAGCGCAGCATCGGCCGGCAGCAACCGCGAGGAGCGCCGCAAGGCGGCCAAGCAGCAGCGTCGCCGCGGCTGATCACTGATCACCGACCGACTCAGGCCCGTCCCTCCGGGGGGCGGGCCTGAGTCGTGTCGGGCGCGACCGCGCGCGTCGGTTGCCGTACCCACGGGATCACGTGCGCCCCCGATCAGCCGATCTCGAGCGCCACGGCTCGCCACGCGCCTCGCCACGACTCGAGCCTGACGGCGACGGCACGGACCCGACGCCCGTCGTCGATCACGACGCTCGCCTCAGCCACGTGCTCGCCGATGCGGCACACCCGCACCCGCCGGACCTCCGGCCGGCGCGACGCCGCTCCAGCGCCGAGCACGCGCACGGTCAGCGCGGCGCGCGTGCTGAGCGCCTCGTAGACCTCGGGAGTGACCCAGCGGGCCAGCTGGGCGACGGCGCGGATCCCCGCGAGCGACTCGACCGCGGCCAGGACGAGCGAGCAGCACACGGACGTCGGGTCGCCGTTCGGGACGGGCCCGACGGCCGCCTCGGCCGTGGCGGCGGCCCGCTCGGCGGCGAGCGCGGCGCGGCGGCGGGCGAGGACCCGCTCGTCGAGCGTCGGCGGACGGGAGTGCCCCGGGCCGGTCGGTGCTGTCAGCCGCGGGAGCGGGGCCAGGGTCGGCACGAGGCGGGTCCGGACGGGTGTCGGTGACTCGGACGGTCGGTCCGGGCGAGCGGTCGGGTCCGCGTCGGCGCTGCGGCCGGGGTGGCCGGTCCGCGTGGAGCTCGCCAAGGGCGGCGCGGCATCACCCGATGCGGTCGACGCCGACGGCGTCGAGGCACGGTCGAGCGCTGCTCCGCGGGGCGCGCGCGCCTCGACGGCTGCGGCGATGCCGACGATCGCGGACTCAGCGGCCGTGAGCTCCACCGCATTGCTCGCGGCGCGCGCGCGGTCCAGGGTGAGGGTGGTCATGAGGCGCCGTCCGTCGAGGTCGTGGTGGGGGCGTTCAGCACCTGGCCGGGCTGGAGCAGGTCGGGGTCGTCACCGATGAGTGCTGCGTTGGCGGCGTACCAGGCGGGCCAAGCCGCGGCGACGTCGGCGGACCCCGCGCCGCTCGGCAACGCGTTCTGGGCGATGTGCCAGAGCGTGTCGCCCGGTTCGACGACGACGCTGTCGACCTGTGCTGCGTGCGCCGTGGCCGGTGCGGACGCGCTCGCCACGGAGCTGACGGTCGTGGTGATCGCAGCTGCCGTGGTCGGCGCCGTGCTGCTGGCAGCTGCCATGACGGGACCCGCTGTGGCAGTCGGCGTCGCCGTCGCGGCGGTGGCAGCCCACCCCAGGTCGAGGTCGCCCGGCGCTGCTGCGGTCGCGCCGGTGGCGGCCGACAGCCCGAGGCCCGCCCCGACGGCCAGGACGAGGACCCTGCGGACGAGGTCGGGCGCGCAGCGGGCGACGATTCGCTCCCCGGCGCGCCAGGTGACTCCCGCGGCGCGACCGGAGGCGCACGCGGTTGCGACGACGAGGGACAGCGCGAGCCAGCCGGCGAGGAGGAGACCGACGCCGAGCACCGCGGTCTCGACCAGCCTGTCGACGCCTGCGCCCGCCAGGCCGTCGGCGAGCACGGCGTCCAGCCGTGCGGCGATCCCGACGGTGAGCCCTGAGGCGGCGAGGAGCCCGAGCCAGAGGACGCCGAGCGCCGCGGGCGCCGTCCGCGGGCGCCTCCGCGGGCCGGTGGGAGTGGTGCCGGTCGGTCGCATGGCCGCCTCCGTCGTTGATCGCATTTGATGTCGTTTGATGATGCGTGGTGCGACTAGGTGTAGCGCATTGACCCCTGTGGCGTCCAGTGGCGCACCCGACGGCCGTCGTGCAGCCACGCTGCGGACTTTCGGGCGCGCGATTGTCGGAGTGCGGCATCGCTGCTCAACAGTGTGTCCACAACCCGACATCTCGGGCGTGCGGAGCTACGGCTGTGCCCTACTGTGAGCCGATGCGCTGGGAGGCCCTGTTCGCCGACATGGAGGCGCAGCTGGATGCGGCGCGCACCGCTGACCTCGCCGCCGAGGTCGTGGAGCTGACGCGTGCGGAGCGAGCGACCGTCTCCGTTGCCGACCGGTTTCGAGCGGCCCGCGGAGCGACGTTGACCGTGCGGACCGACGGCGGCGAGCAGGTCAGCGGCATGCTGCGCGACGCGTCCGCGCAGTGGATCCTGCTCGACACGCAGGGGCGGAGCTCACTCGTCCCGCTCGCCGCCGTGACAGCGATCCGCGGCCTGACGCGGCACTCCGCGGGTGGGTGCGGGGTCGTCGAGCGGCGGCTGACGCTCGGCCACGCCCTGCGCGCACTCGCGCGCGACCGGGTGATCGTGCAGATCGTGACCCACGGTGGCGACCTCACCGGACGCGTCGAGCGCGTCGGTGCCGATCACCTCGACCTCGCCGCCGGGCACGTGGAGTCGCGCGGCGGCGAGCTGTGGGCGGTGCCGTTCGCCGCCATCCGCGTCGTGCGGTCGAGCTGAGGTCGCGGTCGTCAGTCGACGAGCAACCTGTTGGCCTGCGCGCCCGGGCCACCCGGGGCGTCGTGCTCCGTCTCGATCCGGGCGCGGGTCTGCCGGTACATCCGCTGGATGTAGTCCTCGAGCTCCGTCGCCTCGATGCGCCACTGGAGCCGCCCGCCGATCTGGATCGCGGGGAGCTCGCCCGACCGGACGAGGGCGTAGGCCTGAGGTGCGGAGATGTTCAGCACCTCCATCACGTCGGCGAGCGTGAGGAACCGAGAAGCCATGACCGAAGTGTGGCATGGGCGCGCACGGAGGTCCGGTTGTCCACAAGGCTGTGCCCGAGATGTCGGAATCGTCGGCATGATGGTGCCCACGCGCGTGGACGAGCTGAACTGAGGAACAGATGGACATGACGGTCCTTGACCTGCCGGCGCCGGTGGCGAACCGGCTGCGACGCCCCGGCTGGCGTGACCCACGCCTGCTCGCGGGGGTTGCGATGGTTGCCGGATCGGTCGCGCTCGGGTCGTGGGTGGTGCAAGGAGCCGAACGGACGACCCAGGTCTACGTGGCCCGCGACGCCCTCACGCCAGGGTCGGCCGTCGAGGCGAGCGGGCTCGGGGTGGCCCAGGTGAGGCTCGTCGACGTCGACGTGTCGCGCTACCTCACCGTGGCGGGCGGGCTCCCACAGGACTCGGTCGCCCTGCGGGTCGTGGCTCCCGGGGAGCTCGTGCCGCGCGCCGCGCTCGGCTCGGCAGCCGAGCTCGACGTGCGTCCCGTGGCGATCGCCGTCACCGTGGCGCCCTCGGCCGACCTGGTCGCGGGCTCGCTCGTCGACCTGTGGTACGTCCCGGCGCCGACGAGGTCGACGGGCGACGCCGCCGCGGTTCTGCCGCACGAGCTCGCGCCCGCCCTGACCGTGGCCCAGGTCAAGCGCCCGGACGGAGCCTTCGCGACGGGCGGATCGACCGTCGTCTACGTGCTGGTCCCGACCGCGATCCTGCCGACGGTGCTTGCGGCGGTGGCAGGCGACGGTGCGGTGCAGCTCGTGCACGTCCCTGGGTCGGGGCGGTAGGCGATGACGGTCGGGGTGCTGTGCGCGGTGCGGGGAGCGGCCGAGGCCGCCATCGTGCAGGCCGTCGACGGTACGTGCGGGCGGCTGACCGTCACGAGACGGTGTGCCGACCTGGCCGAGCTGCTGGCTGCGGCAGAGGCGGGGCTCGGGCGCATCGCTGTCGTCTCGGCGGACCTCCCGATGCTCGACCGGGACGCGGTCGCGGCGCTGCACCGCTCGGGTGTCCGCCTCGTCGGGCTCGGTGACCCGGGTGCACCGTGGTTGGGCGAGCGGATCACCGCGCTGGGTGCCGATCTCGTCGTCGACGCCCCCGACGACACAGCCGGGGCGGCAGACCTCGTGCGCGACGTCGTCGAGGTGCTCGGGCGTGCGGCCGATCATCCGGGGCGCAGTGGCGCGACAGCGACCGACCGGGATGCTCGCGGCCCGAGCTTCGACCCGCCCGACCTCGACGCCGTCGCCGTCGACCGCTCCGGCGGCACGCCACGGCGCACCGAGCTGGGCAAGGTCGTGGCCGTGTGGGGTCCGACGGGCGCGCCTGGCCGGACGACGGTCGCGGTCAATCTTGCGGCCGAGCTGGCGCTCCTCGGCGGGCACACGTTGCTCGTCGACGCCGACACCTACGGCGGCACGATCGCCCAGGCGGTCGGTCTGCTCGACGAGGCGCCCGGGCTGGCCGCTGCCGCTCGGGCCGCTGGTCAGGGTGGTCTCGACACGGAGCTGCTCGCGCGACTTTCACCCGTGATCTCCCCGGACCTGCGCGTGCTGTCCGGGATCTCGCGTGCGGACCGGTGGCCCGAGCTGCCGGCCGCGGCCCTCGACGTCGTGTGGACCGTGGCCCGGACCCTCGCCGCCTGGACCGTGATCGACTGCGGGTTCTGCATCGAGCAGGACGAGGTGCTGAGCTACGACACGCGTGCTCCGCGCCGCAACGCCGCGACGCTCTCCGCGCTCGGCGACGCCGACGAGATCGTCGTCGTCGGGGCCGGTGACCCGCTCGGTGTCCAGCGTCTGGTCCGGGCGCTCGGCGACGTCGCCCAGCTCGGCCTGGTCGGCCGCACGACGGTCGTGGTCAACCAGGTGCGGGCGTCGGTGGCCGGTCCGCGGCCGGGAGAGGCGATCACGGCGGCGCTCGACCGCTATGCGGGCGTCAGCGCCCCGCACCTCGTCCCCGAGGACCGGTCGGCGCTCGACGCTGCCCTGCTCGAGGCTCGGCTGCTCCATGAGCTCGCGCCGACGTCGCCCGCGCGACGTGCGATCGCAGCGTTGGCACTCCGTCTCGTCGAGCGGCCGCGCCAGGCGAGCCTCGCCCGCCCCGAGGGCCGGTCTCGCGAACGGGCCAGCGTCGCCGCGCCCCGGGACGCGGCGCGCCTGGCAGGGGCGTGAGCGGCGCGCGGCAGACTGGGCGCGTGCGCATCTACCTTCCCTCGACCCTCGACGAGCTCGACGCGACAGCGAAAGGTGCCGAGGTCTCGTCCGACGGACCAGGCAGCGCGGTTGCGTCGTTCGAGCCGCGCATCGTCCACGCCGTGACGCCGGCGCTCCGGGCGGCCTTGCCCGACGAGGACGAGGAGGGCCTCGAGTTCGTCGCGCTGCTCGCCGCCGCCGACGAGGCCCTTCTCCGCATCGCCGCGCGTCCGGACGCACCCCGCCTGCGGCTCGTCCTGTCGCTCGACGTCTCCGAGGCGGACCTCGCGGCCATGGACGACGACGACCAGGCACCGAGCGCGATCCGGCTCAGGGTCGCGGTGGGACGCGACGACCTCGTGTGCGCACACGTCGACGAGCCGGCGGCGTCGGCCGACGTCGAGCGAGCACTCGCAGGAGACGCCGGGGCGGCCGAGCGGCTCGATGACCTCGACCTGCTCTGGTACGACGCCACGGAGCTGGCCGCGATCCCGCGCTGACGCGCCGTCCAGCCGTTCATGGGTTCCCTGCAGGGGACCGCGGTGGCGGTCAGGAGTCGAGCGGGTCGAGCACCTCCAGCGCGGCGGCGTGGAGCAGGCCGTTGGAGACGAGCGCCGACCCGCCGAACGGTCCCGGTACGCCGGTGATCGAGGTGAACGTGCCGCCCGCCTCGGTGACGATCGGGACGAGCGCGGCCATGTCGTGCAGGGCGAGGTCAGGCTCCGCCGAGAGGTCCACGGCCCCCTCGGCGACCAGCACGTGGGACCAGAAGTCGCCGTAGGCGCGCGTGCGCCACACCTGGCGACCGAGCTCGAGGAAGTTGTCGAGCTTCCCGCGCTGCTCCCAGCCGGTCAGGCTCGAGTAGGAGAACGACGCGTCCTTGAGGGTGCTCACGCCGGAGACCTGGAGTCGTGACGCCGCGGCCAGCGACTTGCCGGTCCACGCGCCGGAGCCTTGCGCGGCCCACCACCGCCGGCCGAGGGCGGGCGCGCTCACGAGCCCGACCACGACCTCGTCGCCGTCCAGGAGGGCGATGAGCGTCGCCCAGACGGGGACACCGCGGACGAAGTTCTTCGTGCCGTCGATCGGGTCGATGACCCATCGGCGCGGACCGTGCCCGGTGTCGGGCATCTCCTCACCGTGCACGGCGTCGCGCGAGCGGGCACGCGAGAGCTGACCGCGGATGATCTCCTCGGCCGTCCGGTCGGCGTCCGTGACGGGGGTGAGGTCCGGCTTGGTCTCGACGCGGAGGTCCTGTGCCTTGAACCGGGCCATGGTGACGGAGTCGACCTGGTCAGCCATGACGTGGGCGAGGCGCAGGTCGTCGTCGTAGCCGGGGCGCAGGGTCATGCGAGACACCGTACTGGCGCCGAGTCCGGGCCCGGGGAGACCCACCGGGGCGACGCGACGCGACACGGCAGATCCGGCATCAGACCCCGCCGCCGACGTCGGGGGCGGAGCTGACCGTGGGCTCCGCCTCGGCGGCGCCCGTCCGGCTTGCGAAGAGTCGACGGAAGGACTCCACGCGGGCTGCGCGCGCGAGCCGCACCTGCTCGTCGGGCGCACCCGCGACCCACGCGTCGAGCACGCAGTCGGGCGCGTCGGCCGTGTGCGTGCAGCCGCGCGGGCAGTCGTCGGCGACCTCGGCGAGGTCGGCGAACGCCCCCAGGAGGTGCTGGGGGTCGACGTGCGCGAGACCGAACGAGCGGACGCCTGGCGTGTCGATGACCCACGTGGGCGTGGCGGTGTCCGGTAGGACGACCCGCAGGGCGACCGCCGACGACGACGTGTGCCGCCCGCGCCCGGTCGTGTCGTTCACCACGCCGGTCGCGCGGTACGCACCCGGGACGAGCGCGTTGACGAGAGTCGACTTCCCGACGCCGGAGTGCCCGACGAGCACTGACGTGCGCCCGGCGATCGCCGCGCGGAGCTCGTCCAGACCGACGATGCCGTCCGGCCCGCGGCTCGTGATGACGACGCGCACCCCGATCGGCTCGTACATCGCGACGAGCTCGGCGGGGTCGGCAAGGTCCGCCTTGGTCAGCGCGAGGAGCGCATCCATGCGCGCGTCGTAGGCGGCCGCGACGCAGCGGTCGATCATGCGCGTGCGGGGCTCGGGGTCCGCGAGGGCCGTGACGATCACGAGCTGGTCGGCGTTCGCGACGATGACGCGCTCGACGGGGTCGGAGTCGTCGGCGGTGCGACGCAGCACGGTGGTGCGCTCGCGGATCCGCACGATCCGGGACAGCGAGCCGTCGATGCCCGACGTGTCGCCGACGAGGTCGACGCGGTCGCCGGGCACGACGCGTTCCCGGCCCAGCTCGCGGGCCTTCATCGCGATGGCCTTCCGCTCGCCGGGCCCGCCGGCGTCGACCAGCACGGTGTACCGGCCGCGATCGACGCCCGTGACGAACCCGACCTCGGAGTCGGCGTGCTCGGGCCGGGTCTTCGTGCGTGGCCGCGTGCCGCGGCGGCCCGGCCGGATCCGGACGTCCGACTCGTCGAGGGCTCGGCGCGCCACGGTCAGCAGCCCCCGCCGCGGACGGGCTTCATGCGAGCATCCCGGACCACAGGCCGACGAAGTCGGGGATGGTCTTGGCGGTCGTCGCGACGTCCTCGACGCGGACCCCGGGGACCGCGAGCCCGATCAGCGCGCCCGCGGTCGCCATCCGGTGGTCCTTGTACGTGCGCACGGTGCCCGACCTGAGCGGTCGCGGCGTGATGACGAGGCCGTCCGACGTCTCCTCGGCCTGCCCGCCCAACCGCGTGATCTCAGCCGCGAGCGCGGCCAGCCGGTCGGTCTCGTGACCCCGCAGGTGCGCGATGCCGCGCAGGCGAGTCGGGGAGTCGCCGAGTGCAGCGAGCGCCGCGATCGTCGGGGCGAGCTCGCCGGCGGCGTGCATGTCGAGGTCGAGCCCGTGGATCGCGCCGGTGCCGCTCACCGCGAGCACGTCACCCTCGAGGACCGTCGTGGCTCCCATGCGCTCGAGGATGCCGGGCAGGAGGCCACCGGGCTGCGTCGTGGTGGCGGGCCAGCCCGGCACACGCACGGTTCCGCCGGCGACGAGCGCGGCGCACAGGAAGGGTGCGGCGTTGGAGAGGTCGGGTTCGACGCGGACGTCGCGCCCGCGGATCGGGCCCGGCGCGACGTGCCAGATCGCGGGCCGGGAGTCGTCGACCTCGACCCCGGCGGCCCGGAGCAGCTGCACGGTCATGTCGATGTGCGGCAGGCTCGGTAGCGTGGGTCCGATGTGCCGAAGCGTCAGGCCCTGCTCGAACCGCGCGGCGGCGAGGAGCAGCCCCGACACGAACTGGCTCGAGCCTGACGCGTCCACGTCGATGTGCCCGCCGCGGACCGAGCCGCGGCCGGTCACGGTGAAGGGCAGTCGTCCGGGCTCTCCGTGCTCCTCGACCCGGACATCGAGGATCCGCAGCGCGTCGAGCACGGGGCCCATCGGTCGCATGCGTGCCCCGGCGTCGCCGTCGAAGTGCACGGCGCCGTCCGCAAGGGCGGCGACGGCGGGCAGGAAGCGCATCACCGTTCCGGCGAGTCCGCAGCTGATCGTCGCAGGTGCGCGAGGAGGCGTCGGTGTCACCACCCAGTCGTCGCCGCCGGGCACATCCTCGATGCGGGTGCCGAGCGCGCGGAGGGCCTCGGCCATGAGCAGGGTGTCGCGTGAGCGCAAGGCGCCGCGCAGCCGCCCGGGCGCGTCAGCGAGCGCCGCAAGGACGAGGTAACGGTTGGTGAGGGACTTCGAGCCGGGGACCTCGACCGTGGCGTCGAGCGGGCCCCGCGCGAGCGGCGCGTCCCACACGTCGTGGCCGAGGCCGACGGGGTCGAGAGTCTCGGGCGTCGTCATGGGGTCAGGATATCGGCCCGGGGGTCGGCGCCGACGGGCGACGGTCCGGCCGGGGCCGCCGCGCGATCCGCCCCGACGGGTCAGTGTGCTGCGGACGCATGCTCCTCGCGTGCCTTCGCGACCCGCCACGCCATGCCGGGACGACCCTCGTAGTCGGCGCCGGCGAGCAGCGCGCCTCCGGTGAATGCGACGGCGCGCACGAGGCGGTCCCACCGATCGCGGCGCGCCTCCTTGTCGAGCGCAGGGTGCTCGGGAAGCGGCAGGTTGGCCAGGATGAGCGGTGCGGTCAGGGCTGCAAGGGCGAGCGCGGCGGTGCGGGGTGCCTTACCGGCAGCGAGCAGCGCACCCGTTGCGGCCATGGCAGCGCCGTGCGCGCGCACGAGCGTCACGAGCTGGGCGGTCGTCGGCTCGCGGTAGCGGTCGAAGGCGCCGCCGAGCGCACCACGCGGCGCGAGGCGGGCGACGCGCGCGACAGTGGCCCGGGTGCGCACCGCGTGGACCTCAGGACGTCGTGCCGCGTCGTACCCCTCGGACACGAACCACGAGGCGAGCAGCGGGCGGGCGATGTGGCGGAGCAGCATGACGGTTCTCCTTGACAGCAGGGGCAGGTGCGGTCGCTGGTCGTGCTCAGAGGGCTCCGCCGGCTGCCGCGGGCGCGTCCGCGGACTCGCCGCCGTCGCCGACCTGCTCGCGCGCGACGTAGTTCTCGAGGTCGAACAGGTTGTCGCCCGCGCGCGTCGCGACGGTGCGCAGCGTCGTGGCGGAGGCGACCTCCTCGACCTGCTCCTTGAGGAACCACAGGAGGAACTGCTCGCCGAGGGCGTCCCCCTCCGCGCGGGCAGCCCGGAAGATGGCCTCGATCTGCTCGGTGACCTGCTGCTCCTGCGCCAGCGCGAGGGAGATCGGGTCGAGGACCGACGCGAAGTCGTTGCGCACCGGTCCGCCGGCCGGGATCTCGACCTGCAGGCCCCGGTCGAGCAGGTAGCGCACGATCATCAGAGCGTGGTTGCGCTCCTCGATGGCCTGCCGGTAGTAGTGCCGGGCCAGCTGAGGCAGGTCCTGGCCGTCGAACCAGACGGCGATCGAGACGTACTGCTGGTGGGCGTCGAACTCGTGGCCGATCTGCTCGCGGAGCAGCTGCAGGTATCTCGAGTCGGTCATGACGTCACGCTAGCGCTCACGCCCGGGGTCTGCCGAGGGGCGCCGGACCGTCGTCAGTCCCGTGCACGCCTGGCCGTGCCCGAGCCCGTCGAGGCGGGCAGGGAATCGCGGGCTACCACACCGCGTTGTGCGCATCATGAGCTGTGCACTCGCCGTCCGCCCGACCGTCAGGTCGCTGCCCGGCCTCACTGAACCCCTCTCGCCCGAGGGGTGGTCCGCGTCGAGCCGCCCGGTGGTTGCGGGGCTAGGCTCGTCGACGATGAACGAGGACACCGACCGAGCGCCTGGCGCCGAGGACGACGCGGCCCGCAGCGAGCGGTTCGAGACAGAGGCGCTGGTCTACCTCGACCAGCTCTATGGTGCTGCGCTGCGCATGACCCGCAACCCTGCCGACGCCGAGGACCTGGTGCAGGAGACCTTCACCAAGGCGTTCGCTGCCTTCCACCAGTACCGGCCGGGCACGAACCTCAAGGCGTGGCTCTACCGGATCTTGACGAACACGTTCATCAACACCTACCGCAAGAAGCAGCGCGAGCCGCTGAAGTCCGCGGCAGAGGATGTCGAGGACTGGCAGATCGCGCGTGCGGCGTCGCACACGTCCGCAGGGCTGCGATCGGCCGAGGCCGAGGCGCTGGACCACCTGCCGGACTCCGACGTCAAGGAGGCGCTCCAGAGCATCCCGGAGGACTTCCGGATCGCGGTGTACCTCGCAGACGTCGAGGGGTTCGCGTACAAGGAGATCGCCGAGATCATGGGGACGCCGATCGGGACGGTGATGTCCCGGCTCCACCGCGGCCGCGCTCAGCTGCGTGACCTGCTGTCGGACTACGCCCGCGGCCGGGGACTCGTGGCGGCTGCCCCGTCGACACCGGAGGATGCCCGATGAGTGCCCGAGAGGAACCTGAGAGCACGTCGGGCCTGGACCTCACGCCCAGAGCCCACTCGGACTGCGGCGTCGGCTGCACCGAGGCGCTCGACAGGTTGTTCGAGTATCTCGACTCCGAGCTCGTCGCGCCGGACGCCGACCGGGTGCGACAGCACCTGGACGAGTGCAAGGGCTGCCTCGAGGAGTTCGACGTCGAGGCCGTCGTGAAGAAGATCGTGCGCCGCAGCTGCCAGGAGGCGGCCCCGGCGCAGCTGAGGGTGCGGATCCACGAGCGGATCGTGTCGCTGCGGGTGGGGGAGAGCACCCTCTGAGCGAACGGCAGGCTACCCGGGGGACCGGGGGACGACGAAGGGCCCGGTGCTTGCGCACCGGGCCCGCGTCATGTCTCTGACGTCCGCGCGAACGACTCAGGCGTTCGGGCGGTTGCCGTGGTTCGCGGCACTGCCCTTGCGGGCGCGACGCTTGCGGCCACGCTTGCTCATCGGTATCTCCTCGGGTTCTGGCGCCCACGGTGCGCGCCGGATTCGGCTCCATCGTCCCACACTGCGCGGGTCGCCTTCGCCGCCCGTCTCGACGCGACCGGTGATCTGACGCCGCCACGGGTTCAAGTCGGGCCGAGTGCGCTCCGATGTACGAGGGGTGAGTGACCAGCCCATGTCCGTGATCCCGCTGTTGCACGCCCTCGCAAGCACAGGAGGCTCCGACCTGCACGTCAAGGTCGGCTCCGCCCCCCGTGTCCGCGTCGACGGGAGGTTGCGCAAGCTGCAGGTCCCCGAGCTGCGCCCGAAGGACACCGAGCACATGGTCGCCGAGGTGCTGCCCGAGGATCTCGTCGACGAGTTCCGCAGCACGCACGAGGCGGACTTCGCGTTCTCCGTCTCGGGGGTCGGGCGCTTCCGCGTCAACGCGTTCCAGGCCCGCGGGACGTTCGGTCTCGTGTTCCGTCGCGTGTCGATCGGGGCGCAGTCCTTGGCGGAGCTCGGGCTGCCCGAGGTCGTCGGCGAGCTGGCCCTCGAGCCCCGCGGGCTCGTCCTCGTGACCGGGCCGACCGGCTCGGGCAAGACGACGACCCTGGCGTCGATGGTCGACCTCATCAACAGCTTCCGTGAGGTCAACATCGTGACGATCGAGGACCCGATCGAGATCCTCCACCACGACAAGAAGGCGATCATCTCGCAGCGCGAGGTGCGTCAGGACACGGCGGACTTCACCGTCGCGCTCCGTGCGGCGATGCGGCAGGACCCCGACGTGATCCTCGTCGGGGAGATGCGCGACGTCGAGACCGTGCGTGCCGCACTGTCCGCCGCCGAGACCGGCCACCTCGTCCTGTCGACCCTGCACACGATCGACGCGGCGGAGTCCGTCAACCGCATCGTCGACTTCTTCCCCCCGCACGAGCAGAAGCAGATCCGCATCGCGTTGGCGCAGGGGCTGCGCGGCATCGTGTCCCAGCGCCTGGTGCGCAAGGCTGACGGCAGCGGTCGGCGACCGGCCATCGAGGTGCTCGTCAACACCGGCCGTACGGCCGAGGCGATCCTCGATCCCTCGACGGCACCACCGCTCCTCGATCTCATCCGCGAGGGCGAGTACTACAAGATGCAGACGTTCGACCAGCACCTGTTCCAGCTGATCCGCGACGACGTCATCACGTACGAGGAGGCCTGCTCGGTCGCCACGAACCCGCAGGACCTCACGGTCGAGCTGCGGGGTGCGGGACTCGTGTCCTGACCCCTTGCCTCCTGCGCATGTCGAGATATATCGTGTTTGGAACGCGATATATCTCGACATGAGGAGTTGCCATGCCCACGGAGTCCTGGGTCGTCGCCGGCCCGCAGATCATCGAGGTGGAGCAGGTCGACTCGCTGCGCGTGCAGCTGGTCGGCGGCCGGGTGGACGTCGTCGTGCACGACGACCCGGCCGAGACCGGTGCGCGCATCGAGGTGCACGCCGTGAGCGGGAAGCCGCTCGAGGTGTCGCTGGCCGACGGCGAGCTGCGCGTCGGGTACAGCTTCACGCTGGTCGGCTGGGAGGGGTTCGTCGAGAAGTTCCGCACCTTCCGGGACAAGGAAGCGGCCGACGTGCACATCGCCGTGCCGCGGACCATCGCCGTCAAGCTCGGCACGGTGACGGCCGAGGGCCTGCTCGCCGGCGTCCAGCACGACGCGAGCGTCTCGACCGTCTCGGGGAGCATCGTGACCGACTCGACGCGCGGGGCGCTGTCGGCGAACGCGGTCTCGGGTGAGATCGTCGTTCGCAACCACACGGGCGACCTGACCCTCAACACCGTCTCGGGCGACGTCACGGCCGCAGGGGACCTCGCCCGCGTGCACGCGAACACGGTCGCCGGCGCGCTGGTCCTCGACGTGTCGACCGGGACGTCCTCGATCGGTGCGACGACAGTCTCGGGAGACATCACCGTGCGCCTGCCGCAGGGGCGTGGAGTGAACGTCGAGGCACGCAGCGTGACGGGCCGGGTCGTCGTCGACGGTCACGACTACAAGGCGCCCATGCCCGGTCAGACGAAGGTCGACCTGCGCTCGGGAGACGGTGCGTGCTTCGTGTCCACCACGAGCGTCTCGGGCCACCTGACGGTCCTGCGTGGCGGCGGGGTGGCGTGATGGCGCCGGTGTTCGCGCACGGCCAGCTGAGGCTGTACCTGCTCTCCCTCCTGGAGTCCGGGCCCAAGCACGGCTACGAGCTCATCACGGCCCTGGCGGACCGGTTCGGGGGGACCTACCGGCCGAGCCCGGGGACGGTCTATCCCCGGCTCGCCCGGCTCGAGGAGGAGGGCCTCATCCGACGCGTGGACGACGGCCGGAAGGGCACGTACGCCCTGACGGACGTCGGCCTGGCCGAGCTCGCCGCGCGCAGCGGAGAGCTGGCTGCGCTCGAGGAGGGGCTCGCCGAGACGGTGCGCGCCCTCGCGGCCCAGGTGCGCGCCGACGTCCGAGGCTCGATGGCGGGCCTGCGAGCGGATCTCGCGGCGGCGGCGCAGGAGGCCCGGGCATCGGCCGTCCCTGCGGCGAGCGCCCGGCCTGGTGACGCCCGCACCGCCTCGCACGTCCGTTGGGCCGAGAGCGAGGCGATGCTCCAGCGGTTCCGGGACGACCTGCGGGCCGAGCTACGGCGGGTCGACGCGGTCGATGGCGTCCCCCAGCTCACGGTCGACACGCTGCGGACGGTGCTCGAGAGCGCCCGCACCGCCGTGCGCGCGACGCTTCGCTGACGCGGACGGCCGACCGCGTCCGGATCGGGCGACGTGCGCTCAGGCGGCGTCGTCGGGCAGCCCGAGCCAGCCGTGCCACCCCGTGTGGAGCACGAGCCATGCCATGAGTCCGTAGCCGGCCTGTCCGGGCAGGACGCCGTCACCTGCGGCGAGGTCGCCGAGCCACTGCTCGTGAGACGCGAGCGGGCTGTACGTGTCCACATAGGGGACCCGGCGGCGCGTCGCGACGTCGCCGTAGGCGCCGGAGAGGTCAGCGATCTTGTCGCCGTCCCCAGCGCGACCCGGCGGCGGACCGACGACGAACGTGCTGATCCGGCGCTGCTCGGCGATGTCGAGCACGTTCGCCAGGTTGAGCCGGCTGCGCGCGAGTGACAGCCCCGCGTCGACGTCCGCGCGACCGAGCGCGACCACGAGGCGGTTGTCGGCCTCGGGGGACAGGCGGCGACCGACCTCGTCCTCCCAGCGCGCACCGAGCGCAGTGCTGGTCTCCCCGGGGACGGCGAGCGTGAGGACAGTGACGGGCGTGGGGGCATGGGTGCGCGCCGTGACCCGCCCGACCCAGCCGAGGCCCTTCGGGTCACCCACACCGGCGACGAGCTCGTCGCCGATCACCGCGAGGCGCAGCGGCAGGTCGCCCACAGTCATCACTCCTTGGCACTCGTGCGCGTGCGCGACCCGCCGGGCTGCGTGCCCGGTGGGTCGCACGTGTCGGGCTCCAGTGTCTCAGGAGGTGGGCGCACACGAGTGGTCATCGCCGGGCGCGCCGGGTGTGCTGCGTGGCCAGGTGCCAGGTGCCAGGTGCCAGGTGCCAGGTGCCGGGTGTCGGGTGTCAGAACGGTGGCAGGCGGTACGGCGTCGACGGCAGGTCGCGCGCGCGCCAGGCGTCCGGGTTGTCCGGCGGCCGCTCGCCGTACCCATCGCCGCGCACGGTCACGACGAGGCGTCCGACCAGCCAGGCGAGGACGAGGAGTCCGACGACTATCCAGAAGAGGGTCATGGCAGAAAGTGTCCGAGCGTGTAGAAGCAGCCGCGAGTGGCAGTTCAGCCGATGACCATAGAGATTCTGCCAGTTCTGTCGCATACTCGGTCGATGCTTCGATCTGTCGCCGCAATCGTCCTGCCCGGGGTGTCGCCGTTCGAGCTCGGGGTCGCCTGCGAGGTGTTCGGCCTCGACCGACGCGAGAGCGGCGGGCCGTCGTTCGACTTCACGGTGTGCGGCGTCGAGCCCGGGGTGGTGCCGATGAAGACGGGCGGCGACCTCGTCGTCGGGCACGGTCTCGAGGCGACCCGGGACGTCGACCTCGTCGTGATGATGCCGTTCGGCGCGCCGGAGGTCGCCGACCCTGCGGTGCTGCGGGCGCTGCAGGACGCGCACGCCCGGGGGGCCTGGGTGCTCAGCATGTGCAGCGGGGCGTTCGCGCTGGGTCAGGCCGGGCTGCTCGACGGGCGCCGCTGCACCACGCATTGGATGTACACCGACAGGCTCGCACGCGAGCATCCCACGGCTGTCGTCGACCCCGCGGTGCTCTACGTCGAGGACCGTGGGGTGATCACCAGCGCGGGGACTGCCGCGGGGATCGATGCATGCCTGCACCTCGTGCGCCGCGAGCTGGGCGCGGCGGCTGCAGCGGTGGTCGCCCGCCGCATGGTCGTGCCCCCGCACCGGGACGGGGGGCAGGCGCAGTACATCGACACCCCGCTCCCGTGCGCCGCCGACACGTTGGCGCCCGTGCTGGACTGGATGGCCGAGAACCTTGCGAGCGACCTCACCGTGCAGGTCCTCGCGACGCGCGCGCTCATGTCGCAGCGCACGTTCGCACGGCGGTTCCGCGCGGAGACCGGGACCACGCCCGCAGCGTGGGTGGCGCGGCAGCGGGTGGCGCGGGCGCAAGAGCTGCTCGAGCAGAGCACGGCCGGTGTCGAGGAGGTCGCGCGCCTGTCCGGCTTCGTGACGGCGGCCCTGCTGCGGCACCATTTCGCACGCACGCTCGGGACGAGTCCGCAGGCCTACCGGCGCACCTTCGCGGATACGCCGGCAGGGTCCTGACTCAGCAGCATCAGCGCGCGAACGCGCCTTCGAGGAGGGCGGCCTGCTCGGCCTGGTGCTGCTTGGCCCGACCCGACGCCGGCGACGCCGACGCCGACCGCGACACGACCCGGACCGGACGGCCCACGACCTGCGGCAGGTGCATCGACACGTGGGTCCACGGGCCCTGGTTCTCGGGCTCGTCCTGGACCCACACGAGCTCGGTGTCGCCGTACGGCGCGAGGACCTCGGCGAGCGTGTCGCCGTCGAGCGGGTACAGCTGCTCGAGGCGGACGATCGCGGTCCTCTCGTCGCCGATCTCGGTGCGGTGCGCGAGCAGGTCCCAGTAGACCTTGCCCGAGCACAGGACCACGCGGTCGACCTGGCTCGCGCGGGTCGCCGCCACGTCGTCCCCGATGACCGTCCGGAACGTGCCGGACGTGAAGTCGGCGACGTCGGAGGCGGCAGCCTTGAGCCGCAGCATCGACTTCGGCGTGAACACGACGAGGGGCCGACGCGGCCGGTCGTAGGCCTGGCGCCGCAGCAGGTGGAAGTGCGAGGCCGGGGTCGACGGCTGCGCCACCGTGAGGTTGTCCTCGGCGCACATCTGCAGGAACCGCTCGATGCGTGCCGACGAGTGGTCGGGTCCCTGGCCCTCGTAGCCGTGCGGCAGGAGCAGGACGACCGACGAGTGCTGGCCCCACTTCTGCTGGGCCGAGGAGATGAACTCGTCGATGACCGTCTGGGCGCCGTTGACGAAGTCGCCGAACTGCGCCTCCCACAGGACGAGCGCGTCGGGGCGCTCGACCGAGTAGCCGTACTCGAAGCCGAGGGCCGCGTACTCGCTCAGGGACGAGTCGTAGATCCAGAACTTCGCCTGGTCGGCCGACAGGTACAGCAGGGGAGTCCACTCGGCACCGGTCTCGCGGTCGTGCATGACGGCGTGCCGCTGCACGAACGTCCCGCGGCGCGAGTCCTGTCCGGCCAGGCGCACGGGTGTGCCCTCGATGAGCAGCGAGCCGAAGGCCAGCAGCTCGCCGTAGCCCCAGTCGATCCCGCCGTCGCGCGACATCTGCTCGCGCTTGGCGAGCAGCTGGGCGAGCTTGGGGTGGATCGTGAACCCCTCGGGCGGCCGGATGTGCGCGCGGCCGATGCGCTCGAGCACGCTCGCGTCGACGGCCGTCTTCCAGCCGACCATGACCCCGGCATCCTCGAGCTGCGACTCCGGACGTTCCAGCCCGGCGACCGGCTCGCTCGACGGCGGCGGGGTGTAGCCACCCTCCCGCGTCTCGCTGAAGACGCGCTCGAGCTGCGTCTGGTAGTCCCGCAGGACGTGCTCGGCCTCGTCGACCGTGATGTCCCCGCGCGCGACGAGGGTCTCGGTGTAGAGCTTGCGGACCGAGCGCTTCGCCTCGATGAGGTTGTACATGAGCGGCTGCGTCATCGACGGGTCGTCGCCCTCGTTGTGGCCGCGACGGCGGTAGCAGACCATGTCCACGATGACGTCGCGGTCGAACTGCTCGCGGTACTCGAACGCGAGCTCGGCGACGCGCACGCACGCCTCCGGGTCGTCCCCGTTGACGTGGAAGATCGGCACCTGCAGGCCCTTGGCCACGTCGGTCGCGTACTGCGAGGACCGCGACGACGACGCTCCGGTCGTGAACCCGACCTGGTTGTTGATGATGACGTGGATCGTTCCGCCGGTGCGGTAGCCACGCAGCTGGGCGAGGTTGAGCGTCTCGAAGACGACGCCCTGGCCGGCGAACGCCGCGTCGCCGTGGATGAGGATCGGCAGCACCGAGAATCCGTCGCCGCCGAGGTCGATCCGGTCCTGCTTGGCGCGCACGATGCCCTCGAGCACCGGGTCGACGGCCTCGAGGTGGGACGGGTTCGCCGCGAGATAGACCTGCGTCGTCGCGCCCGACTCCGCGGTGAAGGCACCCTCGGTGCCGAGGTGGTACTTGACGTCGCCCGAGCCCTGGACCGACTTCGGGTCCTGGTTGCCCTCGAACTCGCTGAAGATCTGGCCGTAGCTCTTGCCCGCGATGTTCGCGAGCACGTTGAGCCGCCCGCGGTGGGCCATGCCGATGCCGACCTCGTCGAGACCGCCATCCGCGGCCTTCGACAGGATCGCGTCGAGCAGCGGGATGACCGCCTCGCCGCCCTCGAGCGAGAAGCGCTTCTGCCCGACGTACTTCGTCTGCAGGAACGTCTCGAACGCCTCCGCGGCGTTGAGCCGGCGCAGGATGCGGAGCTGGTCCTCGCGCGGGGTGCGCGCGTACCCGGACTCGAGGCGCTCCTGGAGCCACCGGCGCTGACGCGGGTCCTGCAGGTGCATGTACTCGACGCCCACGGACCGGCAGTAGGAGTCGCGCAGCAGTCCGAGGACCTCGCGCATCCGCGCGCGCGGCTTGCCTGTGAACCCGCCGGTCGGGAACGTGCGGTCGAGGTCCCACAACGTCAGGCCGTGCGACTGGATGTCGAGGTCCGGGTGCTTGCGCTGGCGGTAGGCGAGCGGGTCGGTGTCGGCCATGAGGTGGCCGCGCGAGCGGTAGGAGTGGATCAGCTCGGCGATCCGTGCCGGCTTGATCGCCTCGGAGTCCGGGTCGGTCGACGAGTCCCGGACCCACCGCACCGGCTCGTACGGGACGCGCAGGGCGGCGAACACCCGGTCGTAGAAGCCGTCGCTCCCGAGCAGCTTGACGCCGAGGATGCGCAGGAAGTCGCCCGACTGCGCGCCCTGGATGATGCGGTGGTCGTACGTCGAGGTGATCGTGAGGACCTTCGACACGCCCATCCGGTTGAGCTGGTCCTCGGACGTCCCGGCGAACTCCGCCGGGTAGTCCATGGCGCCGACGCCGATGATCGTGCCCTGCCCGGCCATGAGGCGCGGGACCGAGTGGACCGTGCCGATCGTGCCCGGGTTCGTCAGCGAGATCGTCGTGCCGGCGAAGTCCTCGACAGTGAGCTTGTTGCCGCGCGCGCGGCGGACGACGTCCTCGTACGCGCTCCAGAACTGCGCGAAGTCGAGCGTGTCGGCCTTCTTGATGCTCGGGACGAGCAGCTGGCGGGTGCCGTCGGGCTTGGCGAGGTCGATCGCGAGCCCGAGGTTGACGTGCGCGGGAGTCAGCACGGCCGGCTTGTCGGCCAGGAGCGTGTAGGCGGTGTTCATCGCGGGCATGTCCGCGAGCGCCTCGACCAGGGCGAACCCGATGAGGTGCGTGAAGGAGATCTTGCCGCCGCGCGTCCTGGCCAGGTGGTTGTTGATGACGATGCGGTTGTCGACCATGAGCTTGGCCGGGATCGCACGCACCGAGGTCGCCGTGGGGACCTCGAGGCTCGCCTCCATGTTCGCCACGACGCGCGCGGCGGGGCCACGGAGCTTCTGCACGTCGTCGGTCGCCTCGACGGCAGGCTCGGGCATGTGGTGCGTCGCTGCGACCTCGGCGTAGGGGGCCGTCGCGGGCTGCGCCGTGGCGACGGGTGACGCGAGGGCCAGCGCAGTCGGCTCGGGATCGGTGTCCGACGTCGAGGCCGGGGTCTGAACGGTCACAGCAGGCGACGGGACGGGGGCCGCAGGGATCGCGGGCGACGCGGCCGCGGGCGTCGCGGGGACGGGTGCGGTCGTGACTCCTGTCGCCGGCGCGACGGCAGGTGCCGCCGGCGCGGAGGCCGGAGCGGTCGTCGTGGCTCCAGCGGGCTTGTAGCCCTCGAAGAACTCCCACCACGCGGGGTCGACCGCGTCCTTGTCCTTGAGGTATTGCTCGTACAGCTCGTCCACGAGCCATTCGTTGGCGCCGAAGTCGGCGTGGTTCGAGTCGGGCTGGGCCTTCTGGGACACGCGAGTTCCGCCCACTTCCGCCGCGGCATCTTCCGCGTCATCGTCGGTTCTGTTGTTGACAACACTACGGCCTGCGACCTGTGGCGACGCGACGCAGAACGCATCCCGGACGCACCTTCACGACACGTCGACAATCTGGTCAACGCAGGGCAACGGCCGCTCCGGGCGAGGACAAAGGGGGGGTTCGGTAATCGTCCAGACGGGTCATGCGATCTACTTGCGCGCGAAGAACGACGTCGGGCGTCGGCTCGGAAGGGTCACCCGCATCGTGCAGCCGACCTCGGCGTCGGCGACCTCGATCGACCCTCCGTGCAGCGAGATCGCCCACCGCGCGATCGCAAGGCCGAGGCCTGTGCCGCCGGTCGAGGCCTGTCCGGTGATCGCGGGGTTGTTGCCGCGGGCGAACCGCTCGAAGACCTGGTTCCGCTGCGCGCGGTCGATCCCGGGGCCGTGGTCGACGACGTCGATGCGCACGTCCGACCCGGCACGCGTCGCCACGAGCCGGACCTCCTCGCCCGCAGGGGAGTGCCGCACGGCGTTGTGGAGCAGGTTGGCCACGACCTGGTGGAGACGCTCGGGGTCCGCGGGCACGACGAGGTTGGGCGGGTCGACGTCGACGGGGAACGTGAGGCCCTTCTCTGCACCCACGAGCGACGCGCCCGCCGCGGCCTCTTCGAGGAACGCGCGCAGCGGGACGTCGGTGATCTCGAGCCCCACGGCGCCCGCCTCGACGCGCGACAGGTCCAGCAGGTAGGTGACCAGGCGGCCGAGGCGCTCGGTCTGCGCCAGCGCGACCCGCATCGTCGCGGGGTCGGCCTCGCTCACGCCGTCGACGATGTTCTCGAGCTGGGCCTGCAGGGCGGTCACAGGGGTGCGCAGCTCGTGCGAGACGTTGGCGATGAGCTCGCGGCGCAGCGTGTCGGCCTGCTCGAGGTCGTCGGCCATCGTGTTGAAGGCGGTCGCGAGCTGCCCGACCTCGTCGCGGCTCGTCGCCCGGACGCGGCGGGAGTAGTCGCCGCCTGCCATCGCGCGCGCCGCCGCGGTCATCTCGCGCAGCGGCGACGTCATGCCGCGGGCCAGCAGCTGCGTGAGGACGAGCGAGATGAGGATCGCGAGCGGGAGCGTCCGCGACGGGCCGAGGTGGTTGTTGGTCCCGAGCCAGGTGATCAGTGCTGCGAGCGTCACGGTCGCGGCGACGAGCACCCCGAGCTTGATCTTGATCGACCGCAGGCCGTCGAGCGGGCGCACGTCCGGCAGGCGGCCTCGCAGGGCCTCGCCGCGCACGTGCTGAGGCATGCTCACTCGGGCGGCTCCGCGGGCTCGAAGGCGTACCCGACGCCGTGGACGGTGCGGATCAGGTCCGCGCCGAGCTTGCGCCGCAGCGCCTTGACGTGCGAGTCGACGGTGCGTGTGCCGCTCGCGTCGACCCAGTCCCACACCTCGGCGAGCAGCCGCTCGCGCGTGAGCACCGTGCGCGGGCTCCCCGCGAGCGTCACGAGGAGGTCGAACTCGGTCGGCGTGAGGTGGACCTCGACGTCGCCCCGGTAGACACGGCGCTGGGCCTGGTCGACGACCACGTCGCCGACCGTCAGGGGTGGCTCGGCGAGGTTCGGTGTGCTCGCGAGCTCGGCTGCCCGGGCTGCGCGTTCGGTGCGTCGCAGCAGCGCCTTGGTCCGGGCGACGAGCTCGCGCATCGAGAAGGGCTTGGTCATGTAGTCGTCCGCGCCGACGCCCAGGCCGATGAGCATGTCGGTCTCGTCGTCCCGCGCCGTGAGCATCAGGACGGGCACCGGACGCTCGGCCTGGATGCGGCGGCACACCTCGAGCCCGTCGATGCCCGGCAGCATCACGTCGAGCACGACGACGTCGGGCCGCATCCGTGCCGCCGCCTCGACGCCCGCATGGCCGTCACCGACCGACTCGACGCGCCAGCCCTCGGCCGACAGTCTTTGGACGATCGCCGACGCGATCGCGGGCTCGTCCTCGACCACGAGCACCACGGTGGTGGCTGTTCCCTCGCTCGGCCGCGTCGGCGCGCCGGCGCTGTTGCTCATCGCCATGGGGCCAGCGTGGCACAGCGGGAGGCGGAACTCCTGGCAGGACGCCTCGCGACACCCGGTCGGACGCGGGGAGCCGCCATCGTCCTGCGCCAGACGGGTTCCGTATGATGGCTCTCACCATGAGCAGCTCAAGTAGCTGCCGGCGTCCCTCCCGGGCTCTCGAGCCCGGGAACGACCATGCCGGCTCCCACACTGTCCTGATCATCCCTGCCCGCCAGGCGCGCCGTGGCGGTGGCGCGTGCTGACCGAGTGGCTCCTCGTCGGCCTCGGCGTGCTCCTGACCGCTGGGACCGCCGTGTTCGTCGCGAGCGAGTTCTCCCTCGTCACGCTCGACCCCGGGGTCGTGGACCGCATGACGAAGGCGGACGACCGCCGCGGCCAGTCCGTCCGCAAGGCGCTCGCGCGGCTGTCGACCGAGCTGTCCGGGGCGCAGGTCGGGATCACCGTGACGACGATCCTCCTCGGGTACACGACCCAGCCGGCGGTCATCGCCCTGCTGCGCGTCCCCCTCGAGTCGTCCGTGCTCGGGCGAGCGGCGGGCGCGGCCGTCGCGGGGGTGCTGGCGCTGGTCCTGGTCAACGTGTTCTCCATGCTGTTCGGCGAGCTCGTCCCCAAGAACTTCGCGCTCAGTCGCCCGCTCGGCACGGCGCGCGCCGTCGCCACCTTCCAGCGTGCGTTCACGACCGCGCTGCGCCCGCTGATCGTCGTCTTCAACGGGAGCGCCAACGCGTTGCTGCGCCGCGTCGGGGTCGAGCCGCGGGAGGAGCTGTCCGGCGGGCGCTCACCCCAGGAGCTCGCCTCGCTGGTGCGGCGCTCGGCGCAGGTCGGCACGCTCGACGAGTCGACCGCCATGCTGCTGACCAACTCGCTCGACTTCGAGGAGCTCACCGCGATCGACGTCATGACCGACCGCCAGCGGGTCGTCGTCGTGCGTCGCGACGACCCCGCGTCCCACGTCGTCGCGCTCGCTCGCGAGACGGGCCACTCGAGGTTCCCGGTCGTCGGCGACGGTCGCGACGACATCGTCGGGCTCGTGCACCTGCGCCGGGCGATCGGGGTGCCGTACAGCCGGCGGGGCGACGTGCCCGCCGCGGCGCTCATGGTCGACGCGCCCCGCGTGCCGGAGACCGTGCGCCTCGGCCCGTTGCTCGTCGAGCTGCGCGAGCTCGGGATGCAGATGGCGGTCGTCGTGGACGAGTACGGCGGCACGTCCGGCATCGTGACGCTCGAGGATGTCGTCGAGGAGCTCGTGGGTGACGTCGCCGACGAGCACGACCGCCGACGCAACGCGGTCACGCGGCGGGCCGACGGGTCGTGGGCGCTGCCGGGACTCCTGCGGCCCGACGAGCTGACCGAGGCGACCGGGATGTCGGTCCCCGAAGACGGCCCGTACGAGACCCTGGGCGGTCTCGTCATGGCGCTCCTGGGGCGCGTCCCCGAGGTGGGTGACGAGGTCGTCGCCGGCGACGTGCGGCTGCGGGTCGAGGCGATGCAGGGCCGGCGGGTCGAGCGCGTCGCCGTCGCGCCCGTCGACGAGGACGAGACGCCGGGCGACGAGCGCGGGCGCGACGGGGGTGGGCGCGGATGAGCCCGTCGTGGGCGCTCCTCCTGGCCGTCCTGCTGCTCGCGGGCAACGCGTTCTTCGTCGCGGCGGAGTTCGCGATCATCTCCGCGCGGCGCAGCTCGATCGAACCGCTCGCCGACGCGGGCGACCGTCGCGCGAGGACGGTGCTGTGGGCGATGGAGCACGTCTCGCTCATGCTGGCGGTCGCCCAGCTCGGCGTGACGGTCTGCTCCACGAGCCTCGGCCTCGTCGCGGAGCCGGCGATCGCGCACCTTCTCCTCCGACTGCTCGACGCGGTCGGCGCGAGTCCCGGCCTGGCGCACCCGATCGCCTTCGTCGTGGCGCTCGTGCTGGTCGTGTACCTGCACGTCGTGCTCGGCGAGATGGTGCCGAAGAACCTCGCCGTCGCAGGTCCGGACAAGGCCGTGCTGCTGTTCGGGCCTCCGCTCGTCTGGGTCGGGCGGTTCGTGCGGCCAGTCGTCACCGCGCTCGACTGGACGGCCAACCACGCGCTGCGCCTCTTCGGCGTCGAGCCCCGGGCGGAGATCGCCTCGGCGTTCACCGCCCAGGAGGTCCAGTCCATCGTCGAGCGTTCGCGCGCCGAGGGGCTGCTGGCCGACCCGTCGGGGCTGCTGTCGGGAGCGATCGAGTTCTCGGACCGGACCGCGGCCGATGTCATGGTGCCGTTCGCTGAGCTGCGCACAGTGCCGGTCGGGGCGAGCCCTGACGAGGTCGAGCGACTCGTGGCGCGCACCGGGTACAGCAGGTTCCCCGTCGCCGGGCCGGAGGGTGAGCTCACGGGGTACGTGCACGTCAAGGACGTGCTCTACGCCAATGACGTGACCCGGTACGTCCCGGTGCCCGCGTGGCGCGTGCGTGCGCTCGCGGCCGTCACGCCCGAGGCCGAGGTCGAGGACGCGCTCGCCGCGATGCAGGCGTCGGGGTCACACCTCGCGCGCGTGGACGACGGCGGTCGGGTCGTGGGTGTCGTGTTCCTCGAGGACATCATCGAGGAGCTCGTGGGTGAGGTTCGGGACGCGATGCAGCGCGACCAGCCACGCTGATTACCACAGTCGGCTTGGTTGGACAAGTGTCCAGGGGGCTTGGAAGGGCTCTCATGTTCCGTTACTGTTTCGTGATCGCACCGACGTATCTGGCGCCGCTCCCGGCGCCCAGCTGTTGAGCGCGGTGCCGTGGTCCAGGTCGAGAGCTTCGGAGGTGTCGTGGGGTCGCATCGTGCGGAGCCAGCATCTGCCGATGCCCCCTCCCGGCGTCGAGTGCGCGCGTCGGAGCAGGCACGCAGCGCCTCCGTGACCCACGCCCCTGCCGAGCGCGCGACAGCACGACCGGGCCGGAACCTGGCTCGACTCGGGGTCCTCGTCGCACTCGTCGGCATCACGGTGGTCGTGCCGGTCAGCCAGAGGGCGGGGTTCGCGGGCGCTGCCGCCGCCGGTGACGCACTGACCGACTCCACGTTGCCCGGCACGGTCGATGCGCTGACATCCGTGCCGCTCTCGGTCCTGCCGCCGGCGTCGCTCGTCTCGGCGGACGCCACCGCCGTCCGCTCCACGCTCACAGCCAGCCGGTCCGAAGACCGCGACCCGTTGCCCGGCTGCGACGGGACGACCCGCCCCGCGGGGAGCAACGGCCTGCTCAAGGTCGCCGACCTCTGCACGCTCTGGGACGGGCACACGCAGATCCGCGCTGATGCCGCCGTGTCGTTCGCCGTCCTCAACCAGGCGTTCGTGGCCCGCTTCGGTGCGGACATGTGCCTCGAGAGCGGGTACCGCACTCTCGCCCAGCAGCGGGCGGTCAAGGCAGAGAAGGGCGGCCTCGCGGCCCCCCCGGGCAAGAGCAACCACGGCTGGGGCCTGGCCGTCGACCTCTGCAAGTCCGAGACGACCGGCGTCAAGTGGACGTGGCTCAACGAGAACGGTCCGGCGTACGGCTGGGACAACCCGTCGTGGGCGCGCCCCGGCGGCAGCGGCCCCTTCGAGAAATGGCACTGGGAGTTCTCGAAGGGCGTCCAGGCGGACGGCGAGTACTACGGCTGACGCCGCCTGACCCGTCGGGCAGGGCCGGCACGCTCCCCTCAGAGGAGCGTCAGACCCCAGCGGACGGTGTGGCCCTCGCCGGACGCGAGGTGCACCAGTCGCTCACCCGTGCGGAACGCGTCGGCGATGCAGCTCATCGGCTCGGCCGCGACCCCACGACGCTCGATCACCGGGATGCCGTCGCCCGTGCACACCTGCCAGGTGTCCATCGAGCCGTCCATCCACACCGCTGCGGCGTGACCGTCGGGTGCGCCG
The DNA here is from genome assembly GCF_036279715.1 of Cellulomonas sp. Taxonomy (GTDB): domain Bacteria; phylum Actinomycetota; class Actinomycetes; order Actinomycetales; family Cellulomonadaceae; genus Cellulomonas_A. Next base: position 22,975 of record NZ_DASUIR010000028.1, on the reverse strand, counting down.
AGCCGGATCCAGGACAGGCCGTCCGCGTCCCGTCGCACATCGACGAACGCGTCGTCCAGGGCGATGCCGGCGAGCAGGCGCGGCTCGCGCAGGTCGTAGGACCCCGCAACGGGTTCCGTCCCGGTGGGGAGCAGCCGGTCGTCGACCGTCACGCGGCTGTCGGCGTCGAGGCGGAGAGTGCACTCGTCGACCGTGGCACCGCCCGGTGAGAGCCACGGGTGGAAGCCGATGCCGTACGGCGCCGTCGTGTCCCCGAGGTTGGTGGTCGTGACGGTGACGCCGAGCCCTGCGTCGGTCAGCGTGTAGGTGACGCGGGTGAGCAGCGGGAACGGGTAGCCCGAGGTCGGCACGAGGTGGTGCTCCAGCGTCACGGACGTGGCCGTCGGGGGAGCGTCCGGCGCCGGGGTGAACCGCGCGTGGGCGACGAGGCCGTGCAGAGCCGTGGACCGCTCGGGTTCCGTCAGGGCGACCTGGTGCTCGACGCCCGCGTAGCAGTACCGGCCGTCGCCCAGGCGGTTCGGCCAGGGGACCAGCACCGCGCCGGAGAACGCGGGCGCGATGCGGTCCGGCGCGAACGGCAGGACGACGTCGCGCGCGCCGACGGCATACTCGCGGACGCTCGCGCCGACCTCGGCGATCGTGGCGCGCTGGGCGCCCAGGACGAGCTCGAACTGACGGCCGGACGGCGCGGGAGTGTTCACGCTCACACGGTAGTCGGCGCCGCCCGCGGGAGCGTGCGCGCGACGCGCCACGAGTCCGACTGTGGACGGACGCGTGCGGAATGCCCGGTTCGTCCCCTACTGTCAGGTCCGCCCCGGTTCGGACCGGGGTGCGTCGCGCCCGTCCGAGGGCACGGTCGTGCGCACACGGGTGGGCTGAGAAGCGGGGGGCGACGGTGACGATGGAAGGCGTGGCGCTCCTCGAGACCGAGGTTCGCGAGCTCATCCGTCGCCGCGGCATCGATCCTGTCCGGGACCGCCGGGGCATCCAGGACCTTGTCGCCGACGCGCTCGCCGACTACGACGGGCGGAGCGTCATCGGGGCGGTCCCTCCACTGACGGACCCCCTCGGAGCGCTGAAGTCCATCGTTGACGCCGTCGCCGGGCTCGGTCCGTTGCAGCAGTACCTCGACGACCCCGAGGTCGAGGAGATCTGGATCAACTCGCCGTCGAAGGTCTTCGTCGCCCGCCGCGGCGAGCCCGAGCTCACGACGACCATCCTGACCGCGGGCCAGATCCGCGACCTGGTGGAGCAGATGCTCAAGGCATCGGGGCGCCGCCTCGACCTGTCCAGCCCGTTCGTCGACGCGAGCCTGCCCGGCGGCGAACGGCTGCACGTCGTCATCCCCGACGTCACGCATCGCGACTGGGCCGTCAACATCCGCAAGTACGTCGCGCGGGCCCGTCACCTCGAGGACCTCGTCGCCCTCGGTTCGCTGCCGGCGAGCGCAGCGACGTTCCTGGACGCCGCGGTGCGCGTCGGGCTCAACGTCCTGGTCGCGGGATCCACCCAGGCGGGCAAGACGACGATGCTCGGGGCGTTGGTCGGCTCCGTCCCGCCCCGGCAGCGGATCATCACGTGCGAGGAGGTCTTCGAGCTCAACCTCGGGCACCGCGACGTCGTCGCGCTCCAGTGCCGTCAGCCGAGTCTCGAGGGCACGGGCGAGATCCCGTTGCGTCGACTGGTCAAGGAAGCGCTGCGGATGCGCCCGGACCGCCTGATCATCGGCGAGGTCCGCGAGGCCGAGGCTCTCGACCTCCTGGTCGCGCTCAACGCCGGGGTGCCGGGCATGTGCACCCTGCACGCGAACTCGGCACGCGAGGCGCTCACCAAGCTGTGCACGCTGCCGCTCCTGGCGGGGGAGAACGTGTCCGACCGCTTCGTCGTGCCGACCGTCGCAGCAGCGATCGACATCGTCGTGCATCTCGGGCTCGACGCGCGGGGCCGACGTCGTGTTCGGGAGATCGTGGGCGTGCCCGGGCGCGTCGAGAACGGCGTCGTCGAGATCGCGGACCTCTACCACCTGCGCGGAGAGGAGCTCGTGCGCGGCGACGGCTACCCACCGCACCAGGACCGCTTCGCCCATGCCGGGGTGGACCTGCCCGCACTGCTGCGCGGCGAGCGCTGAGGCCGCGATGGGCGTCGTCGTCGGTCTCCTTCTCGGTGCGGGTCTGGCCTGTGCCTGGTGGTCGCTGTGGACGCCGCCCCAGCGTCACGTCCGGCGCGGCGAGCGCTGGCGTGCCCGCACGCAGGATCTCCTGGTCCAGGCCGGCGCTCCCCAGGTCACGCCGGGCGCGCTCGTGGCGACGAGCATCTCGCTCGGGCTGCTCGTGCTCCTGGTGGGCATCGCGGTGACCAGGTCGCCCGCGATCGCCGGGTGCTTCGCGCTGATGACCGGCGCCGGTCCCACGGCGCTGGTGCGTGGCCGGGCGCGCAGTCGCGCGGTGCGGCTCCGCGACGTCTGGCCGGAGGTGGTCGACCATCTCGCGTCGGGCATCCGCGCCGGGCTGTCGCTGCCCGAGGCGCTGGGCCAGCTCGGCGACCGCGGGCCCGCCGAGGTCCGCGAGCCGTTCCTCGCGTTCGCCGAGGACTACCGCGCCACCGGTCGCTTCGGCGAGTGCCTCGACGCGCTGAAGGCCCGGCTCGCCGACCCGGTCGCCGACCGGATCGTCGAGGCACTGCGGATCACGCGTGACGTCGGCGGGACGGACCTCGGGCGGCTGTTGCGCACGCTGTCCGGCTTCTTGCGCGAGGACGCGCGGACCCGGGGCGAGCTCGAAGCCCGGCAGAGCTGGACCGTCTACGCCGCGCGCCTCGCTGTGGCCGCGCCGTGGATCGTGCTCGCACTTCTCGGTACCCGCCCCGAGGCGGCCCGCGCCTTCAACACGTTCGCTGGCCTGGTCGTCCTGGTCGGCGGGGGAGCGTGCAGCGTCGTCGCCTACCTGCTGATGACCCGCATCGGTCGACTGCCCGCGGATCCTCGGGTCCTGCGATGAACGCCGCGCTGGTCGGGGCCGGCATCGGTGCGCTGGGTGGAGCCGGTGCAGGGATCGCCTGGTGGCGGCTCGGCGCCCGCCGGACCGTGCTCGACCACCGGCTCGCGCCGTACCTGCGCCCGCAACGCACCGCCTCGACGCTGCTGCGGGCGCCCGTTGTCAGGACGCCGTTCCCGACCCTCGAGCGACTCATCGCCCCCGTCATGGCCGACGGCGTCCGGATGGTCACGCGATTCGGCTCCTCGACCGCGGACGTGCGCCGCCGCCTCGAACGGGCCGGCCGGACCGAGCCCGTCGAGCAGTTCCGCGCCGAGCAGGTCGTCTGGGGGGTGCTCGGTCTGGCGGCCGGTCTCGCGTTCGCGCTCAGCCTCGCCGCCACGCGGGGAGCCCAGCCAGCTCCGCTCGTCCTGCTCGTCCTGGCGGCGGGGCTGACGGGCGTCCTGGCTCGTGACTACCAGCTCTCGCGCGAGGTCACGGCACGCGAGTCGCGCCTGCTGGCGGAGCTGCCGACCGTGGCCGAGCTCCTCGCGCTCTCCGTGAGCGCGGGCGAGGGCGCAGTCGGCGCCCTCGAGCGCGTGGTCCGCACGACGCGAGGCGAGCTGTCGCGCGAGCTCGCCGCAACACTCGCTGACGCGCGGTCGGGCACACCGTTGACGATCGCTCTCGAGCGGCTCGCGGACCGCACAGGGCTGCCCGGACTGGCGCGCTTCGCGGAGGGCGTCGCAGTGGCGGTCGAGCGGGGGACGCCACTGGCCGACGTCCTCCGCGCTCAGGCTCAGGACGTTCGCGAGCAGGGCAGGCGCGCACTCATGGAGTCCGGTGGCCGCAAGGAGGTCCTGATGATGGTTCCCGTCGTGTTCCTCATCTTGCCGGTCACCGTGGTGTTCGCCGCCTTCCCGAGCCTCGCCGTGCTCAGGAGCGGGCTGTGACCGGCCATCGGCAGCATCGAACCCCGGCGGCCCGTCGGGGAAGGACAGGAGAGGGACGATGACACACGCAGGGATGAGCATGGCGCGGACGGCGCTCGCGAGATTGCGGGCCGGCCTCAACGGGCGTCGGGGCCCGGACCGCGAGCGCGGCGACGTGCCCGGCTGGGTGCTCGTCACCCTGATGACCGCGGGGCTCGTCATCGCGCTGTGGGCTGTGGCCGGACCGGCGCTCGCTCAGGTCTTCAGCGACGCGATCAAGAGCGTCCAGGGTCCGACGGTCCCGTGAGGGCCGGATGATCCGCCAGCGGGCCGTGCTGGCCGTGCGGAGGACGAGGTGGCTGGGGGACGACGCCGAACACGGGTCCGCCGTGGTCGACTTCGCGCTCGTCGGTGGTCTCGTGGCCCTGGTGTTCGCGGGCGTTCTGCAGCTCACGCTGGCCCAGCACGTGCGCAACACGCTGGTCGACTGCGCGGCCGAAGGTGCCCGGTATGCGGCGCTCGCGGACCGGACCCCGGAGGACGGTGTCGGGCGCGCACGACAGCTCATCGCCGCGGCGTTGTCCTCGGCGTACGCGCAGGACGTCACCGCTCGGCAGACGGTGGTCGACGGTCTTGAGGTCGTCGAGGTCACGGTTGTCGCGCCGCTCCCGGTCGCGGGGCTCGTCGGACCCGCCGGCTCGCTGACGGTGGCCGGCCATGCGCTGGTCGAGGGCCCATGAGATCGCGAACGGGAGCGAGACCGAGGCCCCTGGTCGACGACGCCGGGAGCTCGATCGTGGAGTTCCTCGCCGTCACGGTGCTGCTGCTGGTCCCGATCCTGTACCTCGTGCTCCTCCTCGGGCGGCTGCAGGCTGCGACGTTCGCGGCAGACGGCGCCGCAGGAGAGGCCGGTCGTGCGTACGCCGAGGCTTCGACGACCGACCTCGGCAGCACGCGTGCGGTCGCCGCGGTCGCCATCGCCCTGCGCGACCAGGGGTTCGAGGGCGTCGACCCTGCCTCGTCCCTGGTGCTGGAGTGCTCGAGCGTTCCGTGCCTGCAGCCCGGCAGCGACGTCGCTGCCACCGTGCGGTTCGCGGTGCGGCTCCCGTTCGTGCCGTCGTTCGTGAGCTCCGTCGTCCCGCTCGAGATCCCGGTGCGTGGCGACGCCGTCGCACCGGTCGACCAGTTCAGGCGGCGGTAGCGGTGCGGCGTCCCAGCGGCGACGACGGCCAGATCATGATCCTTTCGATCGGCTTCATGGTCGTCGCCCTGCTGCTCGTCACGGGGGTCGTCTCGGCGACCGGGATCCACGTCGAGCGCAAGCGCCTCCTTGCGGCCGCAGACTCGATCGCCATCGAGGCTGCCGACGAGCTGTCGACCCCGGACTACTTCCCTGCGGGAGCCGACGGGTTCGCCGCAACCGGCGCCATCCGGCTGACGGATCAGGACGTGCGGCGTGCTGTCGACGCGTACCTGGCGGACAACCCTGCCGTGGCGGCCCGGTTCGAGGGCTTCCAGGTGCTCGACGCGACGTCGGACGACGGCCGGTCGGCCCAGGTGCGGCTCGGTGCGCTCGCTCGCCCGGCGCTGATCAGCTGGGTCACGGCGCCGTGGTCGGACGGCATCGCGCTCGAGGCGGAGTCGAGTGCGCGCGCCTGGTGAACCGGGACGACCGGGTAATCTGGACGGTTGTGGCCACCACTGACTTCTCTGCCGAGATCCGCAACCTGCGAACGACGCTGGAATCCATCCAGGCAGTGAGCGACCCGACAGCGCTCCAGGCGAAGATCGAACGCCTGTCCGAGCAGGCGTCGGCGCCGGACCTGTGGGACGACCCGGACGCCGCGCAGAAGATCACGTCGGCGCTGTCGGCCTCGCAGGCCGAGCTCGACCGGGTCGAGAAGCTCGGTGGCCGCATCGACGACCTCGAGACGCTCGTCGAGATGGCGGGCGACGACGCGGTCGGGGGCGCGGACAGCGCCGACGCGATCGCCGAGGCCGAGGCCGACCTGGCGAAGATCCGCGCCGACCTGGGCGAGCTCGAGGTCCGGACCCTCCTGTCCGGCGAGTACGACGCGCGCGAGGCGGTCGTCACGATCCGCTCGGGCGCGGGTGGCGTCGACGCGGCGGACTTCGCCGAGATGCTCCTGCGGATGTACCTGCGGTGGGCCGAGCGCCACAACTACCCGACCCAGGTGCTGGACACCTCCTACGCGGAGGAGGCCGGTCTGAAGTCCGCGACCTTCGAGGTGAAGGTGCCGTACGCGTTCGGTCACCTGTCCGTCGAGGCGGGCACGCACCGGCTCGTGCGCATCTCGCCGTTCGACAACCAGGGTCGGCGCCAGACGTCCTTCGCCGCGGTCGAGGTCATCCCGCTCATCGAGCAGACGGACTCGGTCGAGATCCCCGAGTCGGAGATCAAGGTCGACGTGTTCCGGTCCTCGGGCCCGGGCGGGCAGTCGGTCAACACGACGGACTCGGCCGTGCGGATGACCCACATCCCCACCGGCATCGTCGTCTCGATGCAGAACGAGAAGTCCCAGATCCAGAACCGGGCCGCCGCGCTGCGCGTGCTGCAGTCGAGGCTCCTGCTCGTGCGCCAGGCCGAGGAGAGCGCCGCGAAGAAGGCCATGGCGGGCGACGTCAAGGCGAGCTGGGGCGATCAGATGCGCTCCTACGTGCTGCACCCGTACCAGATGGTCAAGGACCTGCGCACCGAATACGAGGTCAGCAACACGTCCGCCGTGTTCGACGGCGACATCGACGGGTTCCTCGAGGCCGGCATCCGCTGGCGCCGCGCGCAGGACGTCGTCAGGGACTGACGCGCGACGCGGATTGCTCAGGTCCGGGACGGGTCAGTTCCTGGAGGTACGCCGGGGTGCGGCGTGTCTGACGTCGATCCGCAGGGGAGCCTGCCTACCCTCGGGAAGGCCAGATGCGCTCCACCCCATGTCCCCGAGACTGGCCCCCGAGCCGTGATCCGATTCGAGAACGTCACCAAGGTCTACGCGCGCGGCGCGAGGCCCGCCCTCGACCAGGTGTCCCTGGACGTCGAGCGCGGGGAGTTCGTGTTCCTCGTCGGGGCCTCCGGTTCTGGCAAGTCCACCTTCTTGCGCCTCGTGCTGCGTGAGGAGCGACCGTCCGCCGGCAACGTGTTCGTCGCGGGCAAGGACCTCACGACCCTGTCGTCGTGGAAGGTCCCGCACCTGCGCCGCCAGATCGGCGCGGTGTTCCAGGACTTCCGGCTGCTGCCCAACAAGACGGTCTTCGAGAACGTCGCGTTCGCGCTCCAGGTGATCGGCAAGCCGCGTCACCACATCCTCACGACGGTCCCGGACACGCTCGAGATGGTCGGGCTGGCCGGCAAGGAGAAGCGGCGTCCGCACGAGCTGTCCGGCGGTGAGCAGCAGCGCGTGGCGATCGCGCGCGCGTTCGTGAACCGGCCGTCGATCCTGCTGGCCGACGAGCCCACCGGAAACCTCGACCCCACGACGTCGCTCGGCATCATGCGACTGCTCGACCGCATCAACCGGACCGGCACCACGGTCGTCATGGCGACCCACGACGACGAGATCGTCGACCAGATGCGCAAGCGCGTGATCGAGCTGTCCTCCGGCGAGCTGGTTCGTGACCAGTCGCGCGGTGTGTACGGCTCGGCGCGCTGACAGGGAGCTGGACACGCTGTGAGACTGCAATTCATCCTGTCGGAGATCGGGATCGGCCTGCGCCGCAACCTGTCGATGACCATCTCCGTCGTCCTCGTGACGTTCGTGTCGCTCACGTTCGTCGGTGCCGCTGCGCTCCTGCAGATGCAGATCGGCGCCATGAAGGACAACTGGTACGACAAGGTCGAGGTGTCGGTCTTCCTGTGCCCGCGCGACTCCCAGCAGCCGACGTGCGCGGGTGGTGAGGTCACCGACGAGCAGAAGGCGGCGATCCAGGCCGCGCTCGACGCGCCCGACGTCAAGCCGTACATCCAGACGGTGTACTTCGAGTCGAAGGACGAGGCGTTCACCGCGTTCCAGAAGCAGTTCAAGGACCAGTGGTGGGCGGCGGAGACGACCGCGGCCGACATGAACTCCTCCTACCGGATCAAGCTCGCCGACCCGACGAAGTACCAGGTGGTCGCGGACGTCCTCAGCGGTCGCCAGGGGGTCGAGGAGGTCCAGGACCAGCGGCGCCTCTTCGACTCGCTGTTCCTCGTGCTCAACCGGGCGACGCTCCTGTCGGTCGGGCTGGCCGCGGTGATGCTGCTCGCGGCCGTGCTGCTCATCACGACGACGATCCGGCTGTCGGCGATGAGCCGTCGACGCGAGACGGGCATCATGCGGCTCGTCGGTGCGTCGAGCCTGTTCATCCAGCTGCCGTTCATGCTCGAGGGCGCGCTCGCGGCGACGCTCGGCGCAGGTCTCGCCGTCGGCGGCATCTGGCTGGGCGTGAAGTACCTCGTGACCGACTGGCTCGGGGCCTCGATCTCGTGGATCCCGTACGTGACGACGGCCGACGTCTGGACGGTCGCGCCGTTCCTCGTGGCGGTCGCCATCGGGTTGGCAGCTGTCTCCTCGCTCGTGACCCTCAGCCGCTACACGAAGGTGTGACATGAGCCGACGCCCCAGCCTCGCCCGACTGCTCGCGACGGTCCTCGTCGCGGTCCTGGCCGCGCTCACGGCCTCTGCCGGTCCCGCGTCGGCCGATGCGCTGTCTGATCGTCGCAAGGCCGCCGAGCAGCAGGCGGCCGCGAACCAGAAGGCCCACGACCAGCTGGCGGCGTCGCTCGAGGACATCAACGCCAACCTCGCCCAGGCCGTCCTCGACCTGCAGACCGTCGAGCAGCGACTTCCGGAGGCGCAGACCGAGCTCCTGGACGCGCAGGCGACCCTGGAGCGCTCGCAGCGTGAGGCCGCGATCATCGCGGCCCGGCTCCAGGACGCCAAGGACCAGGAGACGGCGATCGGCACCACGATCGCCGCCGACGCCGGCAAGAGCGCCCAGATCCGGGTCGCGATCGGGCAGATGGCCCGCGAGGCGTACAAGGGCGGCGGCGGGGTCTCGAGCGTGAGCATCGTGCTCGACGCGCAGAGCACCGAGGACTTCATCCAGCAGTACGGCCTGGTCTCGACAGCACTGCGGACGCAGAGCCAGTCGCTCGACGCGCTGCGGCAGATCGAGGCGCAGGACCGCAACAACGCGGCGCGGCTCGTGGCGATCCGCGAGCGCGTCACCGAGCTCAAGGCCGCGGCCGACCAGAAGGTCGTCGAGGCCGATCAGGCGCGCCAGGCGGCCGCGGACCGCAAGGCGGAGATCGAGCAGCTCGTCACGCAGCAGGCCGAGAAGAAGGCCACGATCGAGACCGAGAAGGCCGCGACCGAGGCGGAGCAGGCACGCATCGATGCCGAGGCCGCGCAGGTCGCAGCCGAGCTGGCGCAGATCATCGCGGCGCAGCGGGCGGCCCTCGAGGCAGCCGCCAAGGCGAAGGGCAAGAAGGTCGCCCCGGCGGGACCGATCGGCAACAGCCTGTTCGCGAACCCGACGTCGGTGAACCCGATCTACGTCACGTCGGAGTACGGGATGCGGATGCACCCGATCCTCCACTACGTGCGCCTGCATGCCGGGATAGACCTGCGCACCTACTGCAACACGCCGATCTACGCAGGCCGCGCGGGCACGGTCCAGTGGGCGCAGATGCGGTTCGGGTTCGGCAACCAGGTGATGGTCGACCACGGGTTCGTGAACGGGAACTCGCTCATGTCGAGCTACAACCACATGACGAGCTTCGTCGTGCATGCCGGGCAGCAGGTCAACCAGGGGACGCTGCTCGGGTACTCGGGCAACACCGGGACGTCGGGCGGGTGCCACCTGCACTTCGAGGTCTACGTGAACGGCGCGACCGTCAATCCTCGGCCCCTGCTCGGCCTGTAGGCTCGTGCGCTGGGCACGTCGGTGCCGGTGAGCATGGGGAGGGCGGGTCGGTGGCCAAGGAGACTGGGCGCAAGCTCGTCGCGTCCAATCGCAAGGCGCGTCACGACTACATCATCGAGGACGTGTTCGAGGCCGGCATCGTGCTGATGGGCACCGAGGTCAAGGCGCTGCGGGCCGGCCGGGCCTCCCTCGTCGACAGCTGGTGCGAGGTCGAGAACGGTGAGGCGTGGCTCGAGGGCGTCCACATCCCCGAGTACGCGCAGGGCACCTGGACGAACCACGCACCGCGCCGCAAGCGCAAGCTCCTGCTGCATCGCACGGAGATCGACCGGCTCGAGTCGAAGACCCGCGAGAAGGGCCAGACGATCGTGCCGCTCGCGCTGTACTTCGTCGACGGACGCGCGAAGGTCGAGATCGCACTCGCGCGCGGCAAGAAGGAGTACGACAAGCGTCAGGCGCTCCGCGAGCGCCAGGACAACCTGGAGTCGCAGCGGGCGATCAGGGAGAAGCGAGACAGGTAGTGATGGACGTAGCGGTCCGCGGTACTCACACGAATGCGTCGTCGGATGCGAGCAGGACAGTCCGCAGGGGGCGGGGTCTGCTGGCCGTGCTCGTCGCGGCCGTGGCCTTGCTCGGGTGGGCCGGCGTCGGGCTCGCCACGGCGCCCGCTGCCCGGGCCGACGCGACCGGCCAGCACATCACGCGCTACACCGCAGATGTCGCCGTCACCGCGGACGGGGTGGCGCGGGTCACGCTCGACTTCGACTTCGACTTCGGCAACGACCCGGGCCACGGTCCGTACCTGACCCTCCCGGTCCGGCAGAGGATCGACGGCAACGACAAGCAGGACCGGGTCTTCAGGATCTCGGCGATCACGGCGTCGAGCGCGACGGCGCCCGCCCAGGTCAACCGCGAGGACTCCGCCGACGCCATCGTGCTGAAGATCGGCGACCCCAACCAGGGTCAGATCCAGGGTGTCCACACGTACGACGTGAGCTACACGGTCGACGGGTGGATCAACCCCGACAGCACCACGCACGACGGCGACCAGCTCTACTGGAACGTGATCGGGCCGGACTGGCAGATCCCGTTGGCGAACCTCTCCGTGACGGTCACCGGTCCGGCCGAGGTCGCCCGGGTCACGTGCTTCGCCGGACCCTACGGGAGCACCGACCCCTGCGGCAGCGCGGTCGCGTCGGGCCCGACGGCGACGTTCACCCAGGCCGACGTCCCGGTCGGCGACGAGTTCTCGGTCGTGACCGGCTGGCCGGCTGGGACCTTCCCCGGCGTCGGGCTCATCCTCAGCGACCGGCCGAACCCGCTCGACCCCGTGACCCCGACACCCGTGACCGGGGGTCTCGCCCTGCTCGTCGCCGGCGCCGGGTCGGCGTTCGCCATCTCGCGCGTGCGTCGCACCGGACGTGACCGTGCCTACCTCGGGCTCACCCCCGGGCTGATGCCGGCCGCGGGCCAGGCCGGCACCACGGGATACCGCGACAAGCGGGGCCCGGTTGCGGTGCAGTTCAGCCCGCCCAAGGACGCCCGCGCGGGCGAGCTCGGAACGCTGCTCGACGAGACGGCCGACCCGCGCGACGTCACGGCAACGATCATCGACCTCGCCGTCCGCGGGTTCCTGCAGATCCGCGAGGTCCCGCGCAAGGACCCCCGCCGCAAGGTCAAGGACTGGGAGCTCGTCGCGCTGAACAGCGATCGCTCGGGTCTCCTGGCGTTCGAGTCCAAGCTGCTCGACGAGCTGTTCGGGGCACGCGCCTCGGTCAAGCTCTCTGACCTCAAGACGACCTTCGCGGCCTCGATGGCGCTGGTGCAGACCGGGCTCTACGAGGACGTCACGAGCAAGGGCTGGTTCTCCCACAACCCGCGCACGGTCCGTCGGGAGTGGGGCGCCGCCGGGGCTGTTCTCCTCGTGCTCGGCGTCGGCGGGGCGGTGGTCAGCGGCGGAACCGGCGTGAAGGGACTGTCCCTGGTCGGCGGTGCCGTTGCCGTCGTCGGCCTGCTGGTTCTCGCGCTCGCCCGGTCCGCACCGGCCCGGACGGCCGCCGGCACCGCCGTGCTCGCCGAGGCTGTGGGCTTCCAGCGCTACCTCGAGACTGCCGAGGCGAACCAGATCCGGTTCGAGGAGGGTGAGGACCTGTTCAGCAGGTACCTGCCCTACGCGATCGTCTTCGGTGTCGCCGAGCGGTGGGCAGGCGTGTTCGGTGAGCTCGCCGCCCAGGGACGCGCGGTGCCGGAGCCGGTCTGGTACTCGGGCTCGAGCTTCCAGACGGGCGCGTTCTGGATGTCGTACGCCGCGTTCGGTCACAGCCTCGAGTCCTTCACCTCGATCGCGACGCAGTCGTTGTCGGCACCGACGCCCGGCTCGTCGGGCGGGTCGGGGTTCTCGGGCGGCGGCTTCTCGGGTGGCGGAGTCGGCGGCGGGGGTGGCGGGGGCTGGTGACGGCCGAGCGGTAGCCAGCGCCCGGTCGGCGGGACACACTGGCGCGATGGACCTGCCCGTCATGCCGCCGGTGGACCCGATGCTCGCCAAGGCCGTCGCTGCGATCCCCGTCGGGCACCGGTACGAGCCCAAGTGGGACGGCTTCCGCGCCATCCTCTTCCGCGATGGTGACGAGGTGGAGATCGGCAGCCGCAACACCAAGCCGATCCAGCGGTACTTCCCGGAGGTCGTCGAGTCCGCGCTGACACACCTGCCGGCAAGGTGCGTCGTCGACGGCGAGATCGTCGTGCCGGGCGTGGCCGGGGGCCTCGACTTCGAGGCGCTGCAGGCGCGGATCCACCCGGCCGCGTCCCGGGTGCAGCTGCTCGCGCGCCAGACCCCCGCCCTTCTCGTCGTCTTCGACGTGCTGGCGCTGGGGGACGACGACCTGACCGGACGCCCGTTCGCGGAGCGGCGCGCGATCCTCGACGACACGATCGGGTTCACAGGCCCGGTGTATCTGACCCCGTCGACGGACGACGAGGCGCTCGCGGGGGAGTGGTTCGCCCAGTTCGAGGGGGCCGGGCTCGACGGTGTCGTCGCGAAGCGCCCGGGCGACCACTATCAGCCCGGCAAGCGCGTGATGGCGAAGATCAAGCACGAGCGAACAGCCGACTGCGTCGTCGCGGGCTACCGTCCGCACGTCTCGGGGCCCGACGCCGTCGGCTCGCTGCTCCTCGGTCTGTGGACCGACGCGGGGACGCTTGCGGCCGTCGGGGTCGCGGCGTCGTTTCCGATGGCGCGCCGCCGCGAGCTCGTCACCGTGCTGGCACCGTACGTCACAGGGCTCGAGGGCCACCCGTGGGGTCTCGACGCGACAGGCCGCACGCCGCGCGAGGGCGAGACGAGCCGGTGGAACGCCGGCAAGGACCTGTCCTTCGTGCCGCTGCGACCCGAGCTCGTGGTCGAGGTCGCCTACGACCACCTGGAGGGCGACCGGTTCCGCCACACGACCCAGCTGCGGCGGTGGCGGCCCGACCGTGACCCGGCGTCGTGCACGTACGCGCAGCTCGAGGAGCCCGTCGGGTTCGCGCTCGCCGACGTGCTCGCTGCACGCTGAGGACGGTCGTCTCTAGCGCGCTGGCGGTGCCGGATCAGCTGACCGGTCGGCGCCCGCGCGGCGTCCGAGGCGCAGCGGGAGGACGAGCCAGACGAGGACGAGGAACAGCAGCGCAGTCGCCCCGGCGACCGTACCGGCAGCGCGCCCGAGCACGATGTCGAACAGGAGGAGCGCCGACCCCGCGAGAACAAGGGCCAGGGCGAGGAGTCCGCCTCGCGCCATCCGGTCGGCCTGGTGAACGAGCTCCGACTTGAGATGGCGGCGGAACAGGATGCGATGCAGGCTCACGGGCGCGACGATGACCCCGGTTGCCGTGATGGCCAGCACGACCAGGACGAGGTAGACCGTGCGTTGGTAGCTGTCCAGCGTCGCGAACCTCTGCTGGAAGGGCACGGTGAGCAGGAACCCTGTGAGGATCTGCACCCCCGTCTCGGTGACCCGCATCTCCTGGAGCAGCTCGTTCCAGTTGCGGTCCATGCGTTGGTTGACCGACTCGCTCCGGCCGTCGGTCGGGTCGGCGTCGGGCTGCGACATGTCCACCTCCGGGTGCGGGGTCGGTCAGGTTCCTCTGCATCATGCCCGGCCTGCCGTGGGGCTGCAGGCTGCCCAGGGCGGTCGTCGGCGTCGCCCGGGAATGGGAGCGCGACGGACGGCGTTGTCACGTACGATTGACCAGCGCGGCCCCCTCACGAGGAGGCGGTGCGATTGAAAATTCAACATGGGGGTGATCGGTTTCGACGGTGATCGTCGAGCCAGGAGAAGCGGGCCGAGGACGCACGGTTATCTCGTTAACGATCCGCGCAAAACCAATAGGTGCCAATACAAACCGCACCGACTTCGCACTCGCCGCCTGAGCGAGTCCTGAAGTCCGTTAGCCCGAGTTTGCTCTCGCCTCGGTAGCTAGCGTCATCTAGAGAGCTTTACCTGCAACGTTCGCCGTCGGCGTCGCGGGGACATCTAGACGGCTGGGCCTGTCAGCAGCACGCTTGCTAGATTGTTGGGGCCGAGAAAAGCGCAGCAAGCTGCGCCCGGAGAAGTCCTGGTTCACTGTTATCGGACGCGGGTTCGATTCCCGCCACCTCCACCCCTCTGACCTGCGGAAACGCAAGTCATGTTGACACAGGGATAGCCATCCGTTGACACGGGTGGCTATTTTTGTGTCTATGGCCAGCGTGCGCGAGCGTTGACAGAGCCGACGGAACACGCTCGTTTCGCCGCGCTGTGGCGCGATCCCGAGACGGGACGCCAGACGCCGCTCACGTACGACGACGAGCGCGAGGCCAAGGTTGCCAAGGAGCTGATCGAGGCAGCCGGCTGGTACGCGACCGAGGCGGCCCGCATTGCCGAAGCGGTGCGGAAACCTGGCCCAACGGTGCTCGAGGCCATTTCCGAGCACATCGACCTGCTCACGGGTGTCGGCGCTGACACGCGGTCGCATTGCCGCCAGCAGCTGGCGGCTCACATCCGGACTCGCACTCACGGAGATCCGGATCCGCAGGGGAGCGCCGGTCGCCTGGCGGACCTGCTCGTTGGGAGCGCTCAGACTGCGGCGTTGGGCAACGAGGTCGTTGGTGTCTCCGGCTGGGGTCCGGCGCCCTTGACAACGAGCCAGAGCGCGAGACCGAGTTCGGCGACCAAGCCGATCGCCCACGCCGGGTAGCTGATCTCGGGGTGTGCCGGCGCAAGCATCACCTGAAGGAACCACACGAGGACTCCGACGCCGTCGAGGATGAGGAGCCAGCCTAGGAAGCGTGGGAGGAAGCCTGAGCGCAGGACCAGCCAGCCGAGAGGGAAGAGCCACGCCGAGAAGAACAGTTGGGCCATGACGAAGGCGGTCTGATACGTGGTGACCGAGAGCGCAGCCAGTCCGTCGAGGCCCGCCATTCCCGTGGAGCCGTCTCCGAGTGCCAGGGCGGTGAGAAGCGGGAGGTAGCTGGCGCACTGCACAGCCACCCCGACCGCGTTGAGGACGAGGAACAGCAGGGCAAGCGTCCCGTCGACCGGGCGCAGGAGCGCATAGAGAGCCCAGGCCGTGAGCACGAACAGCAGACCGGATCCGAGTGCCGCAACGAGTCCGAGGCGGAACATCGCCTCGTCGTCGGCGATCGTCGCCTGTAGCGTCTTCGCATCGCTCAAGCCGATGTGGCCCAGCAGGCTGGCGACGATGTTCAGGACGATGTAAGTCAGGTACAGGATGCCCGCTCGTCTAGCCATGGCGCTGCGTGCCAACGGGGATGCGGTGACGGATGTCATTTCCTGGTCTCCCTCCGTGTGCGCCCATGGTGACGGCTGCGCCGTTGGCCTCCGGCGCGCGTGACCACACCGATGGTGACCGCGAGGGCGAGAATGCGGATCACGTTGAACACCGTGGCCACCAACAGCCAGCGGGCCGGGTCGTCGACGTCCGAGCTCAACTTCGAGGGAAGCTCGAGGCCAATCGTCAGGAGGACGATTGCCGCCGCTCCCAGCAGCAGGGCCTTGCTCAGCTGGTCGGACCCGGGGATCTTCGCCGGGAAGTGAACAAGAAGGAACGCCACCACGCTGCCCAGAACCAACCCACCTGCCGCCGACTCCACCAGCATCGGCACATAGGAGATCGTGAGGGCGGACCGATAACCAGCGGCCACCGGCGTCGCAGAGATGGCGAGGTTTGCCATCCAGAACGCAGCCGCGCCCGCCAGCGCGGGTGCTGGCCACCCGCCCCTCATCCGCCTTGCCGGCTTCAGACTCTGCTCACCGGGCGACGGAACGCCGATGACGTCCATGTTCGCGCTCCGACGGGACGGGGTCGCTGCCCATCCCCACCCAGAGCGTCCCACAGGGAAGACCCCTACGTGGTCCGCTTCACGCCTGTAGAACCACACGACCGCACGCACCCCTTGCGTGAGAGGAACACCTGCTCCATCAGGGCCACCCGCTCCAGTGGAGGCCGACCCGCCGACCATCGGGCCCGTTGGCCTCGGCGAAGGAGAGCACGCCACGGAAGGTTCTTTCTTGAGTCATTCAAGACTGTGGACTACGGTCATGACGTGGCCAGCACTCGGCTCGACCTCGAGCACCTGCTGCGCGGCGCCGGGCTGCGGGTGAGCGGCCCGCGTCTGGCAGTGCTGGACGCGGTCGATGCGCATCCCCACGCCGAGACCGACCAGATCATCGCCACCGTCCGCGCGAGTGCCGTGCGGGGTCTCGCACCAGGCCGTGGACGACTCGCTGAAAACCCTCGCCGAACGGTGCCTCGTGCGCCGCATCCAACCGCGCGGCTCGGTCGCGCGCTACGAGTCGCGGGTCGGGGACAACGACCAGCACCTCGTCTGCCGCACCTGTTGGCTGATCCGCGACGTCGACTGCGCCGGCGGTCTTGCGCCGTGCCTCACCCCCGCCCAGGGCCACGGCTTCGAGATCGACGAGGCCGAGGTCCGACCTGCGCGCATCGCGCAGCCGGGGCAGATCCCACCCGCACCGAACCCGCCACCCACGCGAGACACCCACGGGAGCACCATGACTGAGCTCGACGACGCAACCACCGCCTCAACCGGCACCGGGCCGGCCAGCAGCTGCCCGGTCGCCCACGACAGCAGCCCGACCGGCAGGCCCACCAACGCGCGTTGGTGGCCTGAGCGGCTCAACCTCAAGGTCCTCGCCAAGAACCCGGCCGTGGCCAACCCGCTGGGCGCCGACTTCGACTACGCCGCCGCCTTCGCTGCGCTCGATCTCGCCGAGGTCAAGCGGGACATCGCGGCGGTCCAGACCAGCTCGCAGGAGTGGTGGCCCGCCGACTTCGGCCACTACGGCCCGTTGATGATCCGAATGGCCTGGCACAGCGCCGGGACCTACCGCGTCCAGGACGGTCGCGGCGGCGCCGGGTCCGGGCAGCAGCGGTTCGCGCCGCTCAACTCCTGGCCCGACAACGTCAGTCTGGACAAGGCGCGGCGCCTGCTGTGGCCGGTCAAGAAGAAGTACGGCAAGGCGTTGAGCTGGGCGGACCTGATCGTGCTCGCCGGCAACGTCGCCCTGGAGTCGATGGGCTTGGCCACCTTTGGCTTCTCCGGCGGTCGGGTCGACGTCTGGGAGTCCGACGACGAGGTGTACTGGGGTCCGGAGGTCGAGTGGCTGGGCGACCGGCGCTACACCGGCGACCGTGAGCTGGCCAACCCGCTTGCCGCGGTCCAGATGGGCCTCATCTACGTGAACCCGGAGGGTCCTGACGGGCACCCGGACCCGCTGGCCTCGGCGCGCGACATCCGCGAGACCTTCGCCCGGATGGCGATGGACGACGAGGAGACCGTGGCGCTCATCGCCGGCGGCCACACCTTCGGCAAGACCCACGGCGCTGGGCCTGCTGACGCGGTGGGCCCTGAGCCCGAGGCCGCCCCGATGGAGCAACAGGGCTTGGGTTGGAGGTCCAGCTACCGCACCGGCAAGGGCATCGACGCGATCACCAGCGGTCTGGAGGTTACCTGGACCTACCACCCGACCCGGTGGGACAACGAGTTCTTCCACATCCTCTTCGCCTACGAGTGGGAGCTGTTCGAGTCCCCGGCCGGCGCCAAGCAGTGGCGTCCGGTCAACGGCGGTGGCTCCGGTCTGGTGCCGGAGGCGTTCGGCGACGGCACGCGTGAGCCGCGCATGTTGACCTCGGACCTCGCCCTGCGCGTGGACCCGGTCTACGAGAAGATCTCCCGCCGCTTCCTGGAGCGCCCCGAGGAGCTCGCCGACGCGTTCGCCCGGGCCTGGTTCAAGCTCACGCACCGCGACCTTGGGCCGGTTGCCCGCTACGTCGGGGCCGAGGTCCCGGCGGAGCAGCTGCTGTGGCAGGACCCCCTGCCCACGCGCGACCACGGACTGGTGGACGCCGACGACGTCGCCGCGCTGAAGGCCGCGGTGCTCGCCTCGGGGCTGACCGTCCCGCAGCTGGTCGCCACCGCCTGGGCGGCGGCGTCGTCGTTCCGCGGCAGTGACCGCCGTGGCGGCGCGAACGGTGCCCGTCTGAGGCTGGCGCCGCAGGCAGGCTGGGAGGTCAACAACCCTGACCAGCTGGCTCAGGTGCTGGCCCGCCTCGAGTCGATCGCCGAGACGTTCAACGCCCGGAGCCCGGGCAAGGCGATCTCCCTGGCCGACCTGATCGTGCTCGCCGGATCGGCGGCCGTGGAGGCCGCGGCGCAGGCCGCCGGCCACGACGTGACCGTGCCGTTCTCCCCGGGCCGCGTGGACGCGACGCAGGAGCAGACCGACGTGCACTCCTTCTCCTACCTGGAACCGCAGGCCGACGGCTTCCGCAACTACGTCGCCGCGGGCGTGTCGTTGCCGGCCGAGTTCCTGCTCGTCGACAAGGCCAACCTGCTCACCCTCAGCACCCCGGAGACGACCGTCCTGGTCGGCGGTCTGCGCGTGCTGGGGGCCACCTGGGACGGCTCTGACACGGGGGTGCTCACCGACCGGCCGGGCGTGCTGACCAACGACTACTTCGTCAACCTTCTCGACCTTGGCGTCGAGTGGCACGCCGCAGACGAGGCTTCCACCCGGTTCGTCGGCACCGTTGCCGCGACCGGCAGGACGTGGACCGGCAGCCGCGCCGACCTGGTGTTCGGCTCCAGCGCCGAGCTGCGGGCGGTCGCAGAGGTCTACGCCTCCGACGACGCCGCGGACACGTTCGTCGCCGACTTCGTCGCCGCCTGGGTCAAGGTCATGGAGCTCGACCGCTTCGACCTGCATCGTTGAGCGCCTGGACGCCTCGACGCCCGGTCGCACGCGCCGAGGTGCCGTGGACGCCGGCCTTCGTGTGTGTGGCCGGGACGTTGACGCCGTCGACGCCCGGTACGCGCGGCGAGCCCATGGTGGGGATCACGATCCGACGTCCTGCCTCCACACACGACGCTGCCCGCGGCATCGCCCGCAAAGACGGCATCAGGGTAATGGCGATGGCGACTGCCCCTGGGCGTCCCGCAGCGTCTCGCGGCTTCAGGCTCGGCGATCACCAGTAGCCCCATGAGGTGGACGCTGGCGACGCGATCGTCGTCACCGAAGGGCCGACCGTCGTCGTGCATCTCCACCTCGAGACGGTGGACCAGCGCCGCCGCTGCGCCGCGAGGACGTCGCCGCACGCGTCGCAGCCCAGGCCGGTCGCGAGGAGCATGAACGCCTGCACGAGTAGGCGTGCCGCACCGCCACTGACCGGCTGTGCGGAGGCGCGGGACACCCTGGGGCTTGCCTCGTACCATCGACCGGTGCCTCCCCGCTCACCGCTCCCGGCACGCCACGGCCTCGCCGCTGCCTGGCTCCGCACGCCCGACCGCGATCGCGCGAGCCCGACCTCGTGGCCGACGATGGGTGCGTGGCTGCGGCACCGCCTGCCGGAGCACGTCGATGTGCCGGGGATGCTGGCGCAGGAGCGCTTCGTCGACGAGAGCGGCCGCGCCGTGCGCGAGGCCGACCCGTATGGGCCGCACCTGTTCGTGTGGTTTCATCGCGACCTGCGCGACGAGCCGGAGGTGCCGGGTCGGATCCACGTGGTGCACCGGGACGAGCGTCTGGTCGTCGTCGACAAGCCGCCGTTCCTCGCGACGATCCCGCGCGGCGGGCACGTGATGCAGAGCGTCGTCGTCCGGCTGCGAGCGGAGCTCGACCTGCCGGAGCTGTCGCCTCTGCACCGCCTCGACCGGGTCACGTCCGGCTTGCTGATGCTGGCCACCGAGAGCCGGTGGAGGGGCCCCTACCAGACGGCGTTCGAGCGGCGCGCGGTCGAGAAGACCTACCGGGCGGTCGCGCCGCTGCGCGCCGACCTGGAGCTGCCCGCCATCGTGCGCAACCACATCCGCAAGGTGCCCGGCACCTGGTGCGCCGAGGTCGTGCCCGGGGCGCTCGTCAACGCCGAGACGCTCGTCGAGCTGGAGCGTCAGGTGGACGGCGGCGGGGTCTACCGGCTGACGCCCCGTACGGGCCGGACGCATCAGCTGCGCCTCCACCTGCTGGGGCTCGGCATCCCCATCGTGGACGACCCGTTGTACCCCGTCGTGCGGGACGTCCCGGTCGACGACTTCCGTCGACCCCTCCAGCTCCTCGCGGCCGAGATCGCGTTCACAGACCCCGTCGACGGGCAGCCCCGGCAGTTCCGCAGCGTGCGCTCGCTGCCGCTCACCGCGGAGGAATGAGCCGGGAGATGCCGTCAATCCCGGTCATCAGGCCTATCGCTGCGCTCGTGGGCGAGCGACTCGTCGCGGGGAGCCAGCGTCTGGACCACGATGGCGGCCCCGATCAGAGCGGCGCCTAGCGGGAAGGTCGTCGATCGAATGAGGGTCAGCAGGATGTTGACCACGCCGAGCCCGGCCTCGGCGTTGGCGCCGGCAACACGGGCGAGGCCCACGTACAGATCGGTCCCAAACACCAACAAGAGCGCACCCGAGATGAACAGAGCGACAGCCCACTGAACGCACTTCTTCGCGGTCGAATGCACAGGACGCGGCCTCCTCGGTACTTCGCGAGCCTCTCCCGGGAGACGTTACTGGGCGGCTGCGCCATCTCACTCGACATCGGGCTGATTGCGACCCGTAACCGAACAGCACGCTGGCCTTCCGCACAGTCGTCACATGCGCACGCAGGTTGCGGATGCCCGCACACGCCGCTGTCCGGCATGGCTGCACACCGCTCGCACGTTCGCGGCTCAGCCCACGCCCTCGGCGGCGAGCGCGTCGGTGAGCAGCTCGACCAGGGCTTCGAGCTGCACAGTCGTGGACGAGGAGATGTCCTCGTCGGGCGCTCCGTCCAGCGCCCGGGCAGCCAGCCCCGACTTGCTGTCGATCAGCTTGGCGATCTTGGAGTCGATGGTTTGCGCGGCGATGATCCGCCACGCGGTGACGGGCTCGGCCTGGCCGATCCGGTGGATCCGGTCGATGGCCTGGGTCTGCTCGGCGTCGGTCCAGGACAGCTCGGCCAGGACCAGGTTGGAGGCGACCTGAAGGTTGAGCCCCACGCCCGCGGCCATCAGGGAGCACACCACGATCGACACCTCGGGGTCGTTCACGAACGCGGCGATGTTCTTCTCACGCACCCTGGGCGTCTGGTCGCCACGGATCGAGGCGAAGCGGATGCCGCGGTCGGCGAAGGTCTGCTCGGCCTGATCCATCACGTCGACGTGCTTGGCGAAGAACACCACCTTGCCGACGTTGCGGGCGAGCTGCGCGGCGTAGTCCGCGGCCAGCCCGGCCTTGGCCTGGCCGATCCGGCGGACCATCGTGAACACGTTCTCGCCACCGGTCTGCGAGCTCGAGTCCTTGAGCTCCGCCGCCGCGACCCGGCGGGCGAGCCCGTGGTCGATCCCGTCCAGGACGCCGCCGCCGGTCCGCACCTCCAGTGCGGTCCGGTAGCGCTCGACCAGCCGGCGGGCGAGCGCGGCCTCGGCGGCGCGGATCGAGCGGCCGGCCGCGCCGTCGAGCTCGACCGGCAGGTCCGCGACCCGGCGGGCGGGGATGTCGGCGACCACGTCGACCTTGCGGCGACGCACGATGCCCATGTTGATCACACTGGCCCGCGCGGCGGCGTAGAACCCCGGGTCGGCCGGGGTCAGCCCGGTCTTCTCGAGGGCGGTCTGCAGTGCGCCGAGCGGCTTCGTGTCGTCGATCCAGCCGAGGAACTGCCAGATCGCTCGGAAGTCTTCGATGTCGTTGATCAGCGGGGTGCCGGTGAGGGCCATCAGCAGCGGCCGGGTGGTGCGCGCGCGGATCCGCTCCGAGAGCGCAAGGACGTGCTGGGAGCGTTGGGAGGTCTTGTTCTTGATGAAGTGCGCCTCGTCGACGACCATGCCGCGGAAGCCAAGGTCGCCGAGCCAGCCGACGTGCCGGTCCAGGAGCTCATAGTTCACGATCACGATGTCCGCGAACCCGTCGACCCGGTCACCGTCACCATGGACCACCGTGGACCGCCGCGACGGCGTCCACAGCTCGACTTCGTGCGCCCAGTTCGTCTTCACCACGTTGGGCACCACGACGAGCAGCGGGTAGGCGCCGGCCACCTGGGCGGCGAGCAGCGCCTGGGCGGTCTTGCCGAGCCCGGGCTCGTCGGCGAGCAGGAATGTGCGATGGCCGCGGGCCGTGGCCGTGACGACCTTGGCCTGGTGCGGCATCAGCTCCAGGCCGGGGGGAACGGACACCGAGCGGGCCTCGGGCAGCGGCATGCAGGCGGGTGCACCGGTTGCGGCCCGCTCGAACGACCTGAAGAGCGGCTCGAGCAGCTCCCAGCCGGCCAGACGGCGGGTCCGTGGAGCGCTCCGTTCCGCAGCGGCCCCGAAGTCCGGGGCCAGGAACGGGTTCGCGAGCTGGCGCGAGACCACCGACCGGGGCACCACCTGACTCTCGGCGCCGGGCACCGGCGGGGCCGGCGCGGCGGGCGCGGGTTCCTCGGGTGGCTCCAGCCCGCCGGCGCGCATCACCGTCGCCTTGAAGGCGCGCGCCGCGTCGGAGACCCGGGCATCCTCGGCGAGCAGCTCGAGCAGCGAGGTGTCCCGGGCAGCGGTTCTGGCCAGCACCGTCGCCACGCCGTCGAGCCGCTTGAGCTGCTTGGCGCGCGCCGACTCGGTCGAGCCGCCGTCGGGCATCACCCGGGCCCG
>NZ_DASUIR010000027.1:0-55122 GCF_036279715.1 Cellulomonas sp. | reverse complement strand
CTGATCGGCCTTGCGCCGGTTCCGGGTCGTGCAGTCGGACCGGGTCAGCCGGTGCAGCCGCTCGAGCAGCGGGCCCGCGTCGGTCACGTAGCGGCGGACCGCAGAGTCGGTCCACGCCCCGTCGCCGTACCCGTGGAAGCGCAGGTGCAGCTCGGTGAGCCGCGCGACGGCCTGCACCGTCACCTTGTCGAACCGCAGCTCGCGGAGCCGGCGGGCGACGAGCTTGGCGCCGACGACCTCGTGGTGGTGGAAGCTGACGACGCCGCCGGCCTCGAACCGTCGGGTCGCGGGCTTGCCGATGTCATGGAGCAGCGCCGCGAGGCGCAGCACGAGGTCGGGACCCGGGACGGGGCCAGCGGGTCCGGTCTCGAGCGAGATCGCCCGTTCGAGGACCTGGAGCGAGTGCTCGTAGACGTCCTTGTGCCGGTGGTGCTCGTCGCGCTCGAGGTGCAGCGCCGGCAGCTCGGGCAGGACGTGCTCAGCGAGGCCCGTGTCGACGAGGACCTCGAGCCCGGGTCGCGGCACAGGGGCGAGCAGCAGCTTCGTGAGCTCGTCGCGCACCCGCTCGGCCGACACGATGGTGATCCGCTCGTGCATGTCTCGGATCGCTGCGAGCGCGTCGTCGTCCACAGCGAAGCCGAGCTGAGCAGCGAACCGCGCCGCCCGCATCATGCGCAACGGGTCGTCGTCGAAGGACTGCCGTGCCGCGACCGGCGTCCGCAGGACCCCGCGCGCCAGGTCCGCGAGGCCGCCGAACGGGTCGACGAACGTCAGCCCCGGGAGCCGGACCGCCATGGAGTTGACCGTGAAGTCGCGCCGCGACAGATCGCCCTCGAGCGAGTCCCCGAACGCGACCTCCGGCTTGCGCGACGACGCGTCGTAGGCGTCCGTCCGGTACGTCGTGACCTCGACGACGACGTCCTCGCCGCCGTGGCGTCGACCGTGCCGCCGCGCACCGATCGTTCCGAACGCCTTGCCGATGTCCCAGTGCGCGTCGCCCCACGCGGCGAGCAGCGCCTCGGTCTCGTCGGGGCTCGCGGACGTCGTGAAGTCGAGGTCGGCGCTCACCCGGCCGAGGAACGCGTCCCGGACCGGTCCGCCGACGAGCGCGAGCTCATGACCCGCCGCCGCGAACGTCTGCCCGAGCTCGATCGCCTCAGGCGCGAGGCCCGCGAGCACCCCGAGCGCGCGACGCTGGAGCGCGAGCAGCGCGCCCTGATCGGGCGCGCCTCCCCCGGAGGTGGCGGTCACGGACGGGTCGGTGGATGGCACAACGCCCAAGCGTGCCAGATGCCGACGCCCCTCGACGGCTCCGATCGGGCATCGGACGGGGACCGGACATGCACAAGACCGGCACGAGCCCGACGCCACGGGTGAAAGCGGCGAACCAGAGAGTCGTTACAGTGTCGATATGTCGAGCCCAGCGCGTGACGGAGGCGTCCCCACGCCACCCGGCGGTCACGCCCTGCGCATCGACCCCCACGCGCTCGGCGAGCGGGCCGTTCCGCACGTCCTCCCCGTGGTCGAGGAGACCTCCGCGGGTGGGCTCGTCGTGCGCACGCAGGACGGCATCCACCGCGCGGCCGTCATCGCGCGCCGCAACCGGGCCGGGCGCCTCGAGTGGTGCCTGCCCAAGGGTCACCTCGAGGGCGATGAGACCCCTGAGCAGGCGGCCGTCCGCGAGATCGCCGAGGAGACCGGGATCGTCGGTCGCGTCGTGCGCCGGCTCGGCATCATCGACTACTGGTTCACGGGCGACGATCGCCGCGTCCACAAGGTCGTCCACCACTTCCTCCTGGGGGCGGTCGGCGGCGAGCTGAGCGTCGCGGGCGACCCGGACGGCGAGGCGGAGGACGTCGAGTGGGTGGCGTTCGCCGACCTCGCGGCACGGCTCGCGTACCCGAACGAGCGGCGGCTCGCCGAGGCGGCACACCTGGTGCTCGCCAGCGGGGCATGAGTCCGTCGCGCCTCGGCCACGCGATGCCCCTCCGGTGGCGGGCCCTGCTGTGCGTGCTGGCGCTCGTCGGGCTCGGCGTCGGCGGAGCGGTCGGCGGACCGTTCGGGCCCGGCTCGGCGTCGGCGGCCACGCCTGCTGCGACTCCGGTTGCCGGCGGCGTGCTCGTCCAGGTCACCGCCGTCGAGCCGCAGGTCCTGCAGCCCACCCAGGACCTGGTCGTGACGGCGACGATCCGCAACGACACCGCGGCAGTGCTCGAGAACCCCCGCGCGACGCTGCGCATCAGCCGGTTCAGGCTCGCGTCGACGACCCAGCTGGAGACGTGGGCAGGCTCGGCGGTCGCGGCGGACGCCGGCAAGGCGGTCGGCTCGGTCGACATCCCCGGGCCTCTCGCGCCAGGCATGAGCGTCCAGGCGACCCTGACGGTTCCCGCGTCGGCGTTCGCGCTCCTC
The DNA here is from genome assembly GCF_036279715.1 of Cellulomonas sp. Taxonomy (GTDB): domain Bacteria; phylum Actinomycetota; class Actinomycetes; order Actinomycetales; family Cellulomonadaceae; genus Cellulomonas_A. The sequence goes on along the minus strand of NZ_DASUIR010000027.1, from coordinate 52,713 downwards.
AACACCCCCGACGCCTGGGGTCCCCGCGGGCTGGCGGTCGAGCTCACCGACGCGGGCCGGCGTCTCGGTCTCGACCGCACCTTCCTGCTGTGGCTGCCGGACGAGACCGCGCCCACGGCGTCACCGGTCAGCGTGCTCGTCCCCGTCGTCGGCCCGGCGTCCGCGCCCGCTGCGACCACGACACCCAGCCCGGCACCGACCCCCGCGTCGACCCCGAGCCCGGCCGCGACAGCAAGCGTCGGCTCCTCGGCGGCCGCACTCGCGCTCGACGCCCTGACCAGCGCGAGCGGGCGCCTGCGCGCGGTGATCGACGCGACGGGCCACCACACCGAGGTGTCGTGGGCTGTCGACCCCTCGCTCGTCGAGGCCGCGGCTGCGGGCGGGTCGAGCTCGACGTCCTGGCTCGCCGACCTGACGCAGCGCTCCGCCCGGCGGGACGTGCTCGCGCTGCCCTGGGGTGACCCGGACCTGGCCGCGATCGCGCACGCCGACCGACCCGACCTGCTCACGCTCGCGCGCGATGCGTCCGCGAGCTCCGCGGCGACGGTGTTCGGCGGGAGCCCGCAGACCCAGCTGATGTGGGCCGCCGACGACATCCCCGATGCGACGACGGCCTCGCTCGCGGTGCGGTCCGGAGCCCGCGCCCTCGTCGTCGGCCCCCAGGCGCTCGCCCCGACCGACGGGGCGACGCCGACGAGGTCGGGCACCGTCGCGGTCCAGACCGACGCCGGCTCGCTCACCGCCCTCGTCCCCGACGCCGCGCTGACGGCCGCCCTGACCGACGCGAAAGCCGTGGACCCGGGCGCAACAGCCGCCACCGCGGCCCAGCGGATCCTCGCGGAGACCGCCGTCGCGGCGCACGAGAAGGCCTCAGCCGGGCAGCACCTGCTCGCCGCCCTCCCCCGCGACTGGGTCCCCGACGTGCCGATCGTCCAGGCGCAGCTCGACGCGCTCGCGACCGCACCGTGGGTCGACCTCACGTCGGTGACCGGACTGATCGGCCGTGCCCGCGACAGCTCGGCCCGCACGCCGCTGCCGACCAGCACGCGCAGCGCGCAGGAGCTGTCGCCCGCGCACGTCGGTGCGCTCGGCGACGCCCGGGCAGCGGTCGCGGCCTTCGCGACCGTCGTCGCCGTGCCCGACGCGCTGCTTGCCGGTCTCGACCGCGAGATCCTCAGCCCGCTCTCGGTGGCGTGGCGCGACGCCCCGTCGAAGCGCAGCGCCCTCGTCAACACCGTCCTCACGGACGCCAACGCGCGGCGCACCGGCCTGTCGGTCCTGGTCAGCCCCAAGTTCAACGTCATCGCGAGCGCGACCCAGATCCGCCTCACCGTCCACAACGCGCTCCCGCAGGCCGCCACCGTGCGGGTCGACCTCCGCCCGCGCAAGGCCTGCCTGACGGTGCCCGACGGCCCCACGCCGGCAACCGTGGCCGCCGAGAGCGACGCGACCGTCACGGTCGACGTGCAGGCCAACGCCAACTGCGACGTCGCCGTCGACGTGTACCTGCTGGCCTCGGACGGCACCATCGTGGCGTCGCCTGCCCAGTTCAGCGCGCGCCTCGCACCCACGATCGAGAACGTCGGGACCCTGGCCGTCGGTGCCCTGCTCGCCCTCGGGCTCGTCGTCGGGATCGTGCGGACCGTCCGGCGCGGGCAGACCGCCAACCGCGGCGCGCGGGTGCCGGCATCCGCCGCGACCGCTCCGGCTGAGGAGGACATCCCGTGACCGGGCCGATCGAGCCGGTCGACCCCGGCGCCGAGCTGGCGGGGGGCTCGACCGCCGGCCTCGGCCGCTCGACCGCGCTCATGGCGTCGGGGACTGCCGTCTCCCGTGTGCTCGGCGTCCTGCGCGGAACGATGCTCGTCTGGGCCATCAGCCTCAACGGCAACGCGGCGAACGCGTTCGCCCAGGCGAACAAGCTGCCGAACATCCTGTACCTGCTCGTCGCGGGCGGTGTCCTCAACGCCGTCCTCGTGCCCCAGGTCGTGCGCGCCTACCGGCGGGCGGACGGCCAGGACTACGTGGACCGGCTGCTGACCCTCGGGATCGCGCTGCTGCTCGGGCTCGGTGCCGTCCTGACCGTCGCAGCACCGTTCCTGATCGGGTTCTACTCCGACTTCACGGACCCGGCGGTCACGGCCCTCGCGGTCCTGTTCGCGTACTGGTGCATCCCGCAGATGTTCTTCTACGGGCTCTACTCGCTGCTCGGTCAGGTGCTCAACGCGCGCGGGAGCTTCGGCCCGTACATGTGGGCCCCCGTCGTCAACAACGTCGTCGCGATGGCTGGGCTGGCTGTGTTCATCGCGGTCAACGGCCCGTTCTCGAGCCACGAGGCCGCCTTCAACGACCCGGCCTGGTGGGGTGCGCCGCAGGTCACGCTCCTCGCGGGGACGTTCACGCTCGGCGTCGTCGCGCAGGCCGTCGTCCTCGTCATCCCGCTGTACCGCAGCGGCTTTCGCTACCGGCCGCGCTGGGGCTTCCGCGGGGTGGGTCTGCGGACCGCCGGCCGGGTCGCGTACTGGACCTTCCTCGGCCTGCTCGTCGGGCAGGTCGGCGTCTGGGTCGTCAGCCGGGTGACGACGGCGAGCGCGAGCAACAACCTCTACGACAACGCGTTCCTCATCTTCATGCTGCCGCACTCCATCGTGACGGTGTCCCTCATGACGGCCCTGTTCACGCGGCTCTCGGCGCGCGCCGCGGCCGACGACGTCGACGCCGTGCGCGCGGACCTGTCGCTGGGGCTGCGCACCGTCGGCCTGTTCACGGTCCTGGCGACGGCTCTCATCGCACTCCTCGCGCTCCCGCTCAGCCGGGTGCTGTTCCCCTCCGAGAATCTCGGCCCCCTGGGCAACCTGGCGCCCGTGATCGTCGCGATGGTGCTCGGTCTGGTCGCGTTCGGGGCCTGGTCCCTCGCGCAGCGGGTCTACTACGCGTACGAGGACGCCCGCTCGATGGTCCCGATCCAGGTCGTCATGGTCGTCGTCGTCATCGGCGGGACCCTGCTGGCGCGTGTGCTCCTCGCACCCCGGTACTGGGCCGTGGGTGCCGCGGGGTCCATGACGCTGTCGTACGTGGTCGGTGCAGCCCTCGGCCTGGTCGCGGTGGGTCGACGCCTGCACGGCATCGACGGGCGCCGTGTCCTGCAGGTCCACGTCAAGGCCGTCGTGGCGGCGGGCCTCGCGACGGTGGTCGCCGCGCTCGTCCTGCACCTCCTCGGCCCCGTGGGCGGATGGACGCACGCGGTCGTCATGTGCGTCGTCGGAGGCGGTGTGATCACGGCCGCCTACGTGGGACTGCTCGCCATGATGCGCGTCGAGGAGCTGACGGTGCTGATCCGGACGGTGACCGGGCGCCTCGGTGGCAGGCGGGCCGCGCGACGCGGTTGACGGTCCGCGTCTAGCATGGGGTCTCGGCGCACAGCCGGACTCATGGACCGCAGGAGGCCTGGTGGTGGACGTCGTCGGACGTGGCACGGTGCTCGCAGGACGGTATCGCGTCCTCCAGCCGCTCGCGTCGGACCTCGAGGGCTCGCCCGCGTGGCAGGCGACCGACCAGATCCTCGACCGTTCGGTGCGCGTGCGCATCCTCGTGTCCGGCAACGTCCCGCAGGCGCTCGACGCCGCCCGGCGTGCCGCCCTCGTCTCCGACCCGCGGCTCGTTCGCGTGCTCGACGTCGGCAGCCACGAAGGCGTCAGCTACGTCGTGACCGAGGAGGTCCGCGGCCCGTCGCTCGCCGACCTGCTCGCACGAGGACCACTCACGGGCGACCAGGCCCGCGCGATCGTCGGAGAGGTGGCCGCAGCGCTCGAGATCGCGCGCCGCCGCGGGGTCCACCACCTCGCGCTGCGTCCGTCGGTCGTGCACATCACGCCCGACGACAGGGTGCTGCTGACGGGTCTCGCGTTCGACGGTGCACTGCTGGGCCAGGGGCTCGGCGACGCACGCACGACGACCCGCGCCGACACCGTGGGCCTCGTCCGGCTGCTGTACGCCGCCCTGACGGGCCGGTGGCCGGTCGGTCCCCAGGACCTCGTCCCGACGACCGGACTGGGTTCGCTGCCGGCTGCGCCGCTCGCCGCCGACGGACCGGTGCCCCCGGGCGACCTGGTCGCGGGCGTCCCTGCCGACCTCGACACGCTGTGCGTCGTGACGCTCGGCTCGAACGACGACGGACCCCACAGCCCTGCCGAGCTCGTCCGTGAGCTCGAGCCCTGGGGTGAGATCCGCTCGATCGGACTGGCCGGTCGCGCCGACTCGGGCCCGTCGGTGCCCACCGGCGCCGCCGCGGCCGCGCCCGCCCCGTCGCTGGCTCCGGCACGCGTCGACCGGCAGTCGGTGCGCGCCACGTTCGAGCAGTCGCCCGCCGGCCCTCGGCTGACCGGTACGCCCCCGCCGGCGCACCCCGGCATCGCGTTCCCACCCGTGTCGAGCGGTCCGGAGCCCGCCGCAGCTCCTCCGCGTGTCGAGCGTCCGACCGTGGTCGGCCCGCTGTTCCCCCCGGTCGAGCCCGTCGTGGCACCCGCGTTCGAGCCCCGTCCCGATCCGGGCTTTCCCCCCGGTCCGCCGCCGTCCGTCCCGCCGGCACGCGCCAGCGCCCCCTGGAGCGAACCGGAGCGGCCCGGCGGGTTCGGCCTGCCGTTCGACGACCGGACCGACGAGCCGGAGGCCTTCTCGGAGCGCCGATTCGACCCGACGAAGCTGGTGATCGCCTTCGTCGCCGTCGCCGTCGTCATCGGTGTGATCATCGCGTTCCAGCTCCTGACGAAGCCCGTGACGCCGCGCGACGACGTCGTGCCTGCGCCCGTCGTCACGAGCTCCGCGCCCGCGAGCTCCACGGCTCCGGCCGCTCCGGCCGCACAGGCGACCTCGGCACCGCCCACCGTCCCGGCCGGCGGTGCGCCCGTCATCGCGTCGGTCTCGACGATCGACCCGTCGGACCTGGCTGCCGGCGAGCACCCGGAGCTCGCCGCCCGCGCGGTCGACGGCGACCCGTCGACCGCCTGGTACACCCGCACCTACACCAAGCCGAACTTCGGCGGAATCAAACCGGCGGTCGGGTTCGTACTGAGCCTCGCGTCGCCCGCGACCGTCACGTCGGTGACGCTGCACGTCAACGGCACGGGCGGCAACGTCGAGCTCCGGGCGACCGACGCCGCAAGCCCCACCGCGGGCCCGGTCCTGGCCTCCGGGCCGCTCTCGGCCGACACCGTGCTGACTCTGTCCACCCCGACACAGACGTCCTCGATCGTGCTCTGGTTCACCGCGCTCGCCCAGACCGCGGACGGCTCCAACCGCATCGAGATCACGGAGATCACGGTCTCCTGACGCTCGTTCACCGCTGCCCGCCACCGCCGGAGATCCGGAACAGATCCGGCCCCGGATCTGTTCACCGATCACCAACCGCCGACCCGCAAGGACTCCCCCGATGACCGACCAGACCTCTCCGCGCGACCTGATCATCGTCGGCTCCGGACCCGCCGGATACACCGCAGCGATCTACGCGGCACGCGCCGGCCTCGCTCCGCTGGTCATCGCCGGGTCGGTCACCGCGGGCGGCGCGCTGATGAACACGACCGAGGTCGAGAACTTCCCGGGCTTCCCCGATGGCGTCCAGGGGCCCGAGCTCATGGAGAACCTCCAGAAGCAGGCCGAGAAGTTCGGCGCCGAGGTCCTCTGGGACGACGCGACGTCCCTCGACCTGACCGGTCCGATCAAGACCGTCGTCGTCGGAGGTGGCGAGACGTTCACCGCCAAGGCCGTCATCCTGTCGACGGGCTCGGCCTACCGCGAGCTCGGACTGCCCGACGAGAAGCGGCTCTCGGGTCGCGGGGTGTCCTGGTGCGCGACGTGCGACGGCTTCTTCTTCCGCGACCAGGAGATCATCGTCGTCGGCGGTGGGGACTCCGCCGTCGAGGAGGCCACGTTCCTCACCCGCTTCGGCAAGCGCGTGACGATGGTCCACCGCCGTGGTGAGCTGCGCGCCTCGAAGATCATGGCCGACCGCGCCAAGAACGACCCGAAGATCGACTTCGCGTGGAACAGCGAGATCGTCGCGATCCACGGGACGGACAAGGTCACGGGTGTGACGCTCCGCGACACCGTCACGGGCGAGACCCGCGAGCACCCCGCGACGGGCGTGTTCGTCGCTATCGGGCACGTGCCGCGCACCGACCTGGTCGTCGGCCAGGTGGACCTCGACGAGAACGGGTACATCGAGGTCGTCGGGCGCTCGACGGCGACGAACCTGCCCGGCGTGTTCGCGGCAGGCGACGCGGTCGACCACGTCTACCGCCAGGCGATCACCGCCGCCGGCTCAGGGTGCGCTGCGGCCCTGGACGCCCAGCACTACCTCGCCGACCTGGAGGACGCCCGATGAGCACGACGTCGCCCGTCACGGACGCCACGTTCACCGCCGAGGTCCTCGAGTCCTCCATCCCGGTCGTCGTGGACTTCTGGGCGCCGTGGTGCGGCCCGTGCCGCCTCGTCGCGCCCGTCCTCGAGGAGCTCGCCGAGCAGTACGCGGGCCGCATCAAGATCGTCAAGCTCAACTCCGACGAGAACCCCGTGGTGACCGGGGACTACGGGGTCGTGTCGATCCCGACGCTCAACTTCTACTCCGGTGGCGAGCTGATCCGGTCCGTCATCGGCGCCCGCCCGAAGCAGGTCCTCGCGCAGGAGTTCGAGGCCGTGCTCGCCGAGGTAGCAGGGGCGTAGCTGCGTGCGTCGCTGACGGCGTAGCCCGGGCGTTCGGGGCAACACGCGGGTCGACGTCCGGACGAGGCCTGGAGCGGCCCTGCGCTCGTGCGACACTCGGGGGATGTTCCCGCACCTGAGCCCCGGCGACGCGACGTCGGGCACCCCGCCGACGCCCGCTGCCGGTACTCGGCTCGACCCGTGGCTCGGCGCCTACGCCGAGCGTGCGCACGCGATGCGAGCCTCCGAGATCCGGGCCCTGTTCGCGGTCGCCAACCGGCCCGAGGTCGTGTCGCTCGCGGGCGGCATGCCGAACCTTGCGGGCCTGCCGATGGACGTCCTCGGCGAGATTGCCCAGCGGGTCATCGCCACGCAGGGCGCGACGGCGCTGCAGTACGGCTCCGGTCAGGGCGACGAGACGCTCCGGGAGCAGATCCTCGAGGTCATGCGCCTCGAGGGAATCCATGCGCACCCCGACGACGTCGTCGTCACAACCGGTTCGCAACAAGCCCTGGACCTGGTGACGCGTATCTTCGTCAACCCCGGCGACGTCGTGGTGGCCGAGGCCCCCAGCTACGTCGGTGCCCTCGGGGTGTTCCGGGCGTACCAGGCCGACATCGTGCACGTGACGATGGACGCCGACGGGCTCATCCCCGCGGCGCTCGAGTCGACCCTCGCGGCGCTCGCCGCAGAAGGTCGCCGCGTCAAGCTCCTGTACACGGTCCCGAACTTCCACAACCCGGCGGGAGTGACCCTCTCGGCTGCGCGCCGGCCGCAGATTCTCGAGATCGCTCGGCGTTACGGGGTCCTCGTCCTGGAGGACAACCCCTACGGCCTGCTCGGGTTCGACAGCGAGCCGCTCGCCGCGATGCGCTCGATCGACGACGAGGGCGTCATCTACCTCGGTTCGTTCTCGAAGACGTTCGCGCCCGGCTACCGGGTCGGCTGGGCGGTCGCCCCCCACGCCGTCCGGGAGAAGCTGGTCCTCGCGAGCGAGTCCGCCATCCTGTGCCCGTCGAACGCTTCGCAGCTCGCGATCAGCGCCTACCTCTCGACCTGCGACTGGTACGGCCAGATCAAGTCCTTCCGGGAGATGTACCGCGAGCGGCGCGACGCGATGCTTGGCGCGCTAGCGGAGCACATGCCGGACTGCTCCTGGACAGTGCCCGACGGCGGCTTCTACACGTGGGTCAAGCTTCCCGACGGTCTGGACGCGAAGGACATGCTGCCGCGCGCCGTCACAGCTCGCGTCGCCTACGTGCCCGGCACCGCCTTCTACGCCGACGGCCAGGGCCGCGACCACATGCGCCTGTCGTTCTGCTACCCGACGCCGGAGCGCATCCGTGAGGGCGTGCGCCGCCTGGCCGGCGTCGTCGCGGGCGAGAGCGAGCTGGTCGACCTGTTCGGGACCAGCGGCGGCGACGGGCGCGACGGCGTCCAGACGCCCGGCCCTGACCTCGCCTGACTCGTTCGCCACCCCTGACCTACGGAGCGACAGACCTCGTGACCCCCTCCTCTGCAGTGACATCGCCGCGCGTCGTCATCCTCGCCGGCGGGCTGTCGCACGAGCGTGACGTGTCCCTGCGATCCGGTCGGCGGGTTGCCGAGGCGTTGCGCACCGTCGGGCTCGAGGTCAGCGTGCACGACGTCGACGCCGACCTCATCCCCGCGCTCTCCCAGACCCGTCCTGACCTGGTGTGGCCCCTGCTGCACGGGGCGAGCGGCGAGGACGGATCGATCCGTGACGTCCTCGAGCTGCTCGGGCTGCGTGCGCTCGGAACCGGGCCGCGGCAGAGCCGCATCGCCTGGAGCAAGCCGATCGCGAAGACCGTCGTCCAGCGTGCCGGCCTCGCAACGCCGGAGTTCGTGACGCTCCCCCAGAGCCTGTTCCGCGAGCTCGGCGCCAGCCGAGTGCTCGACGCGATCGTCGGTCGCCTCGGTCTGCCGCTGGTGGTCAAGCCGTCGAGGGGCGGATCCGCCCTGGGTGTCAGCTACGTCACCAGCGCGGCCGACCTCCCCCGTGCCATGGTGGCGTGCTTCGCCTACGGCGACACGGCGCTCATCGAGCGTGCCGTGATCGGCACTGAGCTCGCCGTCAGCGTCATCGACACGGGCGACGGGCCGCACGCGCTCCCCGCCGTCGAGATCGTCACCGACGGACCCTATGACTTCGACGCCCGGTACAACCCGGGGCGGACCGAGTACTTCACGCCAGCCCGGCTGACCGCCGAGGTGGCCGATCAGGTCGCCGAGATGGCGATCGCCGCGCACCGGGCACTCGGGCTCACGCACCTGTCCCGCACCGACCTCATCGTCGACGACGCCGGGACGGCACAGTTCCTCGAGGTCAACGTGGCGCCCGGCATGACCGAGACCTCACTCTTCCCCCAGGCCGCCGAAGCCGCAGGTCGTCCTCTCGGCGAGCTGTACCGGGAGCTCGTGATGGCGGCGCTAGCTCCCTGACCTGCGCAGATGCACTGTTTCACGTGAAACGGCGGCCCCGGACCGGCGATGGCGGCACAGGTGCAGACCTGGCTGCGGGTCACGACCCTGACGTGAGCCCGGCGTAGACGCGACCCCTGCGTACGAACGGCAGTCGGGGCGCAGGCGCCCACCGAACGGGGTCATGAGCGTCTTCACGTGACGCGGTGTCCAGAACGGCACGCGCGGCTCTCGCACCCGACGGGCTGCAGGTCACGAGCGCCTCCACGTGAGATGCGCTCGCAACGACGACGGCGGTCCACTCTCTCGAGCACACCGCCGTCGTCGTTTGCGGCTGCTGAAACTCAGTTGCGCAGGAGGCCCGGGTCGTCGGGAGCGAAGCTCTCGAGGATCCGGTTGAGGTCCTGAACCGACGCGAACTCGACGGTCAGCCGCCCGCGCTGCTTGCCCAGGTTGATCTTCACGCGAGTCTCGAAGCGGTCCGAGAGCCGGGTGGCCAGCTCGTCCAGAGCCTCGTTCCGGTCACCGGCCCGTGGCCTCCGCCGGACGGCCGGAGCCGCCGGATCGCCGCCGAGCGAGACGATCTCCTCGACAGCCCGCACTGACAAGCCCTCTGCCACGATCCGCTGAGCGAGCCGCTCGATCGCCGCGCCGTCCTCGAGTCCGAGGAGAGCGCGTGCGTGACCGGCCGACAGCACACCGGCAGCGACGCGTCGCTGGACCAGCGGCGGCAGCCGCAGGAGACGGAGAGTGTTGGAGATCTGCGGACGCGATCGGTGGATCCTGCTCGCGAGCTGCTCATGCGTGCACCCGAAGTCGTCGAGCAGCTGCTGGTAGGCGGCGGCCTCCTCCAGCGGGTTGAGCTGTGCACGGTGCAGGTTCTCGAGCAGCGCGTCGCGCAGCAGGTCCGAGTCCTCGGTGTCACGAATGATCGCGGGGATCGTCGTGAGGCCCGCCGCCTGGGTGGCGCGAAGCCGGCGCTCCCCCATGATCAGCTCGTAGCCCGAGTCCCCATCGGGTCGGACGATGATCGGCTGCAGGACGCCGACCTCGAGGATCGAGCCGACCAGCTCGTCGAGCGCATCCTCTTCGAAGATCGTGCGGGGCTGGCGCGGGTTCGGCTTGATCGAGTCCACGGGAAGCTCAGCGAACCGCGCACCCGGAACGGCGACCAGCCCGTCATCTGCGGGGTAGCCGTTGTCAGCGCCGGCGAGGCTCGCGCTATACGTCGAGGAGTAGCCGTTGCCGGACACTGAGCCGTTGCCGGACACAGGGGCGTGGCTGGACGCGGAGCCGTTGCTAGACGCGGAGCCATTGGCCGACGCGGAGCCGTTGTCGGACGCGGTGCCGTTGGCCGACGCCGAGCCGCCAGCCGATGGTGAACCGTTCGAGGAGCGCAAGCCGTCGCCGGAGACCGCGCCGCCCGTCGTGGGCGAGCCATTGGACGTGCCGGAGCCGTTCAAGGATGACGCGTGGCCAGGCGTCGCGGTGCCGCCCTCGACCGAGGACTCATGGCTCCCCGGAGGTCCCGCCGTTTCACGTGAAACAGCGGCCTCGCCGTTCGCGGTGGCCGTCAGATCGGCGACGCCGTCGGTCGGGAACGTCTCACTGTGCGCATCCCGGCGGTTCTCCGGGAAGAAGACGTCAACGGGACGCTGTGTGTCGGACGACCGCTGCCCGTCAAGTCCCGTCGGGATGAGTGCGCCCAGGCCACGGCCCAGACCACGTCGCTTCTCGCTCACTGCTCCTCCTGATGACTGCCCGCGATGCTGCCGACGACGCTGGGCGAGCCGCCGGCCGTGCCGTTCGTGTGGTTGATGCGATCGCCGCCTGGTGCGGAGAGCGAGATCGCCGACGCTGCTCCGTCGCTGTCGGCCCCGGCGCCTGTGTCCGCGGCCCCGCGCTCGGCCAGCTCGCGCGCGGCTTCGAGGTAGGCCAGGGCCCCTGACGATCCGGCGTCGTAGGTAATGACCGTCTGTCCGTAGCTCGGCGCCTCCGAGATGCGGACGGACCTCGGAACAGAGGTGCGCAGCGTCGTCTCGGGGAAGTGATCGCGAACCTCTTGTGCCACCTGCTGCGCCAAGTTGGTGCGCGCGTCGTACATCGTCAGGAGGATCGTCGAGACGTGCAGACCTGGGTTCAGATGCGCCTGGATCAGCTGGATCGTCTTGAGGAGCTGAGTGAGACCCTCGAGCGCGTAGTACTCGCACTGGATCGGGATCAGGACCTCGCGTCCGACGACGAAGGCATTCACTGTCAGCAGACCCAGGCTCGGGGGGCAGTCGACAAAGACGTAGTCGATCGGCTCCTGACCTGCAGCGATACGACCGGCCAGATATGCGTCGAGTGCCGTCCGGAGCCGAGTCTCCCGCGCCACCATGGAGACGAGCTCGATCTCCGCGCCTGAGAGGTCGATCGTCGCGGGGACGCACCACAAGTTCGGGACGTCAGGACACTCCTGGACGGCGCCCGCCATGGGCGCCTCGTCGACGAGGACCTCATAGATCGATGGTGTGCCGGCATGGTGCGCCACACCGAGAGCCGTCGACGCGTTCCCTTGGGGGTCGTTGTCGAGAACAAGGACGTTCAGTCCTGACTGCGCGAGCGCCGCGGCTACGTTGACGGTGGTCGTCGTCTTGCCGACCCCGCCCTTCTGGTTGGCGACCGTGATGATCCGGGTCTGCGCCGGCCGAGGGAACTTCCGGCCGCGCAGCTGGATCCGACGCGTGGCGTCTGCCTGGATCTGTGCCATCAAAGGCGTGTCTTCATCGGCGTCGGGCAGGCTGTCGACGAGCGCCGCTCGGCGCGCCTCGTCGTCGTGACCGGCTCCATGGATCACGTCGGGCTGACTGGACACGTCCTCGTTCTCTCCTGTGCGGTCGGGCTGAGCAGGCGCAGCATCAGCCGTGAAGGGGCCGGCGCCGACCCCGGCGCTCCCGACCGCCGTCGCCGACCCCGGAAGGTGTTCTGTTTCACGTGAAACACCGGCTGCAACCTCCGACGCCGGTGGCTGGCTCGCCAGAGCACGCGGTGCGCTCGAGAAAGCACTGTGCGCAGCTGCGGAACCGTCGCGACTGGTGCTGTCTGTGGCGCCGAGACCGAAGCGGCCAGCCGCGTCGGGGCCGGAGCGGCCTGCCGCATCGGGGCCCATGGTGTCTGCCTGGTCCGGCCGGCTGGGCAGCTCACCACCGAGAGGCGCCGACGGCTCGTCACCGGCTGCCTCGCGCGCGGGCTCCGTTGAGCCCGCGCTCCACGACCCCCGGTCGGGGCCGACCTGCCCGTTCAGCGACGACCGCGCACTGTCCTCGGGGTGGACCAGGACACCGGGCTCGACCTCAGTACTCCGCGGAGCTCCTGCAGACGGCACCCAGGCGGTCGCGGTGGTGGCGAATGGGCTGGTTGCGGCCTCCCCCGTCAGGGCCTGATCGGCAGAAGGACCGGCGGGCCCGCCAGTGAGGTCGCCGTGATCGCCGACTGCAGTCCCCTCATGTGCGCCTGTTTCACGTGAAACCTCCGGCGAGTCCCCGCGGCTGTCGACAATCACGCCGTCGTCTTCGAAGCCACGCTCCACACCGACGGGGGCCTGCCATGCTCCCGGCGCGAGTGGCTCGGGTGCAACCGCGGAGATCGGCTCCTGCCGCCTCTTCTTCCTACCGAACACCGCGTACTACCTCCCGGACAACCCGCACGACTGTGGTCTCCTCGGCTCCGTCGACCGCACGGACGCTCGCGATCTCGGCGGGTCCGCCGCCCAGCTTTGCGCCCACCCGAGCTGCCGACTCAACCTCCTCGTGCGCCCGGGCTCCCTTCAGCGCGACCAGCACGCCGCCCTTGACAAGGAGCGGGAGAGCCCACCGGTAGAGCCGGTCGAGTGGCGCAACAGCCCGCGCGGTGACCGCCACGCCGGACAGCTCGCGGTGCACATCCTCGGCGCGTGCACGCATGACAACCACGTTCGCAAGGCCCAGCGCCCCGACGACCTCGAGCAGCCAGTCGGTGCGCCTCTCCATCGGGTCAAGGAGCACGACCTCCGCGTCCGGCCGCATCGCCGCAACCACGATCCCGGGAAGGCCAGCGCCCGATCCAAGATCGATGATGCGGCCGGTCTCGGGCAGGAACGGGACGACGACGGCCGAGTTCAGCAGATGTCGCTCCCAGAGCCGGGGAACCTCCCGCGGGCCAACGAGTCCACGACGCACGCCTTCGTCGACGAGCAGGGTGTGGAACGCCGCGATCGCGGGCCAGGAGGCACCGAAGAGGTCAGGGAGCCGGCTGTCGCCCTCCCATGGGTCTACTTCGAGCGCCACGTCGACACGGTCGTCGTGCGTCACGCGGCCTCCCCTTGATGGCATACACACTGGTCAGTCATCGCCCGCGAGGGTTCTCGATGACGAGCACACTCCTGGAGCTGGCGGAACCGCACGCACATGGCCGCGACCGCGGTGCTGCTGAGCCTCGCTCGACTGTCTTCTGGAAGCCCCACCGTACCCTGCGGCCCAGCGGGTACCCGCCCAGGCACACCGCTGTGCACAGGCCTCTCCATTGCTGTTTCACGTGAAACCACGGATCAGCGCGTGTGCCGCATAGTCCTGCACCGCCCGGGCCTCGTGGCTGCGTGGGTCCCGCGCGACCCACGCTCCGCGATCGGCGTGCTCGAGAGCTCGACGCAGGCCAGTCACCTACCGAGACGCCTCGGTTTCACGTGAAACAGGCCCCGATCCGCACATCGGGCGACCGCCGAACCTGGCCCGGGCCCCCGCGTTCGCTCCCGCGAGCTCACCGCGATTCCCGCACCGTTGATCCGCTCACACTGTTCTCCGCCGGCCTCCGCGCCGGCCACGGGAGCGATGGGGCACGAGGCCCACGACCGCCACGCGTGCTCCCCCGACGAACAGCCCCGCAAGGTGCCGGCCGATGGCCTTTCTGATTCCCTGGACGTCGTCACACAGTCGAGGCGCTACACGGCGCGCCGCACAGTCGACCTGACACCCATGGCCAACCGGACACATGCGACTGGCAGTCCACACATCAGTCGCAGCCCGTACACGAACCGAAGTCCACCCATCGGCGGTAGTCCCGCTGACTGTCGGTCCACGTACGAACGGCCGGCTCCTCAGGAGCCGGCCGTTCGCCAGACGATGTGCCCTGCGTCGAGTCTCAGGACGCGCGAATCACCACGTGTCGCGCCGGCTCCACGCCCTCCGAGTCGCTGACGAGCCCTGCGGCCGCCACCGTGTCATGCACCACCTTGCGCTCGAACGGGTTCATCGGCGCGAGCGCCACCGGCGCCCCGGACTCCTGCACCCGGGCGATCGCCTCTTCTGCCACAGCGACCAGCTCGGTCCGACGCTCGGCCCGGTAGCCGGCGATGTCGAGCATCAAACGGCTCCGCTCCCCCGTCTTCGCCTGCACGGCGAGCCGCGTGAGCTCCTGAAGGGCGTCCAGGACCTCCCCGTCCGCGCCGACGAGGCGTCGCAGCGCACGCTCCGAGTCGGGCTCAGCCACGATCTCCACCGCGGCACGACCGTGGTCGACGTCGATGTCGATGTCACCGTCCAGGTCGGCGATGTCGAGCAGCTCCTCGAGGTAGTCGGCAGCGATCTCGCCTTCCTCCTCGAGCCGGCTGGTGGGGTTCTCCTCGCCGGGGACGATCTCGTTCTCTACGGATGACGGCATGGGTGCTCCTCGGGATGCGGCTCGTTGCCGGTGGGTGAGCGTTACTTCTTGGGCTTGCGTGGTGCTGCTGCAGCCGGGGGCGTCTGGTCTCCGTCGGTGGAGGACTGACCCTTGGCTGTGCTGCTCGGTGCCGTGCTGCCCGCGGAAGCGGTCGACCCAGTCTTCGCCGTCGAGCCGTCCGCCGGTCGCGGCTTGGCGCGGTCCTTGCGCTTCGGCTGGACGCGCTGACCTCGCGGCTTGTCATCAATGACGGGACCGTCGGCCACCGCCAGCTCCAGGCCCGACTGATGAGCCTTACGGGCCTGTCGTGCCTTCATGGCGGCCTCGGCCGCCGATCCTGGCGCGGGCATCCGGCGGATCGTGTAGAACTGCTGGCCCATCGACCACAGGTTCGTCGTCGTCCAGTAGAGCAGCACGCCGATCGGGAAGTTGACGCCCGAGAAGGCGAAGATCAGCGGCATCAAGTACAGGAGCATCTTCTGCTGCTGCGCCATCGGGCCCTCGAGCGCGGCGGGCGGCATGTTCTTCATGGTCAGCTGCCGCTGCGTCAGGAAGGTCGTCAAGGACATGGCGAGGATGAGCACGATCGTGACGATCTTGACGGTCGTCCCGCCGTCCTTCGACATGAAGTAGCCCGACAGCGGCGCACCGAAGATCGTGGCGTGCTCTACCTGCCCCGCGGTGGCGGCATCGAGCGGGCCGATCGACGACTTCGGGTAGGTGCCCGTCGACAGCTTCGGCAGCGAGTACAGGACCCGGAACAGCGCGAAGAAGATGGGCGACTGGGCGAGGATCGGCAGGCACGATGCGAACGGGTTGGTGCCGTGCTTCTTGTACAGCTCCATCGTCTCGCGGCTCATCGCCTCGCGGGACGCGGGGTCGGACTTGCCCTTGTACTTCTTCTGGATCGCCTGCATCTCAGGGCTGAGCATCTGCATGCCCCGGGACGCCTTGATCTGCTTGACGAACAGCGGGATTAGCACGATCCGGATGACGATCACGAGGCCGACGATCGACAGCCCCCATGCAGCGCCGGAGGCCGGGTCCAGGCCGATCGCTGTGAGCAGCGTGTGGAACTGGACCATGATCCAGGCCACCGCGACCATGATCGGGTAGAGCAGGCCGTCAAACCACGACATGTGGCAGAGCTCCTCGTTCGGTGATCAGGACGTGGCCGAGGCCACGTGATGGTGATGACGCTGCCGGTCCTGCGCAGGCGGGACGTCGTCGACGCCCCCGGCGCTCCAGGGATTGCAGCGCAGCAAGCGCCAGGCCGCGAGCCCGGTTCCCCGGATCGCGCCGTGCCGGGTGATCGCGATCACCGCGTACTGCGAGCACGAAGGGTAGTACCGGCACGTCGGAGGTCTCATCGGGGAGATGAAGAGCTGGTAGCCGCGGATCAGCAGGAGCAGGACGCGGCCCGGGAACCGGACCACGGCGCGTGCGACCGAGCCCATCGAGACGTGGGTCATGGGATGACCGCTCATGCCCGCACCGGACGCCTCGACCGACGGGCGGCTGTCTCGAGTGCTGCGTCCAGGTCCGCGCCGAGGTCGAGGTACGGGCGTGTTGCCGCGGGACCGAGCGCACGCACGACCACGCCCGCATCGACCGGGATCGAGCCGAGCCGGGCACGCACGAGCGCACGGAGCCGCCGCTTGACCTTGTTCCGCGTCACGGCGTTCCCGATGGACTTGGACACGACAAGACCGACCACCGGACCAGGTCCGGGGTCGGTCCGTGTCGCGAGGTGCACCACGAGCGAGTCACGCCCACCGCGCGCACCACGCCGCACCGCCTGCTCGAACTCCGCAGGGCGGCGCATCCGGTGCGCTGCTGGCAGCACCGGAGCAGGCGTCAGGCCGAGAGCTCTTCGCGACCCTTGCGCCGACGAGCGGCGAGGATCGCGCGGCCTGCGCGTGTGCGCATACGCAGACGGAAGCCGTGGGTCTTGGCCCGGCGCCGGTTGTTCGGCTGGAACGTGCGCTTGCTCACGAGTCTCTCCAACTACTTCGGGGCATCGATCGCGCACAGGTACGCGACCAGGTCTGAGTGCCGAGCTCGACTGCTCCGGATCACCACGCCGCATGTCAGCACGCAGCGCTTGATTCCGGCGCCAGGGCGCGCCAGCAGGAGCCATCAGGAAGGCTTGGCAACGCTACGCCGGACGACCGTGCCCGGTCAAATGCCGGACGACTCGGGGGGACCGCCAGCACGCCTCACGCCGACGACTACCGTCACCAAGGCTTCCATGCCCGCTCGGCGCAGAGCTACACCGACACGCGCACCGGTCCCACATCACCCGTGCGGACTATCGCAGGGCTGTGCACAGGCGGCTACGCTTGCCCGTCGTCACCCTCCTCGCGGCGCGGTGCCTGCCTTCTCGGTACGACGCATCGGCCGCGGTCCACCGGTCGTGCCGTCCCTACCATGGGTTTGCCGGTCGCCGCACACAGGCTGTGGACAAAGGTGTGGATCACGCACAGCCGTGCGAAACTCGACCACGCGAGCGCCGACGGGTAGTGAGGGAAAACGTGTCATCACAGGACGATCAGCCGGTCCGCGTCTGGGCGCAGGCGGTCGCTGAGCTCGAGCACAGCCCGGACATCACGCCGCGACAGATCGCCTTCGTGAAGCTGGCCAAGCCGCTCGGCCTCCTCGACGGCACCATGCTCCTGGCGGTCGGCAACGACCTGACGAAGGAGTACCTCGAGACGCGCGTGCGCACCGAGGTCACCGAAGCTCTGACGTCGGCCCTGGGCCGCGAGGGACGTTTCGCCATCACGATCGATGTCGACCTGGCCTCGGACGAGCCCGCCATCGCCGCGCCCCGGCCCACCGCCTCCCATGAGGTCGAGCGTGCGCACGACGCACCGAGCTCGCGCGACACCACCTACGACGACGACGAGGACGAACGACACTCCCAGGACTCCCAGCCGTTCCGCCCGGGGTCCGGACGGCGACCGTCGAGCCCGTTGGAGCCCGCGCGGCTCAACAAGAACTACCAGTTCGAGACCTTCGTCATCGGCTCGTCCAACAGGTTCGCGCACGCCGCCGCGGTCGCTGTCGCCGAAGCTCCCGCGAAGGCCTACAACCCGCTGTTCATCTACGGGGACTCGGGGCTCGGCAAGACGCACCTGCTCCACGCCATCGGGCACTACGCACAGAACCTCTACCCGTCGGTGCGCGTCAGGTACGTGAACTCCGAGGAGTTCACGAACGACTTCATCAACTCGATCCGCGACGACAAGGCCGGTGCGTTCCAGCGCCGCTACCGCGAGGTCGACGTCCTCCTCATCGACGACATCCAGTTCCTGCAGGGCAAGGAACAGACGATGGAGGAGTTCTTCCACACGTTCAACACCCTGCACAACGCCAACAAGCAGGTCGTCATCACGTCCGACCTGCCGCCCAAGCAGCTCAACGGCTTCGAGGACCGGATGCGCTCGCGCTTCGAGTGGGGCCTGATCACCGACGTCCAGCCCCCGGACCTCGAGACGCGCATCGCGATCCTGCGCAAGAAGGCCGGCAACGAGCGCCTCAAGGCGCCGGACGACGTGCTCGAGTACATCGCGTCCAGGATCTCGACGAACATCCGTGAGCTCGAGGGTGCCCTGATCCGGGTCACGGCCTTCGCCAACCTCAACCGCCAGCAGGTCGACCGTCCGCTCGCCGAGATCGTGCTCAAGGACCTCATCACCGACGGCACGGCCGCGGAGATCACCTCCACGGCGATCATCGGTCAGACCGCCGCATACTTCGGTCTCACCATCGAGGACCTCTGTGGTTCCTCGCGCTCCCGCGTCCTCGTGACCGCACGACAGATCGCGATGTA
The DNA here is from genome assembly GCF_036279715.1 of Cellulomonas sp. Taxonomy (GTDB): domain Bacteria; phylum Actinomycetota; class Actinomycetes; order Actinomycetales; family Cellulomonadaceae; genus Cellulomonas_A. Next base: position 34,064 of record NZ_DASUIR010000027.1, on the reverse strand, counting down.
CCTGTGCCGTGAGCTCACGGAGCTCTCGCTGCCGAAGATCGGCCAGGCGTTCGGTGGCCGCGACCACACGACAGTCATGCACGCGAACCGCAAGATTCGCGAGCTCATGGCTGAGCGCCGCAGCATCTACAACCAGGTGACCGAGCTGACCAACCGGATCAAGCAGCAGAACCGCAGCTGATCAGCTCCTTCCCCCACGAATGACATTCCCTCCGTGGCGCCATCTTCAGGTCCGACACGGGGCACTGAGTCGCGCCTGGAAAGCGGCGTCGCCGCACGCTCCCCCACGGGCAACCCTTGACATCGGCTTGAGAGAGGCGTGGGACGAATATTCACACCTGTGTACAGACCTGTGGACAACGGTGGACGACACGCCGATACCGTGTGGACAGAGGACCCCTTGTCGGTGGACGACAGATGAACGTCGGATGCTCGTCCACCGGCCTCATGACTTGTCCCCGGTCCGTGCACACTCATCGTCCACACCCGAATCACACGATGACCTGCGACTCGACCCGTCATCCCCAGGATTCACAAAGGCGAAGACGACGATGAGACTTCTCTCATGGGGAAATCCACACACCAGCGAAGAGAGAACGACGGCCGGCCCAGCCAGACGCTCGGACAACACGATCCAGGACGCTCCCCAGCAGGTACCAGCGCTGTGTCCACTCGCGTAGTGTTCGCTCCGACCTGTGCGTCGATGTCGCGCCGGCACTGCACGCTGAGGATCAGGCTTCCCGTCTGGTCGCCGTGCGTGGGCAGCCAGCTCAACCGACGCGTCACGATGGACCGAGAGGTGGGGCATGAAGTTTCGAGTCGAGCGTGACGTCCTCGCGGAAGCCGTCACGTGGACAGCTCGTAGTCTTCCGACCCGCCCGCCCGTCCCCGTCCTAGCCGGTGTGCGCATCGAGGCGCGCAGCGACGGGACGCTCCAGCTGTCGAGCTTCGACTACGAGGTGTCGGCTCGCTCCGAGATCGCGGCCGACGTGAGCGAGCCCGGCACGGTCCTGGTCTCGGGTCGTCTTCTGGCCGAGATCTCCCGTGCGCTGCCTGCGAAGCCCGTCGATGTCGTCCTCGAGGGCACCAAGGTCACCGTGACGTGCGGCGCGAGCCGTTTCACGCTCCTGACGATGCCGGTCGAGGACTACCCCGCGCTGCCGGTCATGCCCGCCGTCACCGGCACGGTCGACGGCGACGCCCTCACGCACGCGGTCACCCAGGTGACGGTTGCGGCGAGCCGGGACGACACGCTGCCGCTGCTGACAGGGGTGCGCGTCGAGATCGAGGGCGAGAAGATCACGCTGCTCGCGACCGACCGCTACCGCCTCGCGCTGCGCGAGCTCACGTGGCACCCGACGTCCCCGGACATCTCCCAGGTCGCGCTCGTCCGCGCGAAGACGCTGTCCGACGCGGCCAAGTCGCTCGGCTCCGCGGGTTCCGTGAACATCGCACTCTCGACCGGTCAGGGTGTCGACCTCATCGGGTTCGAGGCGGGCGGCCGTCACACGACGTCGCTCCTCGTCGACGGCGACTACCCGGCCGTGCGCCGGTTGTTCCCGGACGAGACCCCGATCCACGCCGTCGTGCTCACGCAGTCCCTCACGGACGCGGCCAAGCGGGTCGCGCTGGTCGCCGAGCGCAACACACCGATCCGGCTGTCGTTCAGCGACGGGCAGGTCGTGCTGGACGCGGGCCAGGGTGACGACGCCCAGGCGTCGGAAGCCCTCGAGGCGACCCTCGTCGGCGACGACATCTCGGTCGCGTTCAACCCCCAGTTCCTGCTCGACGGGCTGGGAGCGTTGACGACGCCGTTCGTGCGGATGTCGTTCACGCACCCGAACAAGCCGGTCGAGTTCACCGGGCAGGAGTCGCTCGAGGGCGACGACCTCCCGGAGTACCGCTACCTCTTGGTGCCCATCCGGTTCGCGAGCTGAGGCTCGCGGCGCCAGGCTGGACGCGTGATCGGTCCGTTCCGTCGCCCGGACGGTCCACGGGAGTGACGTCGGGCGACGTCGAGCAACGAGAGGCACACTCATGCACATCGGTCTGATCGGGCTCGGCAAGATGGGTGCGAACATGCGTGAGCGCCTGCGCGCCGGCGGCATCGAGGTCACCGGGTTCGACCGCAATCCGGCGGTGACCGACGTGGCGACGCTCGGCGACCTCGTCGCGGCGCTGCCGGCCGGCGAGCGCATCGTGTGGGTCATGGTGCCGGCCGGTGACATCACCCGCGGTGTCGTCTCCGAGCTCGCGAGCCTCCTGCAGTCCGGTGACCTCGTCATCGAGGGTGGCAACTCGCACTACACGGACGACGCCCCGAACGCGGAGCTGCTCGCCCAGCACGGCATCGGCTACGTCGACGCGGGTGTCTCGGGCGGCGTGTGGGGACTGGCCAACGGCTACGGGCTCATGGTCGGCGGCGAGGAGGCCGACGTCGCGCGGGCGATGCCCGTCTTCGACGCGTTGCGCCCGGAGGGCCCCCGTGCCGAGGGATTCGTCCACGCGGGGAACGTCGGCGCAGGTCACTACGCCAAGATGATCCACAACGGCATCGAGTACGGCCTGATGCAGGCCTATGCCGAGGGCTACGAGCTGCTCGTCGCGAAGGACATCGTCAAGGACGTCCCGGGAACCCTGAAGGCCTGGACGCGCGGGACGGTCGTCCGGTCCTGGCTCCTAGACCTCCTGGTCAAGGCGCTCGAGGAGGACACCGAGCTGGCCGCGATCGAGGACTGGGTCGAGGACTCGGGCGAGGGCCGCTGGACGGTCGACGAGGCCATCGACGCCGCAGTCCCGCTGCCGGTCATCTCGGCCGCACTGTTCGCGCGGTTCACGTCGCGCCAGGGGGCCTCCCCCGCGATGAAGGCGGTCGCCGCCCTGCGCCAGCAGTTCGGCGGCCACGCGACCAAGCCGGCGACGCTCTCGAGCTGACCGTGATCCCCACCCACAACCCGTCCGTCTGAGCTCGAGCATGTATGTCTCGCACCTCTCGCTGACCGACTTCCGCTCGTACGCCCAGGTCGAGCTGCCGCTCGACGCGGGCGTCACCGCGCTGGTCGGACCCAATGGCCAGGGCAAGACCAACCTCGTCGAGGCCATCGGCTATGTCGCGACGCTCGCCAGCCACCGGGTTCCGTCGGATGCGGCCCTCGTCCGGTCGGGTGCCTCGCGCGCGGTCATCAGGACGAGGATCGTGCGGGAGCACGGGCGCGCGGACGGTTTCGGCCGTGCCGCCGGTGCCGAGACCACGAGCCGCACGAGCCTCGTGGAGATCGAGATCACCCCGGGCAAGGCGAACCGCGCCCGGGTCAACGGTGGGTCGCCCGGCCGGGCCCGCGACGTCCTCGGACTCCTGCGCACGGTCCTCTTCGCCCCCGAGGACCTCTCTCTCGTCAAGGGCGACCCCGACGGCCGGCGCCGGTTCCTCGACGAGCTCGCCGTCCTCGTGACCCCGAGGCTCGCCGGGGTCCTCGGTGACTACGACCGGGTGCTGCGCCAGCGCGGCGCTCTCCTCAAGTCCGCGTCGGCGGCCGTGCGGGGGTCGCGCGGGGCCGCCGACCTGCGCACGCTCGACGTCTGGGACGCCAAGCTCGCCCAGGCCGGCGCCCAGGTCATCGTCGCGCGCCGACAGATCGTCGCTGCGCTGGCGCCGTACGTCGCGCAGGCGTACGAGCAGGTCAGCGCGGGCCAGGGCGAGGCGGTCATCGGCTACCGGTCCTCGCTCGACGTCGAGCTCGACCGCGCCGACGAGCAGGGACGCGGCCCGACGGCTCCCGGCGAGCCCGGCCCGACGGTGCCGCGTGAGCCGAACGGGTCGACGCGGCTGGTCGAGGCCCAGCTGCTCGAGGCGATGGGCCACCTGCGTCCCAAGGAGATCGAGCGGGGGGTGTGCCTCGTGGGCCCGCACCGGGACGACCTCGTCCTGACGCTCGGCGGGTTGCCCGCGAAGGGGTACGCCAGCCACGGGGAGTCGTGGTCGTTCGCGCTCGCGCTCCGGCTCGCGTCGTACACGCTGCTCACGCGGGGGCCCGACGCCGCCGCCGCGGGGACCGGCACGGGCGACGACTCCGGGACGGACCTATGGATGGCTGACTGGGGCGAGGACGGTGAGCCGGTCCTGATCCTCGACGACGTGTTCGCCGAGCTCGACGTCCGTCGCCGGGACCGTCTGGCCGAGCTCGTCGCGCCGGCGCGGCAGGTGATCGTCACTGCGGCCGTCCCGGGGGACGTGCCCGAGCAGCTCGCCGGTGCCCGTGTCGACGTCATGGGTGGCGAGGTCGCGCGTGTCCTCTGACGAGACCGGCGCAGACCTGCCCGGGACCGACTCGGCGGACGCCGACACAGCCGACCGGGTGCCCCGACCGGTCACGGACCCGCCCGACGGCGCGCCCGTCGGAGCGTTCATCGAGCTGACGCCACCCGGCAGCGTCGCCCGCGCAGCCCTCGAACGCGCGAAGGCGGGGGCGAAGTCGCGAGGCATCTACCCGGGCCAGGCCGCCAAGCGTCGATCACCCCTCGACCCGCCGCGCGGTTCCCCCGGTCGCGACGGTCGCGATCCTCAGCCGGTCGCCGACACGCTCGCGCGGCTGCTGCGGGACCGTGGCTGGGTCCAGGAGGTGTCGGTCGGCGGTGTGATCGGTCGCTGGCGGGACGTCATGGGCGACCAGATCGCGGATCACTGCGAGCCCGAGACCTTCGACGCCGGGATCCTCACGGTGCGGACCGACTCGACGGCGTGGGCCACCCAGGTCCGCCTCCTCGTCCCGCAGCTCTTGCGCCGGCTCGCGGACGACGTCGGCGAGGACGTGGTGCGTGAGATCCACGTGGTCGGGCCGGCCGGTCCGGGGTTCAAGCGAGGTCCACGCTCCGTCCCGGGACGGGGTCCTCGCGACACCTGGGGCTGACCCTGGGGATGACACGGGAGCTGACGCCACTGACGACCCCGCGAACGACCCCGCGTCACAGGGTGTGAAGAGCGGGCCCGGCGCGCTTCGCCAGGTAGACTGTGAAGGTCATTCCTGGCGCGTCTGTGCCTGGAACTCCAGCGAAGTGGAGTGATCCGCTCTCTGACACCTCAGAGGGCCGCCCCATTCGCGTGTGAGACCTTGAGGAGTACCACCGCCCGTGGCCGAGAAGAGCGCTTCCACCGGATCTGTCGCCAGCGAAGGCGCTCCCCCCGCATCATCGAACGGCGGCTACGACGCGAGTGCGATCACCGTTCTCGAGGGCCTCGACGCCGTCCGCAAGCGGCCTGGCATGTACATCGGGTCGACGGGCGCGCGCGGGCTGCACCACCTGGTCTATGAGGTGGTCGACAACTCGGTCGACGAGGCGCTCGCCGGGTACTGCGACCACATCGAGGTGACGCTCCTCGCGGACGGCGGCGTCCGCGTCGTCGACAACGGTCGCGGCATCCCGGTCGACATCGTCAAGTCCGAGGGCAAGCCGGCCATCGAGGTCGTCCTGACCGTCCTGCACGCAGGCGGAAAGTTCGGCGGGGCCGGCTACGCCGTCTCGGGCGGGTTGCACGGTGTCGGCGTCTCCGTCGTGAACGCGCTGTCGTCGCGCCTCGACGTCGAGGTCCGTCGGCAGGACTCGGTGTGGCGTCAGAGCTACCGCGACGGAGTCCCGCAGGCGCCGCTCGCGCAAGGCGAAGAGGCCGACCACACCGGCACGACCATCACGTTCTGGGCGAGCGACGCCGTCTTCGAGACCACGACCTACGACTTCGAGACGCTGCGTTCGCGCTTCCAGCAGATGGCCTTCCTCAACAAGGGCCTGCAGATCTCGCTCACCGACGAGCGCCCGGAGCACACGGGCACCGAGGACGAGATCGCGCGGCCGGACAGCGTGGAGCGCGACGCTGACAACCTCGGGGCACCCGCGAGCCTGCGCACCGTGACCTACCGGTACGAGGGCGGGCTCATCGACTACGTCCGCCACCTGAACTCGGCGAAGAAGGTCGAGGTGATCCACCCCGAGATCATCGACTTCGAGTCCGAGGACAAGGAGCGGCGCATCTCGGTCGAGATCGCCCTGCAGTGGACCAACGCGTACTCCGAGTCCGTCCACACCTACGCGAACACGATCGCAACGACCGAGGGCGGCACGCACGAGGAGGGCTTCCGTGCGGCGATGACCTCGCTCATGAACCGCTATGCGCGCGAGAAGACGATCATCAAGGAGAAGGACGAGAACCTCACGGGTGACGACATCCGCGAGGGCCTGACGGCCGTCCTGTCGATCAAGCTCGGCGAGCCGCAGTTCGAGGGCCAGACGAAGACGAAGCTCGGCAACACCGAGGCCAAGACGTTCGTCCAGAAGGTCGTCAACGAGCAGCTCGGGGCGTGGCTCGACGCGCACCCCACCGAGGCGCGCGACGTCATCCGCAAGTCGATCCAGGCCGCAGCCGCGCGGATGGCCGCGCGCAAGGCGCGGGAGGCGACGCGGCGCAAGGGCCTGCTCGAGTCGGGCGGCATGCCGGGCAAGCTCCGCGACTGCCAGTCGAACCGGCCCGAGGAGTGCGAGATCTTCATCGTCGAGGGCGACTCGGCCGGTGGCTCGGCGGTGCGCGGGCGCAACCCGCGCACGCAGGCGATCCTCCCGCTGCGCGGAAAGATCCTCAACGTGGAGCGCGCGCGGCTCGACCGGGCGCTCGGCAACATGGAGATCCAGGCGCTCATCACGGCGTTCGGCACCGGGATCGGCGAGGACTTCGACCTCGCGAAGCTGCGCTACCACAAGATCGTCCTCATGGCCGATGCCGACGTCGACGGCCAGCACATCTGCACGCTGCTGCTCACGCTGCTCTTCCGGTACATGCGCCCGCTCATCGAGAGCGGCAACGTGTTCCTCGCGCAGCCGCCGCTGTACCGCATCAAGTGGACGAACGCGCCGCACGACTACGTGTACTCCGACCGCGAGCGTGACCAGTTCCTCGTCGAGGGACAGGCCGCCGGCAAGCGGATCCCCAAGGAGAACGCGATCCAGCGCTACAAGGGTCTCGGTGAGATGGACTACTCGGAGCTGTGGGAGACCACGATGTCGCCCGAGCACCGCACGCTGCTGCAGGTCAACCTCGACGACGCCGCCGCGGCCGACGAGACCTTCGCGATCCTCATGGGTGAGGACGTCGAGGCCCGCCGGTCCTTCATCCAGCGCAACGCCAAGGACGTGCGCGTCCTCGACATCTGAGGACGCGCCCCTTGACGCCCCCGCGCCCACCGAGCCGCACAGCTAAGGACCTGATCCGTGACTGACCTTCCCACCGACATCGAGCACGGCGACATCGAGCAGGTCGACCTGCAGCTCGAGATGCAGCGGTCGTACCTGGACTACGCGATGTCCGTCATCGTGGGTCGTGCGCTGCCCGACGTGCGCGACGGGCTCAAGCCCGTCCACCGCCGCGTGCTCTACGCGATGTACGACGGCGGCTACCGCCCGGACCGGCAGTTCTCCAAGTGCACGCGCGTCGTCGGCGACGTCATGGGCAAGTTCCACCCGCACGGCGACACGTCGATCTACGACGCGCTCGTGCGCCTGGTCCAGGACTGGTCGATGCGCTACCCGCTCGTGTCCGGGCAGGGGAACTTCGGCTCCCCCGGCAACGACCCCGCGGCCGCGCCCCGGTACACGGAGTGCCGGATGGCTCCGCTGTCGATGGAGATGGTCCGTGACATCAACGAGGACACCGTCGACTTCCAGGACAACTACGACGGGCGCACGCAGGAGCCGGTCGTGCTGCCCTCGCGGTTCCCGAACCTCCTGGTCAACGGGTCGTCGGGCATCGCGGTCGGCATGGCGACGAACATCCCCCCGCACAACCTGCGCGAGGTCGCCGAGGGTGTCCTGTGGCACCTCGACCATGCCGAGGCGACGCACGAGGAGCTCCTCGAGGCGCTGATCCAGCGGATCAAGGGCCCGGACTTCCCCACCGGCGCGACGATCCTCGGGCACCGGGCCATCGAGGACGCGTACCGCACGGGCCGCGGCTCGATCATCATGCGCGCGGTCGTCGAGGTCGAGGAGATCCAGGGGCGCATCTGCCTCGTCGTCTCCGAGCTGCCTTACCAGGTCAACCCCGACACGCTCGCGCTGAAGATCGCGGACCTCGTCAAGGAGGGTCGCGTCACCGGTATCGCGGACATCCGCGACGAGACGTCGGGCCGCACGGGCCAGCGACTCGTGATCGTGCTCAAGCGCGACGCCGTCGCCAAGGTCGTGCTCAACAACCTCTACAAGCACACCCAGCTGCAGGAGACGTTCGGCGCGAACATGCTCGCGCTCGTCGACGGGGTCCCGCGCACGCTGAGCATCGATGCGTTCGTCCGCCACTGGGTCACGCACCAGCGCGAGGTCATCGTCCGTCGCACGCGCTACCGCCTGCGCGAGGCCGAGGAGCGGGCGCACATCGTGCGCGGCTACCTCAAGGCCCTCGACATGCTCGACGAGGTCATCGCCCTGATCCGTGCGTCGGCGACAGTCGACGACGCGCGTGAGGGACTGATGGAGCTCCTCGACGTCGACGACGTCCAGGCGCGCGCGATCCTCACCCTCCAGCTGCGCGCGCTCGCCGCGATGGAGCGTCAGCGCCTGACGGACGAGTTCGCCGCACTGCAGGCCAAGATCGCCGACTTCCAGGAGATCATCGCCTCGGACGCCCGCCAGCGCGGGATCGTCAAGGACGAGCTCGCGGAGATCGTCGAGAAGTACGGCGACGAGCGCCGCACCCAGATCCTCCCGTTCAGCGGGGAGGTCTCGATCGAGGACCTCATCGCCGAGGAGGAGATGGTCGTCACCATCACGCGCGGCGGTTACGTCAAGCGCACCCGCAGCGACAACTACCGGGCCCAGCACCGCGGTGGCAAGGGTGTGCGCGGCGCGCAGCTGCGCGAGGACGACATCGTCGACCACTTCTTCGTCACGACGACGCACCACTGGCTGCTGTTCTTCACGAACCTCGGCCGCGTCTACCGGTCCAAGGCGTACGAGCTGCCCGAGGGCGGCCGGGACGCCAAGGGTCAGCACGTCGCGAACCTGCTCGCGTTCCAGCCCGGCGAGAAGATCGCGCAGGTCCTGGACCTGCAGAGCTACGAGCAGGCGGAGTACCTGGTCCTGGCGACGCTGCGGGGCCTGGTCAAGAAGACGCGGCTGAGCGAGTACGACTCGACACGCTCGGGTGGCGTCATCGCGATCAACCTGCGCGAGGACGAGGACGGCCTGCCCGACGAGGTCGTCTCGGCGTGCATCGTCAACTCGACCGACGACCTGATCCTCGTCTCGCGCAAGGGGCAGTCGATCCGCTTCACGGCGAACGACGAGGCGCTGCGCCCGATGGGTCGCGCGACGTCCGGCGTCACCGGCATGAAGTTCCGCACCGAGGACCAGCTGCTCGCGATGGATGTCGTGCGCGACGGGTCGTTCCTCTTCACGGTCACCGAGGGGGGCATCGCCAAGCGCACGGCCCTCACCGTCGAGAACTACCGGGTCCAAGGTCGAGGCGGCCTCGGCATCAAGGTGGCGAACCTGCCGGAGGCGAACGGCGACCTCGTAGGAGCCCTGGTCACGGACGAGGACGACGAGGTTCTCGTGATCATGGAACGCGGGAAGATCGTGCGGTCGGCCGTCAGCGAGGTCAACGCGACCGGGCGCGCGACACAGGGCGTGATCTTCGCCAAGCCCGAGAACAACGACCGGATCATCGCCGTCGCTCGCAACATCGAGCGACACCTCGGCGACGATGCCGGTACCGTGGTCGACGAGACCGCGTCGTCGGACGTGTCAGCGGATGCGCCGGCGGCCTCCCCGCAGCCCGTGCCGGAGGACCCGACAGGCGCTGAGTCATCCCCGCAGGAGGATGCATGAGCACTGAGCCCGCTCCCCCGTCGATCCCGCCGCGCAACCGGCCGACCGGGCCGGTGAGCCGACCCGCCGCGTCGAGCGCAGGTGCGCCCCCCGGCACGCCGACGAGCGGACCGGCCACGCTGCGGCCCGCCGGGTCCGAGCCGATCGACGAGGGCGTCACGTTCGCTCCGCGGCCGGCGCGCGGCCCCGCGGCCGTCCGGCCGTCCGGCTCGACCTCGGCGCCGGTGCCGAGCGCGTCAGCGCCGGTCGATGTGGACGACGCCCCCTCGCCGCTGCAGGTCGCGGTCGGCTCCGTCACCACGTCGCTCAAGAAGGCCGCTGCCGCCACCTCGGCCGCGATCGGCTCGGCCACGCACTCCCGCACCGAGGAACCCACCATGACCGGCACGACGCACACCGCCCCGCCGCGAGCGTCGGGCACGCCCGCTCCCCGTCCGACGACGGGCCGGATCCCCACGGTGTCCGCGACCGGTGCACCCCGCCGAGTCCGGCTTGCTGTCTCGCGCATCGACCCGTGGTCGGTGATGAAGCTGTCGTTCCTGCTGTCGGTGGCGCTCGGGATCATCCTCGTCGTCGCGGCGGCAGTGATCTGGTTCGCACTGGACGGCATGCACGTCTTCGCGCAGATCGACACGCTCGTCAAGGAGGTGCTCGGTGCGGAGAGCAACGTCGACATCCTCCAGTACGTCTCCTTCAGCCGGATCCTCTCGGCCGCGACACTCATCGCCGTCGTCGACGTGTTCCTGCTGACGGCGCTCTCGACCATCGCCGCATTCCTCTACAACATCACCGCCGCGCTGGTCGGTGGGGTGCACCTGACGATGACCGACGAGTAAGGCCGACCGCGTTTGGGCGGCATGGCTCGACTGGGGTAGTCTCGACCGGCGCGCCCCGCCCAGCGTGGTGCGCATACGGGCCTATAGCTCAGACGGTTAGAGCGCTTCCCTGATAAGGAAGAGGTCACAGGTTCAAGTCCTGTTAGGCCCACTCCCGACCCGTGGGGGACCGATGAAGAAGCTGCTTCTCCTGATGGCAGTTGCGGCAGTCGGCTATGTCGCGTGGCAGCAGTACTCGCAGAACCAGGACGACCGGGATCTGTGGGCAGAGGTCACCGACACGTTCGAGTGATCCACCGCTCTAGGGGCCATGGCGCAAGTGGTAGCGCACCTGCTTTGCAAGCAGGGGGTTAGGGGTTCGAGTCCCCTTGGCTCCACCCATACTCCGCGGGTCGCAGGTTCCCGTCACACCATCTAGACCCTCACACCATCGTCTGTGCGACGGCGTCGGCGTGCTGGCCGGCAACCGCGTCACAACTCATGGCGTGCGCACAGGTCGTTCTGGGCCGGCTCCGACCCGGGAGGTAGAAGATCAAGCCTGGGCGTTCTGTCAGGTGACGCCCAGGTCGGACTCAGACGACGCACGTACCGTCCGGGGTATGGCTCTCTGGTTCACGCTCGTCATGACGAAGGCTGCCGCGGCGCTCAGCCGCCGGCTCGGCCTGGGCGTCGGACAGGCCTTCCCTGGACTGGTCGCCGAGCGCCTGTACCCGCGGCTGGCGGGACGGCTCGCCGCGGGGTTGCCCCACGGCGTCATCCTCGTGACCGGGACCAACGGCAAGACGACCACGACCATGCTGATCGCGGCGGCCCTCCGGGCGAACGGCGAGCGGGTGCTCACGAACAGCACCGGGTCGAACCTCAAGCGGGGGATCACAGCGGCGCTGCTGGCTGCCGCGAGCCTGCGGGGAACCGTGCAGGAGACGATCGGGCTGTTCGAGGTCGACGAGGCCAGCCTTCGACTGGTCGCCGCAGACCTGAACCCGACGGACATCGTGGTGCTCAACCTGTTCCGGGACCAGCTCGACCGCTACGGGGAGCTCGACGTGACCGCCGGGCTGATCGCCGACGGGATCGCGGCGACGACCGCCCGGCTGCACCTCAATGCCGACGACCCGCTGGTGACCAGCCTGAGCCGGTACGCCGCGCGGCCCGAGCTGGTGACCTACTTCGGTGTCGAGGCACGCTCGATGACCGGGACGGGCCAGGGGGTCGCGGACTCCGAACGATGCCCTGTGTGCGGCGCGCGCCTGGAGTTCAGCCGGGTCTTCTACGCACACATCGGCCACTACCGGTGCCCCCACGGGGACTTCGCCCGCCCCCGCCCCCGCGTCGCGCTGACCGATGTGCAGGCGGCCGACGCCACCGGATCGCGCTTCACGGTGGAGGTCGACGGACGGTCTACCGAGCTGACCCTGCCGCTGGCCGGCAGCTACAACCTGTCGAACGCCCTCGCCGCGGTCAGCGTCGCGCACGCGCAGGGGATCGACGCGGCGGTCCTGGCGGAGCCCCTGGCCGCAGTCAGTGCCGCCTTCGGCCGGGCCGAGGTGTTCGAGCTTGCCGGCCGGAGGGTCCATGTCCTGCTCGCCAAGAACCCCGTCGGCCTCGCGCGTGTGCTCGAGACGTTCGTCAGCCCCCTGCCCGCGCCGCGCCTCCTCTTCGCGATCAGCGATCTTCGCGCTGACGGGCGGGACGTCTCCTGGCTGTGGGACGTGCCGCTGGGCACCCTCGTGCCCGCCGGCTCGACCGTCCTGACGACGGGGACCCGCGGCGCCGACATGTCGCTGCGCCTGCACTACGACGGCATCGCGTCGGACGAGCTGGAGGACGTCGAACGTGCCGTGGACAGGCTCGTCCGGGAGACGCCGGTCGGTGGTGACGCCTACATCCTGCCCACCTACACGGCCATGCTGAAGATCCGTGCGCTGCTGACCAGCGGCGGCGCACTGAGCCTCACCGCCGCATGAGCGCGCGGGTCGTCATCGCGCACCTGTATCCCGACGACATGAACATCTACGGCGACGTCGGCAACGTCATCGCGCTGCGTCGGCGACTCGAGTGGCGAGGCATCGACGTGGAGGTGCGGTCGGTCGAGGTGGGCAGCCCCTTCGACTTCGCCGGCGTCGACATCGTCTTCGGCGGCGGTGGGCAGGACTCGGGTCAGCAGGTCGTCGCCGAGGACCTGCTCGCGCGCGGCGACGACCTGCGCAGCCTCGCGGCCGGAGGCACCCCGATGCTCGTGGTCTGCGGGACGTACCAGCTGTTCGGCAGCAGCGTCGTCACGGCCGACAGCGCGGCGCTCGACGGCATCGGCATCTTCGGTGCCCGCACCGTGGCGGGCGCCTCGCGTCTCGTCGGCAACATCGTCGTCGACAGCCCCTTCGGCCGGCTGGTCGGGTTCGAGAACCACTCCGGGCAGACGATCCTCGACCCCGGGCAGGACGCTCTCGGCACGGTGACCTCAGGCTTCGGGAACGACCGCGCGAGCCAGCGGGAGGGCGCCAGGACCGGCAACGTGATCGGGACCTATCTGCACGGCCCCGTCCTGCCGAAGAACCCGCACCTCACCGACCACCTGTTGCGCGTCGCGCTCGAGCGTCGCTGCGGCCCGACGGAGCTCGCGCCGATCCCCGACGACCTGGAACGGCGAGCGGCCGACTCCGCGGCGGCCCGCCCGAGGTAGTCAGCTCGCGTCGGGCTCGGTCCGCGCCGCCGCTGCCCGCCGACGTCTGACCTGCCACACCGCCACGAGCGCCAGGACGACGACGAGGGCGATCAGGGCGGCATCGCGCCCGATGGTCCGTTCGACCTGGGCGTACGAGTTGGCCGCCAGGTAGCCCACGAGCACGACGACGGTTCCCCAGACGATCCCGCCCGCGGCGTTGAACGGCAGGAACATGCGGTACGGCATCTTCGCTGCGCCGGCGAGCGCGGGCATCACGGCCCGGAAGAACGCGACCCACCGGCCGAGCAGGACTGCGACGCCACCGCGGCGCGCCAGGAGGGTCTGAGCGGTCTGCAGGCGCTCTCGGTGCTTCGCGAACACCCGCAGGTCGAGCAGCCGGGTGCCCCAGTGCTTGCCGACCTCGTACCCGACGCTGTCACCCACGATCGCGGCCGTGACGACCACGATCGCGACGACGAGCACCGACGCGTGCCCGCGGCTCGCGGCGACACCCCCGAGGATCGCGACGGTCTCCCCCGGGACCACGAACCCGACGAAGAGCGCGTCCTCAGCGAAGACGACGAGACCGACCACCAGGTAGACGATCCAGCCGGGCGCGCCGAGGATGTTGTCGAGGACAGCGCTCATCCTGACGCGCCCGCTACCTCTCGGCCGTCAGACGGTCTCGTCCGGGCTCTCCGGGGCGACGTCGGCAGCCTCGACTGCGTCGGACTCTGCGGTGTCGATCGACTTGGGCACCGAGCGCCGGGTCGTGACCTTCTTCGCGGCGTCCGCGACCTTCTCGGTCAGGTCCTCGCGGGCCTCGCTGACCTTCTCCGTGAGCTCTTCAGCGGCGGCGGTCACCTTGTCGGCGGCCTTGCGCGTCGCCTCGCGGCTCTTCGCGACCGTCGCGCCGGCGACCTCGCCGACAGTCTCGGCAGCGTCGCCGACCTTCACGGTCAGGTCCTCGCGGGCCTCGTGGGCGCGGGCACGCAGCGTCTCGGTGCTGTGTCCCGACTCGGTGGCGGGCTCCCAGGGCTCTGCCCACGGGTCCTCGGTCGACCGGGTCCGGGTCCAGGCGGCGACGGCCGCGCCGATGCCGGCGATGAGCGCGAAGAACCAGAAGGCGTTCCGACCCGTGTGCCTCTTCTTCTCGGACACGGCGGCCTCGGCGGCTGCGGCAGCTGCCGCGACGGCCGCGGGGGCGGTGGCGGCCTTGTCGGCGGCCTTCTCGACGGCGGCACCCGCACGCTCGGCGGCCTCGTTGATCGCCGCCACGAGGCGCGGGAGCAGGTCGTCGACGAGCTTGTCGTGGGCGGTGTCGATGGCCGGTGCGGCCTTCTCGGCGGCCTTCTCGACGCGCGGCGCCGCAGCCTTCACGCTCTCCTTGTACAGCTGCTCGATCCGCGGGACGAGCCACTCGATCGCAGCCTCGACGCGCGGCGTCGACCACTCCTTGGCCTGGCCTGCAGCCTCGGCGGCGTGCGTCGCGGCTTCGCCGGCGTGAACCTTCGCGCTCGCTGCGAGCTCCGCGGCGTGCTCCTTGATCCGCTCGGTGTCCACCTGGTCGAGCGTCGGGCGACGGATGCTGAAGGTCATGTCCACTCCCGTGTTGTGCGGCTGGCGTCCTGAGGTCCCACTCTGCCACCACGCGCGGGCGCGCGCAGGGTCCCGGCGCACGTCACGGGTGCGCGGATGCCGTGCGGGACGACCTAGAGTCGGGCTCATGTCGTCGTCCGCCACCTCGTCCCCCGACTCGTCGACCCTCACCCCTGCCACCTCGTACCCCCGGTCGGCGGCGGACGCCACCGCCGCGACGGTCGTCGAGATGTGGACCGACGGCGCCTGCAAGGGCAACCCGGGTGTCGGCGGGTGGGGTGTCTGGATGCGGTCGGGCACCCACGAGCGCGAGCTCTTCGGGGGCGAGGAGGACACGACCAACAACCGCATGGAGCTCACGGCGGTGATCGAGGGTCTGCGTGCCCTCACGCGGCCGTGCACGGTGATCCTCAACATCGATTCGCAGTACGTCATGAAGGGCATGACCTCGTGGCTCGCGGGCTGGAAGCGCAACGGCTGGCGCACGGCCGACAAGAAGCCGGTCAAGAACGCCGAGCTGTGGCAGGCCCTCGACACCGAGGTCGCGCGGCACACCATCACCTGGCAGTGGGTCAAGGGGCACGCGGGCGACGTGGGGAACGAGCGGGCGGACGAGCTCGCCAACCGCGGCGTGGACCAGGTCAGGGAGCGACGCGGCTGACGGGTCGTGAAACACTGCTCACATGTTCGCGACGCTGCACACGACCGCCGGTGACATCCGGATCGAGCTCTTCCCGAACCACGCGCCCAAGACGGTGGAGAACTTCACCGGCCTGGCCACGGGTTCCAAGGCCTGGAAGGACCCCCGCACCGGTGCTGAGCGCACCGACCCCCTGTACGACGGTGTGATCTTCCACCGCGTGATCTCCGGCTTCATGATCCAGGGTGGCGACCCCCTGGGCACCGGGACCGGCGGCCCGGGCTACAACTTCGACGACGAGATCCACCCCGAGCTCGGTTTCACGGAGCCGTACCTGCTCGCGATGGCCAACGCCGGACCGCGCCGCGACCCGATCACCGGCAAGGTGGGCGGCACCAACGGCTCGCAGTTCTTCATCTCCGTCGCCCCGACCACGTGGCTGACCGGCAAGCACACGATCTTCGGCAAGGTGGCCGACGACGCGTCGCGCGCCGTCGTCGACGCGATCATCGCCGTCCCGACGCGTGCGGGCGACCGTCCTGTCGAGGACGTCGTTATCTCGTCGGTCACGATCGAGGACTGAGCGGCTTCCCGCCCGCCGTCTCATGAGCTCCTTCCAGCCGTTGCCCGAGACGGCGGGCCCCCCGGTCTGCCCGCGCCACCCCGACCGGATCTCCTACGTCCGCTGCCAGCGGTGCGGGCGGCCGGTCTGCCCCGAGTGCCAGCGGCAGGCGCCCGTGGGCGTGCAGTGCGTCGACTGCGTCGCCGAGGCGGCGCGCAACGCCCGACCGACGCAGACTGCGCTCGGCGGACGCGTCCACGGCGGGCGCCCGGTCGTGACGATCACGATCGTCGCTCTGTGCGTCGTGAGCTACGTGCTGCAGCTGGCCGTGACCGGGTGGACGAGCCGGTGGGCCTTCTCACCGGCCGCGGGTCAGGTGGAGCCCTACCGGTTCCTCACGACGGCGTTCCTGCACTCGCCGAACAGCATCTTCCACATCCTGTTCAACATGTATGCGCTGTGGATCGTCGGGCCGTTCCTCGAGAACGCCCTCGGCCGCGCGCGGTACATCGCGCTGTACCTGATCAGCGCCGTCGCCGGGTCGGTCGGGGTGCTGCTGTTCGCGTCGCCTGCGACCGACGCGTGGTACCTCGGCGCGGTGGGCGCATCAGGTGCGGTGTTCGGGCTGTTCGGCGCGGTGCTCGTCGTGCTCCGCCGGCTCGGGCGCAACGCGCAGAGCTTCCTGATGGTCATCGGGCTGAACCTGGTCATCGGGTTCGTCGTGCCGAACATCGCGTGGCAGGCCCACGTCGGCGGGCTCATCGTGGGCGCGGGGCTTGGGGCCGCCTACGCGTACGCGCCGACGCTCCGTCGGCGCGAGGTCGGCATCATCGCGACGGTCGTGGCCGCCGTGCTCGTCGTCGGGCTGGCGCTCCTCAAGTACGCGGGCGTCTGAGGAAGCGAATTACACCGGTGTAGTTATCCACAGGGTTGTCCCCGCCTGGGGACAACCCCCGTGGATCGTGGGCTCAGTGCCAGCGGGTCGTGAGGCTGAAACCCGCCAGGATCAGCACGAAGCCGATCGCGAGGTTCCACTGCCCGATCCCCGGGATGGGGTACTGGGACTGCATCATGTAGGTCACGACGATCCAGGCCAGGCCGACGACCATCAGGGTGAGCATGACCGGCACGAGCCAGGTCGGGTTCACCACGGGTCCGGCCGCCTTGGGGGGCGGGATGTACGCGGGCTTCTTCCGCGACCTCGACTCAGGCACGTCAACAGCTCCTGTCCTGCGATGGGGCGGGGCGGCGACACGCAGAACGGCGCCGACCCGCCGGAACGTGGCTTAGCGTAGTGGCGATCACGCCCGAGAGGAGCATGCGTGCCGGACCGCACCCACCACGTCGTGCACAGGGTCAGCCGTGGAACGCTCTCGGTGACGCTCGTGCTCGCGCTCGCCGGCATGATGTTCGTGGCCAACGCGCGGCTCGCGCGCGGGACAGACGAGCGCCACCCCCAGAACCTCGCGGACCTCGCGAGCGTCGAGGAGTCCCGGGTCGCCCGGCTCCAGGGCGAGGTGGGCACGCTGCGCGCCGACGTCGACCGGCTGACCGAGGAGCAGGCGCGTCTCACGGGCCTGCAGATCGGCTCGCCCGGGGTCGGGTACGACGTCGCCTCGGGCAAGGTCGCGGTCACCGGCCCGGGGATCACGGTGAGCATGACCGACGCCCCCGCCGACTCGCAGAACCTGCCGAACGTGCGCCCCGACGACCTCGTCGTCCACCAGCAGGACCTCCAGGCGGTGGTCAACGCGCTGTGGGCGGGCGGCGCCGAGGCCATGAGCCTCATGGACCAGCGGGTCATCTCCACGAGCGCGTTCCAGTGCATCGGCAACGTCCTGTCGCTCCACGGCCGGCGGTACTCGCCCCCGTTCGTCGTCCGCGCGATCGGCGACCCGGCCAAGCTCCGGGCGGCACTCGCCGCGTCGCCCGCCGTGCAGATCTATCTGCAGTGGGTCGATGCCGTCGGGCTCGGCTGGAAGGTCACGACCGCTCAGGACCCGCTGAACCTCCCTGCGTACGAGGGGATCACCGAGCTCAAGTTCGCGCAGGTCCCCCGGGGCGTCGAGGTGCTCCCCGGCCTCACCGCGGCGACCTCGGGCACGGGGTCGTGACCGCGCCGGACCGCGTCGGGGCACCTCGGCACGGTCGGTCCCTGCGGAGGACGAGCGCCGGCTCGGTCGCGCTGGCCGGGCTCGGGGTCGTCGGCGAGCTGCTGATCACGGCTGGCGTCCTGCTCCTCGCGTTCCTCGTGTGGCAGCTGTGGTGGACCGACGTCGAGGGCAACCGCGCGCAGGCCGAGATCGTCCGGAACCTGGACTGGGCCCAGGCACCCACGGCCGTCCCGTCGGCCGCAACGCCGACGCCGGGTGCGACAGCTGGCGCGACGACCGGTCCGGTCATCGCCGCACCTCGCCGCGGCGAGGAACCGCCCGTCGAGGCCGAACCTGACGTCCTCACGACCTTCGCGACGCTGCAGGTGCCGCGCTGGGGCGGCGAGCCCCAGCGTCCCGTCAGCGAGGGCGTCGACAAGGCGACGGTGCTCGACGCCCTAGGGATCGGCCACTACCCCGGGACAGCGATGCCGGGCGCCGTGGGGAACTTCGCTGTGGCAGGGCACCGCACGACGTACGCCAAGCCGTTCAACCGCGTCGCCGAGCTGCAGGTCGGCGACCCCATCGTGGTCCGGACCGCGTCGACCTGGTACGTGTACCGCGTGACGTCGACGGAGATCGTCCGTCCGCAGGACGTCGCGGTCATCGCCCCGGTCCCGGGGAAGCCGGGCGTCGCGCCGACCGAGCGCTCCATCACGCTCACGACGTGCCACCCGATGTTCTCGGCCCGCGAGCGGTTCATCGTGCACGGCGTGCTTGACTACTGGGCACCGGTCTCGGACGGCGTCCCCGCTGAGATCGCCGGAGGAGCCTGATGTACGGGTGGTTGTGGCGGCACCTGCCGGGTTCGACGGCCGTCCGGGTCGCGATCCTCGTCGTCCTCGCGGCGGCGGTCCTCGCGGCGTGCTTCACGTGGCTGTTCCCGGCGATCGCGCCGCTCATGCCATTCAACGACACGACTGTAGGGGTGTGAGATGACCCGGATCCTGGTGGTCGACAACTACGACTCGTTCGTCTACACGATCGTGGGGTACCTCGCGCAGCTCGGCGCGGAGACCGTCGTCGTCCGCAACGACGCCGTGCCCCCGGTCGAGGAGCGCACCGGGTTCGACGGCGTCCTGATCTCCCCTGGACCCGGCACCCCGGCCGAGGCCGGCGCGAGCCTGCAGGTCATCCGCGACTGCGCGGAGGCCGGGATCCCGATGCTCGGCGTGTGCCTCGGGCACCAGGCGCTCGGCGAGGTGTTCGGTGGCACCGTCACGCACGCGCCCGAGCTCATGCACGGCAAGACGAGCCAGGTCGTCCACCACGGCGCCGGCGTGCTCGCCGGGCTGCCGAGCCCGTTCACCGCGACGCGGTACCACTCGCTCGCGGTCGTCGACGGCACGTTCTCCGACGAGCTCGAGGTCACGGCCATCGTCGAGAGCGCGCACGGGCGCATCATCATGGGCCTCCAGCACCGGACGCTGCCGCTGCACGGTGTGCAGTTCCACCCCGAGAGCGTGCTGACCGAGGGCGGGCACCGGATCCTCGCGAACTGGCTGGCGCTGTGCGGGGACACCGAGGCGCTCGAGCGCTCGGTCGGTCTGCACCCGCTGGTCCGGACGAGCGCGGCCCCCGCCGCGAGCTAGCCGAGCCCCTTCTCGAGGGCTCGCTCGCGGCGGCTGGCTAGTGCACCCGCGTGGCTACTTGCCTGCGGTCGGGACCGGCACAGTGGGCGCTGGCGTGCCCCCGGTCGCACCCTGCGACACGTTGAGGATCACCGTCGAACCGGGGTCCACCTTCGCGCCCTTGTTCGGGTTCGACGACGTCACGATCCCCGCGGCGTAGTCGGCGCTTGTCACCAGGTTCTGCGACGCCTGCAGCCCGAGAGCCTGCAGCTGTGCGGCCGCGTCGGCGTACGTCTTGCCGACGAGTCCGTCCGGGATCGTGACGGTCGTCGGCGCGATCGCGACCGAGAGCCCGACGGTGCTGCCCTGCTGGATGAGCCCCGGCGGCCGGTCCTGCGCGAGGACGCTGTCGGGGGTCTTGTCGGCGGACTCGACGTTGGTGATGCTGCCTGTCAGGTGCAGCGTCGTGAGGATGCCCTGGGCCTCGGTGCGGGTCTTGCCCACGAGGTCAGGCAGCTGGACGTTGCCGCTCGAGATCGACAGGTTGACCGCCGAGCCGGCCGGGACGGGCGAACCCGCGGGCGGGTCGGTGCTGATGACCTTGCCCTGCGGCTGCGCCGGGTCGTCGACCGGCGTGACGTTGCCGACCGTGAGCCCGAGGTCCTTGAGCTGGGCGCGCGCCTGGTCCTGCGTGAGGCCGCTGAGGTCCCCGAGCTTCACCGAGTCCGGGCCGGTCGAGATGAAGACCTTGACGTCGGACTTCTCCGGGACGGCCGTGCCCTCGACCGGATCGGTGCGGATGGCGTTGCCCGCCGCGACGGTCGCATTGGCCTCCACCTGCCGATCGAACTGCAGGCCCAGGCCGACGATCTTCGACCTCGCCTCGGCCTCCGAGAGGCTCGCCACCGTCGGGACGGTCACCGTCGTCGGGGTCTGCACCTTGTTGGCGTTGGCCTGCATGAGCGCGAAGATCCCGGCGATCGCGAGGATGGCGACCGCGAGGAGCGTCCACAGCAGCCAGCGCTTGCGCGGCGGCTCCTCGTCCTCCGTCTGGTACGACCGAGGCAGGACTCCGGTAGCGCCTGGCGTCGTCGGCGCCCACGGGCTCGCACCGGCCGGCACGATCTGCGTCGAGGCCGTCGCCGCGGCCGCGGGGGACAGGACCTGCGTCGCGGGACCCGACGCCGCAGCGCCGACGGCGAACGCGCTGATGGGCGGTGCCGCGACGCGTCCGCCACGCGCGGCCGACTCGAGGTCGGCACGGAACTCGGCGGCCGACGAGTAGCGGTCGTCGCGGTCCTTGGCGAGCGCCTTGAGCGTGATGCGGTCGAGGGTCTCGGGGACGTCGGCCGCGAACGAGCTCGGCGTCGGGGCGGCCTCGCGGACGTGCTGGTACGCCACAGCCACGGGGGAGTCGCCGATGAACGGCGGGCGGCCGGTGAGCAGCTCGAAGAGCAGGCAGCCGGTGGAGTAGAGGTCGCTGCGCGCGTCGACCTGCTCGCCGCGGGCCTGCTCGGGCGACAGGTACTGCGCGGTGCCGATGACGGCCTGGGTCTGGGTCATCGTCGCGGCGGAGTCGGCCACCGCGCGGGCGATGCCGAAGTCCATGACCTTGATCGCGCCCGTCGGGGTGAGCATGACGTTCGCGGGCTTGATGTCGCGGTGCACGATGCCCGCGTGGTGGGAGTACTCGAGAGCCGACAGCACGCCGGCGGTGATCTCGACGGCCTCGTCGATCGGCACGGCGTTCCCGTCGCGCAGGATGTCCCGGACCGTGTGGCCCTCGACGTACTCCATGACGATGAACGGCACGTGCGCGACGACACCCGACGCCTCGGTGACGAGGTCCTCGCCTGTGTCGTACACCGCGACGATGGCGGGGTGGTTGAGGGACGCAGCCGCCTGGGCCTCGCGCCGGAACCGGGCGAGGAAGGACGGGTCGCGTGCCAGGTCGGAGCGGAGCACCTTGATCGCGACGGTGCGCCCGAGCCGCGTGTCGTGGCCGATGTGCACCTCGGCCATCCCGCCGCGCCCGATGAGCTCACCGACCGCGTACCGTCCGGCGAGGATCCGGGAACCTTCGTCCACCACTAGGCGTCCTTCGTTGTTGTCAGGGTGTCGGGATCGCCCGGCACACTCTCGGAGATCATCCCATCCTCGGTCCGAGGACGAGGGTATCCGGCGTCGTCCGCGCGCAGGCGATGTTCTGCGACAGCCAGCACGGCCGAGCCACCCGTCGGGTCGGACGAGGGGCCGTCCGCGCGCGTCAACGCCTGGGCGAGGGCCGCGCCGAGCAGTGCGATCAGCAACAGCATCAGCGCGACGAACGGCCAGGTCAACCGGCCCACGCGCGTGCCGGTGGTCGTCGAGGTGCGCCGGGCCGCCGGCTCGGACGTGGCACGGTGCGAGCCGGGGGGACGTCGCGCGTCCTGCTCGCCCTGGTCGCGCAGCTCGCGCCGCGGCGGGTACGACGGCGGGACCACGGCCGGGTCGCTCGGCCTGGCCGGAGGAGCCGCCACGAGCGGGACGGGTGCGGGCGCCGGCTGTACCTCGCGCCGGGGCTCGGGTGCGACCTCGGCGCGCCGACCCGACCCCGCCGCGCGCGGATCGGTGACGACGACGTGGATGCCGGTCGGCGGCGTCTGCTCGACCATGCCGTCGAGCGTGTGGGCCAGCTCGGCCGCCGAGCGGGGCCGGTCGGCCGGCTCCTTGGACAGCAGGCGCATGACGATGGCCGCCAGGCGTGGCTCGACCGACTGCGGCAGAGGCGGCACGGGCGTGTTGACATGCGCGACGGCGATGTCCACCGCGGTCGGTCCGGTGAACGGCCGGTGCCCGACGAGGGACTCGTACGCGACGATGCCGAGCGAGTACAGGTCGGACGCGGCGGTCGCCGGCTTGCCGACGGCCTGCTCGGGCGACAGGTACTGCGCGGTCCCCATGACCATGCCGGTCGCGGTCATCGGGACCTGGTTGGTCGCGAGCGACACCCCGAAGTCGGTGATCTTCACGCGCCCGCCGCGGCCGAGCAGGATGTTGCCGGGCTTGACGTCGCGGTGCACGACGCCGGCCGAGTGGGCGGCATGCAGCGCCCGGGCGGTCTGGGCGAGGATCGGCAGCAGGCGCTGCGTCGGGAGCACGGGCTCACGCTCGAGAAGGTCGGACATGGGCTCGCCGACGACGAGCTCCTGGACGAGGAACGCCGAGCCGTCCTGCTCGCCGTAGTCGTAGAGCTGGGCGATGTTCTGGTGCGACAGCGACGCCGAGTTGCGGGCCTCGGTGCGGAACCGGGACAGGAACCCCGGGTCGCCCGCGTACTCCTCGCGGAGCACCTTGATGGCGACGTCCCGCGCGAGCGACTCGTCGTGCGCGACCCAGACCTCACCCATGCCACCGACGGCGATCTGCCGGACCAGCCGGTACCGGTCGCCGAGGACCTCACCCTGTGCGGCTCTCACTTGCCGAGCACCGCCTGCATGACGGCCTTGGCGATGGGCGCTGCGACGCGTCCGCCGGTCGCCTCGTTGCCCAGGTTGCCCCCGTGCTCGACGAGCACGGCGACGGCGACGCGGGGGGCGTCGGCGGGGGCGAACGCCGTGAACCACGCGTGCGGGGCCGAGCTGTCGGTGGTCTGCGCGGTGCCCGTCTTGCCCGCGACCTGGATGCCGGGGATCTTCGCGGCCGTGCCGGTGCCGTTCTCCACGACGCCGACCATCATGTCGCGCAGCGCGGTCGCCGTCGCGGGGGAGATCGCGGTGGACAGCACGGACGGCGACGCCTTGCTGATGACGTCCAGGTCAGCGGTCCGCACGGTCTGGACGAGGTACGGCTCCATGAGCTGGCCGCCGTTCGCGATCGCCGCGGCCACCATGGCCATCTGGAGCGGCGTGACGCGCACCGAGAACTGGCCGATCGCGGACTGCGCGGTCTGGGGCGCGTCGAGACCCGGCGGGAAGACGCTCTTCGCGGCGGGCATCGGGATCGTCAGGCCGTCGTTGTCGAATCCGAACTTGTCGGCCTGCGCGGCGAGCGCGTCCTGACCGAGGTCCATGCCGAGCTGGGCGAACGCGGTGTTGCACGAGATCCGCAGGGCGTCGGCGAGCGTCGACGAGGTGCCGTCGCCGCACTTCTCGCCGCCGAAGTTGGTGATGGTCGCGGACGTCTGCGGCAGGTCGAGCACGGTCGGCGACGGGATGGCCGTGTCGGGCGCGTACCGGCCGGACTCGAGCGCGGCGGCTGCGGTGATGAGCTTGAACGTGGAGCCGGGCGCGTACGTCTCCTTGATCGCGGTGTTCAGGAGCGGGTTGCCGTCCGCCGCCAGGAGCTCCTTGTACGCCGCGCCGGCCGCCGCGGTGTCGTGCGACGCGAGCACGTTCGGGTCGTAGCCCGGCTTGGACACCATGGCGAGGATCGCGCCGGTCGTCGGGTCGATGGCCACGACCGCGCCGCGCTGGTCGCCGAGCGCGTCCCAGGCAGCCTGCTGCGCGGCAGGGTTGATCGTCAGCTCGACCGACGAGCCCAACGGCTGCTTGCCGGTGATCAGGTCCTGGAGGCGCGTGAGGAAGAGCGAGTCCGCGGACCCGGTCAGCACGTCGTTCTCCGCCGACTCGAGCCCGGAGGCCCCGTTGACGACCGAGTAGAAGCCGGTGACCGACGAGTACAGCGGACCGTTCGCGTAGCTGCGCTGGTAGCCGAACGCGTCGGCGCTCGGCGTGGAGGAGGCGATGGCCTGACCTGCGACGACGATGGGTCCGCGCGGCTTGCCGTACTCGCGGTAGAGCGTGCGCACGTTGCGGGTGTCGTTGTTGAGCGCGCTCGCCTGGCCGAACTGCACCCAGCTGACGCCGCCGATGAGCACGACGAACATGACCACGACGACCGTCGCGAGCCTGCGCAGAGGCGTGTTCATGCGTCCGCCCCCCCGGTGCCGATCCGTTCGGTCGGCTGGTCGTCACCCTCGGGTCCGGTGCCGCCGGCCAGGGCGCCGGCAGACGCGCCGGACGTCCGGACGGGGATCGGCGCCGTCGTCGCGGGCGGACGCGGCGGCGGACCCGCGATCGCGACCCCCGCGGGCCGGCGCGCGTCGTCGGAGATCCGTAGCAGGAGGGCGACGATGATCCAGTTGGCGAGCAGCGACGACCCGCCGTATGCAAGGAACGGGGTCGTCAGGCCGGTCAACGGGATGATCCGCGTGATCCCGCCGACGACGACGAAGCACTGCAGCGCGACGACGAACGCGAGCCCGCCCGCGAGCAGCTTGCCGAAACCGTCGCGCACACCGATCGCTGTCCGCAGGCCCCGCTGGGCGAGGACGAGGTAGCACATGAGGATCGCGATGAGGCCGGTCAGGCCGAGCTCCTCGCCGAGCGACGCGACGATGAAGTCCGACTCCGCGTACGGCACGAGGTCCGGACGCCCCTGACCCCACCCGGTGCCGAACAGCCCACCGCTCGCGAGCCCGAACAGGCCGCGGACGAGCTGCCCGGAGCCGCCCGGGGCGCGGTTGAACACGTCGGTGTCGAGCGCGTGCAGCCAGACGGTGAACCGCGCACCCACGTGACCGATGAACATCGCGGCGAGCGCCGCGCCGCCCGCGAACAGGACCAGACCGATGACGATCCAGCTCGTGCGCTCGGTCGCGAGGTAGAGCATCGCGACGAACAGCCCGAAGAACAGCAGCGACGTGCCCAGGTCGCCCTCGAACACGAGGACGGCGAGGGAGACGGCCCAGGCGACGACGAGGGGGCCGAGGTCACGGAGGCGCGGGAGCTGCAGACCGAGGACCCGCGGCCCGGCGAGCGCGAGCGTGTCGCGGTTCGTCACGAGGTACCCCGCGAAGAAGACCGCGAGCAGGATCTTCGACAGCTCGGCGGGCTGGAGCGAGAAGCTGCCGACGTGGATCCAGATCTGGGCACCGTTGATGTCGGCGCCCAGCCCCTTGACCAGCGGCAGCACGATCAGGATGAGGCCGGCGACCATCGCGGTGTAGGTGTACCGGCGCAGCGTCCGGTGGTCGCGCAGCGCGACGAGCGCGACCGCCGCGAGCACGACCGACACGGCCGTCCAGCCGAGCTGGCGGGTGGCGAAGCTGCTCTCGATGCCGCGCGCCGACCGGGCCAGGTCGATCCGGTAGATCATCGCGAGGCCGATGCCGTTGAGCGTCACGACGACCGGCAGGATCACCGGGTCGGCGAACGGAGCGCGCAGCCGCAGGACGACGTGCATCGCGACCGCGATCACCGTCATCCCGAGCCCGTACCCGAGGACGTTCGCGGGCACCGCTCCCGTCGCGCCGATCCCGACGAGGGCGTAGGAGGCGACGCCGATCGCGAGGGCGAGCGCGAGCAGCCCGAGCTCGACGCTGCGACCGACGCGGACCCGGTGGGGCTGGACGGTCGCCATCATCCCGTTGCCGCGTTGGCCAGGGCGTCCTGCTCGAGCAGCCGGACGCGCTCCCGTGCGTCATCGAGGGAGTCGGTGTGGATCGTCTGCTCGAGGCGGTCGCGTACGTACGCCGAGAGGTCGTCGACCCGTGCGTCGGAGCGTTCCACGACGGTCGAGAGGGAGAACGGCCCGACGGTCTGCGGGATGCCCTGGTAGATCGCGACGTTGCCGGCGTCGATCCCCACGTAGTGCTGCGTCTGCGTCCACCGGTAGGACAGCACGCCGGCAGTGACGAGTGCGGCGAGCACGACGAGCGCGACGAGCGTTGCCACGACCCGGCGGCGTCGGCGACGGCGCGGGTCCGGTGCGTCGGCGTTCTCGGCGTCTTCGGTCCCGTCGGCGCCGGTTGCCTGGGGAGGCTGGCTGCCGTCGGTGGCGGGACGTGCGGCGGCCCCGGCCTGCTTCGACAGCGCCGAGGCGCGCGCCGCAGGACCATCGGCCGCGGCAGTCGGACGGTTGCGGGACGTGGCCGCCGACCCGACGATGGCCGCCGACGTCGACGGACCGCCGCCGTCCGGGACGGTGTCGAGCTCGACGACATCCGCCACGACGACCGTCACGTTGTCGCCGCCGCCCGCCCGCAGCGCGAGCTGGACGAGACGGTCGGCGCACGCGTCGACGTCCGCGACGTCCCGCAGCGTGTCGGCGATCGTGTCGCCGCTGACGAAGCCCGACAGGCCGTCCGAGCACAGCAGCCAGCGGTCGCCCGGGCGCGCCTCGCGGACCGACAGGTCGGGGGCGACATCGGGGTCGAAGTCGCCGAGCACGCGCATCACGACCGAGCGCTGCGGGTGGTGCTCGGCCTCCTCGGGCGTGATCTTGCCCGTGTTGACGAGGTGCTGGACGAACGTGTGGTCGGTCGTGACCTGCGTGAGCGCACCGTCGCGAAGCAGGTAGCCGCGCGAGTCGCCGAGGTGCACCATCGCGAGCTTGTTGCCCGCGCGCAGGATCGCCGTGACGGTCGTGCCCATCCCGGCGAGGTCCGGCTCCGCCTCGGTGCGGGCCACGATCTCGTCGCGGGCAGCCTCGAGGGCACGTTCGAGCTCGTCGAGCGCGTCGTCGGGCCCGTGGGACTCGCCGTCGAGCGGGGCGAGCGCGGCGATCGCGACGGACGACGCGACGTCGCCGCCCGCGTGCCCACCCATGCCGTCCGCGACGACGAGGAGGTGCGGCCCCGCATAGGCGGAGTCCTGGTTGTTCGCGCGGACCAGCCCGACGTCGGACCTCGCCGCGTACCGCAGAGCGATGCTCACCCGGGTTACCTCTGCAGCTCGATGACGCTCTGGCCGATGCGCACCTGCGCGCCGGGCGGGACGGGAGTCGGCTGCTGGACCTTGACCTCGCCGAGGAACGTGCCGTTCGTCGAGCCCAGGTCCTCGACGAGCCACTGACCGCCCTGCGGGAAGATCCGGGCGTGCCGCGAGGACGAGTAGTCGTCGTCGAGCACGAGCGTGCACGACGGTGCGCGTCCGATGAGGACCGCCGACGAGCCGAGCGGCAGCGTCGTGCCGCGCAGCGGTCCCTCGGTCACGACGAGGCGTGTGGGGGTCGTCGACGCGCGCGCCGCCCGGCTGCCGCGGCCACCGGCCTGCGGGGTGGGCTGCTCGGCGCTCGCCGTGCCGACCGCGGTGCCGGTCGCTCGCGTGCGCGGGGCGGGCCCGCGCCGGTCGACGATCTTGGTGCCGTACAGGTCGCGACGCAGCACACCGATCGCGGAGAGCACGAAGACCCAGAGCAGGACGAGGTAGCCGAGGCGCAGGAGGGTGATCGTCAGCTCACTCATGCGGGCCGTTCACTCGTCCTGCTCGGCGGCCGCGTCGCCGGTCCAGAACATGATCCGCGTGCGGCCGATCGTGAGCGTGTTGCCGTCGAGGAGCGTCGCCGCGGGGACCTGGTGACCCTCGACGAACAGACCGTTCGTGGAGCCGAGGTCGGTCGCGACGACGCCGTCGGGCCCGACCCGGATCTCGAGGTGACGGCGTGAGACCCCCGGGTCGTCGACGATGATGTCCGCCTCCGAGCCGCGCCCGATGACGGTCACCGGCCCGGTCAGCAGGTAGCGCTGGCCGTCGATGTCGACGAGCGGGTGGCGCGGGCTCGGTGCGACCGTCGTCGCGGGTGCGACGGCACCGCGAACCGTCGCGCTGCGGACCCGGAACCGTCCGGTCTCCAGGTCCTCGTGCTCGAGGAACGTCACGGTCACCGGGCCGACGAACGCGTAGCGCTGCCCTGCCGCGTGGTCGGTGACGTTCGCTGCCAGCTCGTCGGCCAGGGCCTCAGCACCCCACGCCACGACCTGCTCGTGGTCGGCCGGGGACAGCTCGATGGTGAAGTCGTTGGGGACGACCGTGCGGTCCCGGTCCACGACGGCGGCCCGGTCGTCGACCTCACGGCGCAGCGCGCTCGCGAGCTCGACGGGCTTCAGCTCGCTGCGGAACGCCTTGGCGAAGGCGTTGTTGACCGCACGCTCGACCCCGTGCTCGAACTTGTCGAGGATGCCCATCGCCCCACCTCCTTCGCCGCTCCTGCGTCTCCGGTATGCCTGTCGCGTGGGTGACGTCGCCCGCTGACAGACCGCGCGCCCGCGGTTCGTCGGCCTTGATCGTATCCGCGGTCCGCCGACTCCCGTCGCGTTCCGGCCCCCGCCACGCTGCGTGCTAATCTTCTCCGGCGCGCGCGAGTGGCGGAATGGCAGACGCGCTGGCTTCAGGTGCCAGTGTCCGAAAGGGCGTGGGGGTTCAAATCCCCCCTCGCGCACAGTGGGGTCTTGGGACAACCGAGGCCCAGCAGTCGGGACAACTCCCGGCAGGACGTGATCCTGCCGGGAGTTCCTGCGTCTGGGGTCCGCCCGGTCTCTTGACCATCACTCTGGCCGGAACGACTCACCCCGGTGATCACCTCGGGCGTCGTCGGAAGCGGCATCCTCAGGCTCGGCGTCGTCGAGCTTCGCGTCCTCGGATTCGCCCTCGTCCGACGCGGCCTCGTCGGGCTCGTCCATCGCGGCCAGCGCGGGCACCAGCTCGTGCCGGTGTCCGTAGGTGTCCAGCACGGCGACGATGGCGGCGGCCATCGGGATCCCGATCAGCGCGCCGACCGCGCCCCACAGAGCAGCGCCGATGAAGACCGACGCCAGGGCGATGCCCGCGTTGACGTCCATCGTCCGTCTGCTGACCCGCGGGGTGAACACGTACGTCTCGATCTGCTGGTAGATCGTGGCGAACACGACGATCCACACGGCGGTGATCGGCGACGAGAACACGACGAAGAGGATCGGGATGAGGATCCCGAAGTAGGTGCCGACCACCGGCACGAACTGCGCCATCAGGCCCACCAGGACGGCGAGCGGCAGCCAGGAGGGCACGCCCACGAGGTAGAAGAACGCCGCATAGAACATGGACGACAGCCCCGCGAGCACGACCTTGGAGACGACGTAGCCGCCGGTCTTGGCCTGGGCGATGTCCCAGACCGTGACGAAGACGTCCTGGCGCGCCGGCCGAAGCCAGGAACCGATCGTCGTGCGCACGCGCGGTCCGTCAGCGGCCAGGTAGAGCGCGAAGACGAGGAAGGTGACGGTGTTGAGCACGGCTGCCAGAAGGGACGTGACCACACCGAGGACGCCGCCAGCCAAGTTGGAGGCCACCGACCCGACCTGCGACGGAGTCACGTTGAGGCTGCTGGTCACGGTCGTGGGATCCAGCGTCAGCTTGAACGTGCGGTTGGCCCACGAGATCGCATTCGTGACCACGTCCGGCAGCGACTGGACGAGTGAGGCGAGCTGGTTGAAGAACAGGTTGCCGAACATCGCGCCGAGACCGACGACCGCGAGAACCACCAGGCTGCCGACGCTCGCCGTGGCCAGGCCGCGCTTCCATCCCCGCCCGGTCAGCCAGTTGATGGCCGGCTCCATGGCCATCGCGAACAGCCACGAGAGCAGGAGGAGGAACAGGAAGTGGCTGATCGACTGGAAGATCCACAGCGCGATCATCCACAGCGTGACGATCAGCAGAACCGTCAGCACCGCCCGGCGCAGCGCCCGCTGCTCGAAAGCGATCAGTCGAACCGGCGCAGCCGGAGACGGCGAGGCCGTGACCTGGCGCCGCTCATCAGTCTTCATCGGGACCCCCTCGGCACGAAGATAGCGTGCCGTCAGGGAAGGTCTCCCGCCCGCGCCGCCGAGCGCCGCCATCTGGTCGACGTGGCGGTCGGGGTCGGGGTCCGGCCCGTCGTGCAGCTGGGTCAGCGGTTAGCGTGTACCAGCCCTGACCTGCAGGTTTGCCCCTGCCGCGCCCGGAGCCGCGTGAAGCGGTCAGGCGGCGAACGGCACCCGCGTCCAGCTGAGGACCGCGGGGCTGTGCGGGTCGACCGTGACCCGCAGGTAGTTGTTGACACCGGTGGAGCCATCGATCGTCACGCGCGTCAGGTTCGGCACGGCGGAGTCGACGCCGTAGAACGAGAGCCAGGGCGAGCCGGCCGCGAGCGGCTGGTCGTCGTTGTAGACGTGGCTGTCACCGTTGAAGAGGTACACCGGGCCGTGGAACTGCGCCGACTCGTGCGCGATGGCCCTGACGATCGGCTGGAAGGCCGAGTAGTCCGCGAACGACGGGTTGACGACCGTGGGGTCGAACATGTCCGCCTGGGTCAGCAGGACGACCGCACGGTTGTGCTCGGCGCGTGCCTCGTGGAACGTCGCCCGGATGCTCGCGATGACCGCGGCCGTCCGGGCGCTGACCTCGGCGGCCTGCTCCGGAGTGGGGCCGGTGTTGCCGGTCCAGGGGGCCAGGCTGTTGTTGCTGCCGACGACGTGCAGTGCGGCGAACGCCACGTCGGCCCGCGTGTACCGGACGTCCTCGGGGAATCCGAGCGCAGCCTGCGACGTCACGTGGACGGCGTGCTGGCCGAGCGTGAAGCCCGGCCGCGGGAAGAACACGGTGCGGATCGCGGCGAGGCGCTCGAGCGGGTTGTACGAGCCGTTGCTCGGACGGTGGCAGTCGGTCCACTCGTTGTCGCCGACCGTGTAGACGAGCGGGTCGACGAACGTGTCGAACTGCGCCTTGACCTGAGCGAAGTACTCGTCGCTGCAGACCGTCGAGCCGGACTTGATGTCGCCGAGGTGGTCGACGAGCTGGACCGCCGGGTCGGCGTTGATCTGCTGGATCACGTGCGGGAAGTTGGCGATCTGGGCGGTTCCGTACGGGATGTCGCCGATCACGGCGAACGTGAACGCGCCGGCGTGGCCCTCGTCGTGCGCGCCGCGGTCCGAGGCCGACGCGGAGCCGATGGCCAGGGTGGCGGTGGCGGCCAGGGTGGCCAGGGCGATCGCGACCGGGCGTCGAAGAAGTCTCATGGGGGTGTCCTCCTGGTAGGCGCTGCCTCGTCACCCTGGGCGCAGCCGATGAACACCGGCGAACATCGCAGCCATCGTGGGGTGAACGGTGCGCCCCGGTCTGAGGTCGGCTCGTTGCTGATCAGTGGGTGACCTCCTTCGACCCGCTCCGGCGTCATGCAGCATGCTCGGGTCGACTCGCGAGCGGTCACGCCGGGCACACAAGGGAGCACACGCATGGTCACGTCCATTCGGCCGACGCTGAAGGCACCCCGGGACCTGCTGCGCCGCAAGTCCGTCGAGGCGTCGTTGGCGTCGGTCGACGACCCGGACAGGCATCTCACCCGCAGCCTGACCGCCTGGGACCTGGCCGTGATGGGCGTCGCCGTGGCAGTCGGCGCCGGAATCTTCTCGGTCGGTGCGACCGCCGCCGCTGACTACGCCGGCCCGTCGGTCATCGTCTCGTTCATCATCGCGGCCGTCGTGTGCGGGCTCGCGATCATGTGCTACGCCGAGTTCGCATCGACGATCCCCGTGGCGGGGTCGGCCTACACGTACTCCTACTCGACCATGGGCGAGGTCGTCGCGTGGATCATCGGCTGGGACCTCATCCTCGAGATGCTCCTCGCCGCCGCGGTCATCGCGAAGTTCTGGGGCGTCTACCTGTCGGACGCGTTCACGCTGTTCGGCGCGACGTTGCCCACGACCCTCACGGTCGGTGGCGTCGACGTGGCCTGGGGACCCGTCGTGATCGTCGCAGTGTTCACGACGCTGCTGGCCATCGGCACCCGGCTGAGCAGCCGCGTGAACAGCGTGTTCACGATCATCAAGGTGGCCATCACACTGTTCGTCGTCGTGGCGGGCTTCTTCTACGTCGACAGTGCCAACTACACGCCGTTCGTGCCGCCGTCGCAGCCGGCACCCGCGGGGACCTCCGCACTGCAGGAACCGCTGCTCAGCTTCCTCTCGGGCGCCGCGCCGTCGAGCTATGGCGTCGTCGGGATCCTGTCCGGCGCCGCACTGGTGTTCTTCGCCTTCATCGGGTTCGACGTCGTCGCGACGACCGCCGAGGAGACGATCAACCCGCAGCGCACCATCCCGCGCGGCATCTTCGCGGGTCTCGCCGTCGTGACCGTGCTCTACATCCTCGTCACCGTCGTCGTCACCGGCATGGTCCCGTACACCGCGCTCGCGGCCTCCGGGTCGCCGTCGCTCACGACGGCCTTCGTCCTGGTCGGAGCCGACTGGGCGGGCAAGATCATCTCCGTCGGCATCCTCGTCGGGCTCACCTCGGTGCTCATGGTGCTGCTGCTCGGCCTGACTCGCGTCGTGTTCGCGATGAGCCGCGACGGGCTGCTCCCGCGATCGTTCTCCCGGACGTCGGGACGCTTCCACACCCCCGTGCGACTGCAGATCGGCGCGGGCGTGGTGGTCGCCATGATCGCCGGCCTGTCCCGGGTCGAGGTCCTCGAGGAGATGATCAACATCGGCACCTTGTCGGCATTCGTGCTGGTCAGCTTCGGGGTGCCGATCCTGCGGCGCACCCGGCCCGACCTGCCGCGCGGGTTCCAGGTGCCGTGGTCGCCGACGCTCCCGATCCTCGCGGGCGTCGCGTGCCTGTGGCTCATGGTGAACCTCACGACCCTGACGTGGGTGCGGTTCGGGGTGTGGCTGGTCGTCGGGATGGCGATCTACGGCGGCTACTCCTACCGGCACTCGCTCGTCGGAAGGGCCCAGCAGGGCGCCGCAGACGGGTGACCGGCAGATCCTGGGTAGGCCTCAGAGGCCGAACGCGGCACCCAGCGAAGGTGCGCTGCCGGCTCCGCCCGGGGTGGCCGCACCGACGAGGTCGCTCATCCAGCGGGTCCACGACTGGTGCGTGAGGGGCTCGTCCGCGACCGCGCCGTGCAGGCCGGGCGCGACGACGACGGTGAGCACGGTGTTCTCGCCGCTGTTCTCCGCCTCGTCGAACGTGATGACCACGGCCAACCGTCCCGCCTGCCAGTCCGGTCCCGTCAGCACCTGCGAGATCCAGCCGGCGACCCAGGCGTCGGCGGTCGCCAGCGGGCAGCTGTGCGCGTCGTTGCACACGTCGGGGACGACGAAGCCGACGTTCGGCAGCGTGCCGCTCGCGAGGTCGTCGTGCAGAGCGCCGGAGGTCATGTCGCCCAGGGGCACGTCGTCGACCTGGCAGGCGCGGCGGGACGTGTCGTCGCTGAAGTAGGTCCACGGGTTGTGCCGGACGGCGTACCGGCCGTCGTTCTCGAGCGAGCACGCGGCCGGCATGGCCTCGGCATAGGTGCGCGCGCTGCGACCGCTCGTGCGGGCCAGGTCGAACACCGACGGGCCCTGGATCGGATGGGCCGCCGGCGGCGAGTCATCCGTGACGCCGAAGGTCGATCCG
>NZ_DASUIR010000026.1:0-114781 GCF_036279715.1 Cellulomonas sp. | reverse complement strand
GTCGACGCGCAACGACGACCCGGCGCGCGCGTCGCGGCCCTACGACGTGCACCGGGACGGCTTCGTCCTCGGCGAGGGTGCCGGGATCGTGGTCCTCGAGTCCGCCGAGCACGCGGCTGCACGTGGCGCCCACGTGTACGCACGGCTGGCCGGTGTCGGGCTCAGCTCCGACGGCTACCACATCACGTCCCCCGACCCTGCCGGCCGCGGTCAGGTGGCGGCGATGCGCTCGGCCCTGACCGATGCCCGGCTGACGGCCTCGGACATCGTGCACGTCAACGCGCACGCGACCTCCACGGTCGTCGGCGACCTGATCGAGGCACGTGCGGTGCGCGAGGTGCTCGGGGCGGCCGCTGACCAGGTCGTGCTGTCGGCCACCAAGTCGATGACCGGCCACCTCCTCGGGGGCGCGGGTGCGCTCGAGACGATCTTCACGGTGCTCGCACTCGCCGACCGGTCGGCGCCGCCCACCATCAACGTGACCGATCCCGACCCGGAGCTCGTGCTGGACCTCGTGCGGGACACACCCCGCGCGCTGCGCACCGGTCCGATCGCGGCGATCAACAACTCGTTCGGGTTCGGGGGCCACAACGTGGCCCTGGTCGTCGCCAGCGCATGACGTGCCGGGTCGGCTGACCCCGACGGGTCAGCCGACGCGCCGTTCGCCGAGCTGGTTCAGCCGACGCGGTGCAGCCACCGGACCGGTGCGCCCGCGCCCGCGTACCGGAACGACTCGAGCTCGTCGTCCCAGGCCTGACCGAGGGCGAGGTCGAGTTCCGTCCTCAGCCGCGCCGGGTCGGCCGCGTGCTCGAGGGCAGCGCGGATACGGTCCTCGGGCACGACGATGTTGCCGTGCACGTCCGTCTGGGCGTGGAAGATGCCGAGCTCAGGAGTGTGGCTCCAACGCGAACCGTCGGTCCCGTGGCTGGCTTCCTCGGTGACCTCGTAGCGCAGGTGGGTCCAGCCGCGCAGCGACGATGCGAGGCGCGCACCTGTCCCCTGAGCGCCCTGCCACGAGTACTCCGCGCGGTACATGCCAGGCGCGGCCGGCTGCGCCGTCCAGTCCAGGGACACGCGCGCGCCCAGCACGTTGCCTGCCGCCCACTCGAGGTGGGGGCACAGCGCACGAGGCGCTGAGTGCACGAAAAGTACACCGCGGGTGATTGCACCAGCCATGTCGCCCTCCTTGACGGTTCGAGGTTCGTCTTCCCCAACGACCTCAGTCCGACTACGGGAGGATCACACGGTGTCGCGGCGTGCTGGGGACAGCATGCCCGACATCACACCCTCAGCGCCAGCGCCGACGCGCGCGCCTGGCTGATCAGGGCTTCAGAGCTGCTCACGGATCGCGCGCATGGCCTTCTTGCGAACCGAGCGCTCGAGGCGGTCGAGGTACAGGTGACCGTCCAGGTGGTCGACCTCGTGCTGCAGGCAGCGGGCCATGAGCTCGGTGCCCTCGACGACGACCTCCTTGCCGTCGAGGTCCTCACCGACCACTCGCGCGTACCAGGCGCGACGCGTGGGGTACCACAGGCCGGGGACCGACAGGCAGCCCTCGTCACCGTCCTGGTAGTCCTCGGAGAGCTCGACGATCGTCGGGTTGAGCACGTAGCCGACCTCGTCGTCGATGTTCCACGAGAAGGCCCGGAGCCCGACGCCGATCTGGTTCGCGGCGAGACCCGCGCGGCCGTCGTGGTCGACCGTCTCGATCAGGTCGGCGACGAGGGCGCGCACACGGTCGTCGATGGACGTGATCGGGTCGCACGGTGTCCGCAGGACCGGGTCGCCGACCGTACGGATCTCTCTCATCGCCATGGGCGGATTCTTTCATGCGCCGCGCCGCTGCGTTCCGAGGGCCACGCCGAGGCCCGCGGACGCGTGTGAGCGACGGAACACCCGTGCGGTTGGGGTTCAGCATCTCCGAGTCGTAGTCTTTGTACTGACCGGTCAGTTCAGCGACTATCGGAGGACTTGTGTCGCACCTCATCCCCACCCCGCACGTCGAGACGACGGACGAGCCGCAGGGACCCCCCGCGCGGGCGGCCGCTGTGAGCGCCCGCGGGCTCACGCTGCACACGCGTCGGGGCGCCGTCTACGGACCCGTCGACCTCGACGTCCCTGCCGGGGCGCTCGTCGTCGTGCAGGGACCCCAGGGCGGTGGTCGGTCGAGCCTCCTGCTGACGATCGCCGGCCGCATGGTGCCCGACCGCGGATCGATCCTCACCGTGCTGGGAGAGCCGCTGCCGCGCTGTCGTGGGGCCGTCCAGGCCCGCGCCGCCGTCGCCGGCTTCGCGGGCGTCGACGACCTCGACGAGTCGGTCACCGTCGCCGACACCGTCCGCGAGCGCCTCGCGTGGTTGTCGCCGTGGTACCGCCGGGTCGCCCGCGTCGACCAGCGCACCTTCGCCGCGCTTGCCGAGCCGGTCTTCGGCGAGCGACCCCTGCCGCGCGTCGACAGCCTCGTGTGGGACCTCGACGAGGTGGACGCGATGCTCCTGCGCCTCACGCTCGCGATGGCGCAGCACCCCGACCTGATCGTGGTCGACGACGTCGACCAGGTGCACGACTCCGTCCGGCGACAGACCGTCTGGTCCCGGCTCGAGGCGATCGCCGCGACCGGGACAACAGTGATCGCGTCGGTCGCATCGTTCGACGAGGTGGCTCGCATGCGCTGGGACCGTCGGCCCGAGCAGGTCATGCTCGCGACCGGTCCGCACGCTGTGCCCGCCACCTGACCGGCACCCGCCCACCCCCCGCAGCGCTCGGCCGTCCTCGGTCTGCGCACCGAACCGTCTCGAAGGATCACCATGCTCGCCCTCACCTCGACCGGCACCGAGCTGCGCCGGTTCCGCCGCGGACTGCTGCCGAAGCTCGCCGTCGGCGCGATGATCTTCATCCCGCTCCTGTACGGAGCGCTCTACCTGTGGGCGTTCTGGGACCCGACCGGCCACCTGGACCAGCTCCCGGTCGCCCTCGTCGACGCGGACCAGGGGTCGACCCTCGACGGTGTGCCGCTCCATGCCGGCGCCGACGTCTCGACCCGGCTGCTCGACTCGGGTGACCTCGACTGGCACCTGACCGACGCGAAGGACGCCGCCGACGGCGTCGCCAACGGCACGTACTACTTCGCGGTGACCGTGCCCGCAGAGTTCTCGGCCGACATCGTCTCCGCGGGCGGCGGTGACCCCACCAGTGCACAGCTGCTGGTCACGTACAACGACGCCAACTCGTTCCTCGCCTCGACGCTCGGCCGCTCGGCGATGACGCAGGTGCGGGACGCCGTCGCCGCGACCATCGGCGAGCAGGGGGTCGACAAGGTCCTGGTCGGCCTCGGCTCGGCGCGCGACGGCTTCGCCCAGGCGTCCGACGGCGCCCTGACCCTCCGCGCGGCCGGCGGTCAGCTCGCCGACGGTGCGCAGCAGGTGGCTGACGGCGCCACGAGCGCCGCCACCGGCGCCGCGGCGCTCGCCGACGGCTCGAAGCAGCTCGTCTCCGGGACGTCCGCCCTGACGGCAGGTGCCCAGAAGCTCGCAGACGGCGCCGGGGAGCTGTCCGCCGGCGCAGGCGCCACCGCGAGCGGTGCCGCCCAGGTGTCCACGGGGGCCGGGCGCCTCGCCGACGGTGCATCCAGCGCCGCGACCTCGTCCGCGACGCTCGCAGCCGGCGCCGCGCAGGTGGCGACCGGGGTGCACAGCGCGACGGGACAGGTCGACCAGCTCGCGTCCTCGCTGCCCGCGCTGCAGACCGGGCTCGCCTCGATCGGCGCCTACCTCGGTGCGCACGCGGCCGCTGGAGACACGACCGCTGCCCAGCTCCTGACCGGGCTGCAGTCCGCGTCGGCGTCCCTCCCGTCGACCACGACGGTCTCCGCGATGTCGAGCCAGCTCGCCCAGCTCGACACCGGCGCGAGCAAGGTCGCGGCGGGCGCCTCACAGCTGAGCAGCGGACTCGGCACGCTGTCCACCGGCGCGAACGACCTGCGCTCGGGCTCGGCCCAGCTCGCGGCCGGCACCCGATCCGTCGCCGACGGCGCGGGCACGCTGGCGACCGGCGCACAGGCGCTGGTCACCGGCACGTCGCAGCTCGCCCAGGGCACGACGAAGCTCGCCACGGGCGCCTCCGCCCTGGCGACCGGCACGAGCACGTTGGCCGACGGCGCGAGCCAGGTCGCCGACGGGACGGTCCAGCTCGAAGGCGGCGCACAGACGCTCGCCGACGGGCTCGCGACCGGCGCCGCGGCGATCCCCGACGACTCGACCGACCTGCGCACCCAGCGGGCGACGACGCTCTCCTCGCCCGTCGCGCTCACGTCCACGAGCGTGGCCGCCGCCCAAGGGTTCGGCGAGGGCTTCGCGCCGTTCTTCATCCCCCTCGCGCTGTTCGTCGGGTCGCTCATCACGTGGCTCCTGCTACGCCCGCTCCCCTCGCGGGCTCTCGCCACGCCGGCGTCGGGCCGACGTGCGACGCTCGCCGGGTTCCTGCCCGCGATGGTCATCGGCACCGGCCAGGTCGCGGTGATGCTCGCCGTCATCCACTTCGGAGTCGGGCTGCAGATGGCGACCACGGGCGGGACGATCGCGTTCACCCTGCTGATCGTCGCCGCGTTCCTGGCGCTGCAGCAGATGCTGACCGCCGTGATGGGCCCAGCCGCGGGCAAGGTGGCCATCCTCGCTCTGCTGATGCTCCAGCTCGCGTCCTCGGGCGGCACGTACCCGGTCGAGACGACCCCAGCGTTCTTCCAGGCGATCCACCCCCTGCTCCCCATGAGCTACGCGGTCACCGGGCTGCGCGAGGTCATCACCGGCGGGATGGACGCCCGGCTGTGGGGCGCCGTCGCGTACCTCGGTGCTGTGCTCATCGGGTCGCTCGCGATCACGTCGTGGCGCGCGGGCCGGCTGCGCACCTGGAGCCTCGAACGGCTCCACCCGGCGATCAGCATCTGACAGGCTGCCTCCATGACGACCCACGAGACTCCTGACCCGGCACCGGCTCCCCCGCCGGTGCCGGGTGCGCCCGAGTCGCCGCCGCGGCGCGCCACGCGCGGGAGCATCGTCGACGCGGCGGTCGCGCTCATCGCCGACCGCGGGTTCTCCGCGACGTCGGTGGACGACATCGCGGCCGCTGCGGGTGTGGCGAAGGGCAGCATCTACTACAACTTCGGCTCCAAGACAGCGCTGTTCGAGGCAGTCATCGTGGAAGGCGTCGAACGACTGACAGCCGCGCTGCGCGCATCCGTCGTCGGCCTGGACGGGCCCGCGGCCATCGAGGCGCTCGTGACGGAGCTGCTGGTCCAGGTGCAGGCCCACCCCGACTTCGCCAAGCTCGTCGTGGCCGAGGTGTTCCGCACCGGGCGCGACTGGCAGCACTCGATCCGGCAGGTGCGCGAGGAGTCGATGGCAGTCTTCGCCGACGTCGTCCGCGCGACCTGGCCGGATCGCGACCCGTCGCTCACCGCGGCCGCGATCTTCGGGGCGACGCTGGTGGCCGGCCTGGAGTGGCTCGCGTTCCAGCCCCAGCGTCCCGCGGCCGACGTGCGGGCAGCCGTGCTGGCCACGGTGCTGCCGCGCGGCTGACGCGCACGGTGCAGCGCTGCGTGCGAACCCCGGACATGACGACGGGCCCGGGGATCAATCCCCAGGCCCGATGTCATGCTTCAGAGGATCAGCTGTCGGCGCGCTGCTGCGGGACACCCGTGAGGAGCTCGCGCACCTCGGCCTCGTGAAAACGACGGTGCCCACCGAGGGTCCGGACGGCCGAGAGCTTGCCGGCCTGGGCCCAGCGCGTGACCGTCTTGGGGTCGACGCGGAACATCACCGCGACCTCGCCCGGGGTAAGAAGCTGACCCGTGATCGGAGCGGACAGACCGGCGCGGTGCGAAGTGGTGAGAGACATGATGGGATTTCTCCTGTCGTTCGGTAGCTCGGCTGGCCCTTGAGGCCCCGTGGCTTTGCGTCCCCGCCTTGCGGCGGGTTTGCCCTTGTTCGCTGACGTGGACGACTATGCCCGAATACGGACATCCATGCAAGAAACGACCGGGTGAAAACGCACGATTCGTCCGCCCAAACGGGTGAACGGTCAACGACCCCGTCTGGCTGGGGTGACGACGACGCCGCCCGGCGGGCACGGCTGCCCGCGAGCAGTGGCAGGCCTCGGTGCCCCCTGGGATGCTGTGGGTATGGCGAACTTCATGCTGGTGGCACGTGGCGGTGAGTGGGACGGCGAGACGATCGAGGTCGATCACGACCCGCAGCCGGGCGAGACGGTCGCCTTCCCGCAGAAGGACGACCCCAGGACGGGACCACCCGTCGAGGTCGAGTACGTCGTCACTGACGCGGTCGAGACGCTCCCTGGCGGCGAGACCGCGCACGTCATGACGCTGGCAGGGTGACAGAGACGCGGCGAGCGGACGCCGCGCTGGCCCCAGAAGGTCAATGCTCGCAGACGACCCCGTCGCCGTCGCGGTCGTTGTACCACTCGTACTCAGGATCCTTGTCGCGCACATAGTTGCCATAGCCGGCGGCGATCGCTGCTTTGCACGTCGCGAACTCCGGGTCGTTCGTCAACGCGGCAGGTGGCGCCTCGACAACCGCAGCCGGCGCAGGGACGACTGCCGGCGCGGGAGCAGCCGCTGGCACCGGTGTCGCCGCAGGCGATGGTGCGACCGCAGGTGGCGGAGGCTGGGCAGCTGGAAGGTCCGCCGCGGCGGGCGCCTCTGTCGGCGTCGCAACCGGGGCGACCGGGGACAGCGTAGGTGGCATCGGGGATGTGGTCGGCGCCAGCGTCGACGTCGATGTCACGTTGGTCGCGGGTGGGGATGGTTGGTCGGCACCCTGCTTTCCGCAGCCGGGAAGCAGGGTCACGGCGAACATCACCAGCAAGACGGTCACGACCGGACGACCACTGCGCCACGCGCTCATGCTCATGCATCGTCGCCGCGCCCTGCACTCTCGAGCCCGGCAGGCGTACCGCTGGTCGGCCACGCACAACTCCCCCACAGGGAAAGCGTCGAGCGTCAGCTGGAACCGGTGTCAAGCGTCAACCGGAACACGGTCAACCAGCACCGGCACCAACACGTCCAGCATCAGGCGGAGTCAGGCGCGCGCGGTGGGCCAGGTGGGGCTTGAACCCACGACCCACGGATTATGAGTCCGCTGCTCTGACCGACTGAGCTACTGGCCCGCGAGCGACCAGGCTACCGGCACACCCGTCACCGGACGTGCGGTGGCCGGTCCGGCTGCCGTGCCGCAGTACCGTGGAGACGTGCCTCTGTTCTCGCGT
The DNA here is from genome assembly GCF_036279715.1 of Cellulomonas sp. GTDB lineage: Bacteria > Actinomycetota > Actinomycetes > Actinomycetales > Cellulomonadaceae > Cellulomonas_A. The sequence continues at coordinate 107,503 of NZ_DASUIR010000026.1, read as the reverse complement.
CGACCGTCCTTGCCCCCAGCGATCCGCACCCGGCTCGACCTGCCGTCGGGCGACCGCGTGCTGGTGGCGGCCGAGCTGACCGACGGACGGTGGGCTGCCGCGGCACGTCGGGCGCTGTATGTCGCCGGGCCCGATGGTGACGTCGTGCGACGCCCGTGGTCCGACGTCGACCGCGCGAGCCTGGCCCCTGAGACGTCCACCATCACCGTCAGCTGGGTGGACGGCGGCCGTGCCGAGCTCGCTCTCGCCGGGCCGGGCGCCGGCCCGTTCGCCCAGACGCTGCGGGAGCGGGTGCAGTCCTCGGTCGTCCACAGCGAGATCGTGGCGCTCCCGGGCGGGGCCGAAGCGCGGGTCGCCCTGCGCCGCGACGAGGACGGCGGGCTCGTGTCCCAGGTCATCGGCTCGGCAGGCCTCGACCTCGCTGACCCGGCGGTCGCAGCACGGGTCGACGCCGCGGAGGCGAGAGTGCGATCGGCGGCCGGACTGGCCGTCTGAGGCGATTCGGAGCACCTGCGGGCTCCTGCTACAGTTCTTTTCGCGCGATCCCTCGTAGCTCAATTGGCAGAGCATCCGACTGTTAATCGGACGGTTACTGGTTCGAGTCCAGTCGAGGGAGCCAGCATCGATGGCCCCTGACCTGCGGAGACGCCAGGCAGGGGCCTTCGTCTTGCCAGGTCGTGATTAGCCGCGCAATAGACAGGGCTGGGGCTCCACCATCATGGTCAGGCCCGCCGGGGCGGCAGCGCAGCACGGCCCACGCGCCGACGGCGACCATCGCCGCGCCGAGGACGTCGACCGTCGTCGAGTTCGGGCAGCGCGCCCGGGCGGGGGCTCCGACGGCACCGTGGAGCCGTCCTGCGTAGCCTCCTCGGACAGGGCCGCGACTGGTACCCCGTCCGGCCGCGCCGGCCCCGCAGGACGATTACGGTGGAACCCGACACATCCGATCAGGTCACGAACAATGCGGACGCTTCACGCGGGTCCGACATCGTGGCGCCCAGCCCTCGGACCGCGACACCCGACTGGAGACTCCGTGCAGGATCTTGCCCCGACCATCTGCCGACAACGCCTGGTCGTCGAAGGGCTGTGCCCGAAGCCGATCGACGCGGGCTCGATCGCGACCTACCTGTCGCGACTTTCCGCCGTCATCGACATGGTTGCCCTGATGGAACCGGTCACCCACCAGTCACCGCTGTACGGATGGGCCGGGTGGATCCATTGGGAGACCTCCGGTGCCCACTTCTACGCGTGGGACGAGCCCGCAAACTTCTTCAGCGTGGACGTCTACGCCTGCAAGCCCTTCTCGCCACGGGCCGTCGTCGAGCTGACCCGGACGTGGTTCGACGCCACCGAGGTCGTCTTCAAGGAGTTCTGATGCCGCCGATGATCTCGATGCGGTTCGATGTCGATGGTCCCCTGCTCGACTCGGCACGGGACTGCGAGGCCGAGGTGTTCAGGACCGTGTACGGGAACACCCGCGAGCAGCTCGAGAGCGAGTACGGACCGTATGAGGACAACTCCGTGTTCCTGGCGCTCGCGCTGGCCGACACCGTCGTGGGCGCCGTCCGGATGATCAGGCCCGGTGGCCAGGCGGGTCTCAAGACGCTAGCGGACATCGAGCAGGGCCCGTGGTCCGTGGATGGCAGCCGAAGCGCAGCCGCTGCAGGCATCGATCTGGAATCGACGTGGGAGATCGCCACCCTCGGGGTGCGCCGGGGCACGAGCGCCGCCGGCCAGCGCCTCTCCATGGCTCTCTACCACGGCCTCATCGCCGTGGCCCGGGCCAATGCGATGACATCGTTCGTGGCCATCCTCGATGAGCGGGTGCGCAGGATGCTCGCGTCCGTCGGGATCATCACCCGTCCGCTGCCTGGCACGAGCACGGCCCCGTACCTCGGCTCGGCCGCCAGCACGCCGGTATATGCGCACTGCGGCCCGCTTCTGGACCACCAGCGGCGGGAGTTCCCGGACGCCTACCGCCTTGTCACGCTCGGCGTCGGGCTCGACGGTGTCGCGGTGCCCGCACTCGACGCCTTCCGGGTGGGCAGCCGCGCACCGCGACGCACCCCGGCCGACTTCGTCCCGCTCGGCGCGATACCGCTGTCGGCAGCGGCACTCGTTCGACCCTGACCGACCCCGCCACCGACTCAGCGATCGCCGCCCAGTCGAGCCTGCGGCACGATGGCGGTGCGCAGCGCCCAGTCGCGGACCCAAGGATCCACCGCCTGCGCGGGCATGGGTCGACTGATGTGGTAACCCTGCAGGACGTCCACGCCGAGTGGCAGGAGCAGCGCGGCAGCTTGCTGATCCTCGACACCCTCCGCCACGAGGCGGAGCCCCAGCGCGCGGGCCATCTGGGTAGTCGTCCGGACGATCATCTGGCTGCGCTCGTCGGTGGCGATGTCGCTGATGAACGACCGGTCCATCTTCAGCTCTTGGACCGGAAGGTCGCGGAGGTAGGCAAGCGACGAGAATCCGGTCCCGTAGTCGTCGATGGACACCTGCAGCCCGTGGGCGCGCAGCTCGTGCAGCACCATCCGAGCCCGCTCGGGGTCCGAGAGGAACGAGTCCTCGGTGACCTCGACGACCAACCGGTCCGCGGGCAGGTCGGCTCGGTCCAGCATCTCGAACAGCTTGGGCAGGAGCTGGTCACTCATGAGCTCTGCCGGTGCCCAGTTCATTGCGACTCTGAACTCGAACCCAGCCGTGGCCCACCGTCGCGCGTCTGCGATGACCTGGAGCATGACCACCTCGGTCAGCGCCGGCATCAGGCCCGACCGGCGGGCATCCGTGAGGAAGGCGATCGGCGACAGGAGCCCCTCGGTCGGGTGAGACCAGCGGACCAGAGCCTCCATCGCGACGACCTGCCGCGTACGGGCGTCGATCTGTGGCTGGTACCACACGACGAGCTCGTCGGCCATGATGCCGCGACGCAGCTCATCCCCTCGCTGCAGCCGGCGCCGGGCGAAGCCGTCCTGGGACGAGTCGAACAGCAGCACGCCGACGCGGGACGCCTTGGCCTCGTACATGGCGATGTCCGCGCGGCGCAACAGGTCGGCGGACGTGGCCTGCTCGGTGTCGCACGCGGTGATCCCGATCGAGGCGTCCAGGGACAGGTCGATCCCCTCCACACGGAGGGGCGCGCGAACTGCCGAGCGGATCTCGCAGGCGGTCTCGAACAGGCCCAGCGCGTCGTCGTCCGACGAGAGGACCGCGAACTCGTCACCTCCGAGCCGGGCCACCATGGACTTCGCATCGAGCACGGCCCGTATGCGGCGGCCGATGGAGATGAGGACGTCGTCACCCACCGCATGCCCGAGGCTGTCGTTGACGTCCTTGAATCCGTCGATATCAAGCAGCATGATGCCGACCGGACGGCCCTGGCGGAGCTCCTCGTCGCTCGCCGTCATGAGCGCACGACGGTTGGGAAGTCCCGTGAGCTCGTCCGTGAGCGACAGTCGCATCGCCTCGGCCGCGCCGCGTGCCTCCTGCAGCGCCCGCACCAACAGCGCGCCGGCGGATAGCAGGGTCAGGAGCGCGAAGCCCTTGATGACCAGGCCGACGAACCCGGTCAGGTCGAGGACGAGCACGACGACGGCAAGGCCCACTCCGACCACCAGGACGACACCGTGCGGCCGCTGGATCGGGCCAACGGCATCCGAGGGCGGGCGGGCGCACGCCGCGCCGACGATCGCCGCGAAGCTGACACCCCAGATCGCGTCGAGCCCGATGCTCGACGAGTAACGCCCCCCAGACGAGCTGACGATGAAGTTCGAGTCGGCGACTGCGAGCCCGACGAAACCAACGACGAGAGCCGCCGCGGACCGCGAGGGCACGCGCACCCGAAGGGAGAGCTGAGCGAGCGTGATCCCCGCCAGGAGAAGGTTGATCAGCGGGAACAGGACGGCCAGAAGAAGGGCGACGCCACCCTCGGCGAACCTACCCGCGAGGGGGGTGAGCACGGCGAACGCGGCCAGGCACACCGCCGCACCGCACACCACCGCCGCCTCCAGCCAGATCGCCACCGTCGTCGCCGGCAACCTGCGGACATCGAGCAGGAGGAATGCTGCCATCCCGAGGTAGGAGGCGAGGCAGAGGATCTCACCGGGAGCCGGGAATGTGACGACGCCGACGGTCATGGCAGCGCTGACGCTCGCGCTGCCCAAGGCCCACAGCGCGACGGCGCCGGCCAGGAACAGGAGGGCGCCGCGACGGCGCGGGTCCCGCGGTGCGACCAGAACGAGGCGGCCGAGCAGCGAGGCGAAGAACACGGCGAGCGTGACGACCAACGCGGTGCGAACCGGCACGCCGTCGGGCGGTCCCGGCAGGGCCAGGGTCGTGACGGCGCCCACGGCGAGGATGAGCCACGAGCTCGCGGCGAGCCAGCTCGTGCGCGTGCTCAGCCTGCGGCGATTCCATGGCCCGTGGACCACTGCATGCCTCCCGGTGACGGCCAGCACGACATCCTGCCCCCAATCCCGTCCATCTACTCGAAGGTAGCCCCACAACTCAGATCGGACACCGAGTGTGGCCACTTGAGCCTCGATCCACCCGTGAATGTGGTGTTTTGTACGGTTTCTGACGCACGAATGTCCTCTTGAAACCGGGACGGCGGCGTTTCTTGAGCTCGGAGGGAAGCGAGCACACGATCGCCATCAACGACGACGGGGCCGAGATCCTCACGTTGCCGAGGCAGGGGCGATCGTGACCCACGGGATGGGCGTCACGGCAGGACACCGTCGCCGGCGGCACCTCGCCGTGACGTCGTCCCGTCGGCGTGAACGGCACCGGGCCAGGCTCCCTGCCGGCGACGGTCGGCGCGTGCTGCGGCCAGCCAGACCAGCACCACGACCCCGAGGGTCACGGCGATCGCTCGGAGCGCCACCTCCGTCGAGATGTCGTGAGGGCGCCGAGCGACGGCCTAGCCCATTCGGGCCGCGAGCGTGCCCGCCGAGACAACACAGTGGTCGCCGTCTGCAGCGGTGACTGTCATCGCGTAGGCCGCGCTGTCGACATCCAGGTGGAGCTCGGCTCGTTCGTCGCCCGAGATCCACGTGAGACGGGCCCGGGTGTCCTGGACGTCCCACGAGAACGAACCGTCGAACGCGGGGTGCGTGGCGCGCGCACGCAGGGCGTCCAGCTGGGCGCGCACCACCGGCCGATCGAGATCGGTGGCGATCTCACCCGCCGTGAAGTAGTGGCGGTTGACGTCTCGACCCACGCCGGTACGTTCCAGCAGCTCCATGTCGTTCGCTCCGGCGAGGAGCCCGACGTAATACACCTGGGGGACGCCAGGAACGAAGAGCTGGATCAAGCGCGCGAGGACGTATCGCCGGTCGTCGCGAGCGAGCGCGTCGTAGAACGTGCAGTTGACCTGGTAGAGGTCCAGGTTCGAGGCGGCGGCACCGGTGGCCAGGCGCGACGTTCCGCCGCTGTTGTCGTGGATCGTCTCGACCAGCGCGTCGATCTGGGCCGGCGAGAGCAGGCTCGGCTCCCCGGGTCGCAAGTCAGACGAGCCGACGTCGACGATGCCGATGCCGTCGTGCGTGTCGAGGACGGTGACCGCATTGGAGGGTCGGATCCGCATCCAGTGATCGAGCGGCGCGAGGTCACCCGTGGTCAGGGCGTGGAGGACGAGCGGGGGCAGCGCGAAGTCGTACACGTAGTCGACCTTGCGGGCGATCTCGATCTGCTGCGTGTGGTGCCCGTGCACCTCGACGAGCACGGAGGCCCCCCGTGCGTGGGCTCTCTCAATGATCCGGTCGGTGTACTCGTCTGTTGCCGGTGTCATGAAGCAGTCCGTGCCGGCCTGCTTGCCGGTGTAACCCACCGCGTCGAGCCGTAGCTGGCTCACTCCGCCGGCGGTCAGCGTGTCGACCACCGATTCCAGGTAGTCCCAGGCCTGGGTGCTTCGTAGGTCGATGTCGATCTGATCCCCCGTGAACGTCGTCCAGACCAGGCGACGCTCACCGCCCAGGGTCATCGCCGTGAACGGCAAGCCCGGGCGGGGGCGGTAGATGCGTGCCAGCTCCGCCTCCGTGGCACCGTCGGGGAACACGGATGAGAGCGTGAGGAACATCGGGGCCCACGGTGACTCCTCTCCGCGCTCCCGCACGTCGCGGAACTGCGCGGACTGAACCGAGACGTGGTTCACGATGACGTCGGCCATCACGATCCGTCGGTGCGCGAGGCGCTGCACGTCCGCCCAGGTCCCCAGTCGAGGGTCGACAGCCGTGTGGTCACGAGGGTCGAACCCCGCATCGACCCCGTCGTGCGGGGTGAAGAACGGCAGGACGTGCACTCCGGTGAAGGCGCCGTCGAGTGGCCCGTCGAGCAGGTCCGCGAGACCGGAGAGGTCTCCGGCCAGGCGGTCGGCATAGGTGACGAGCTGGGGGCCGCGGTCGTTCACGAGCAGGACTCCGTGAGGGTGAGCAACGAGGATGTCGGTCGAGCGAGGCCGGGGCGGCCTGCGCCTTCGTGAGTGCGGGACGTGAGTCGCTCGAGCCATCTGGCACGTGCGGCTCTCGCCGCGAGCGACATCTGAGCTGCTGGCGCGAGCCCGTCGAACCCGTGGCACCCGCCGGGCCAGACGTGCAGCTCGGCGTCACCACCCTCGTCCCAGATCCGCGCGGCGTACTGCACGCACTCGTCACGGAAGGTCTCGGCCGAGCCGACGTCGATGAATGCCGGCGGGAGACCACCCAGCGTCGCGGCGCGGGAAGCGGACGCGTAGGCAGGGGTATCCGGACCTCCCGCGCGGGTTCCGAGGTAGGCGGCCCAACCCGTGGCGTTGGCGTTCCGGTCCCATGACCCGACGCCGGCCATCTGGTGCCCGGAGCCGCTGTCGTTGCGGTCGTCGAGCATGGGATAGACGAGCAGCTGCCCGAGCAGGTCCGGACCGCCGCGATCACGCGCGAGCAAGGCGAGTGACGCCGCGATCCCGCCGCCTGCGCTCACACCGGCCACGACGACGCGCCCAGGATCGATGCCCAGACCAGCTGCTTCCGCTGTGAGCCAGGTCAACGCCGCGAACGCGTCCTCGACAGCTGCCGGGTACGGGTGCTCCGGCGCCAGGCGGTACTCCACCGATGCGATCGCCCATCCAGGTGCGACATCCAGCGCCATGTCGACGTTGTCGGAGACGTCGCCCACGATCAGGCCACCGCCATGAAGGTGGAGCAGAACGGGGACGGGCTCCGTGACATCGGTGGGCCGAACGAGCATCACACGCACGCCACCCGAAGGTCCCGGCGCGGAGTGCTCGCTCACCGCGCATCCCGCCTCCGCGGCGGCGGCCCGGACGTCCGACGGAACCGCGCGAGCCCGGAGTGCGGTGATCTCACCGGGGGCGAGCGCGGTGACGACGATCTCGGACTGGTCGACCAGCGCTACCGCGATCTCGGGGTCGAACGGGGGTCGACGAACACTCATCCCTTGACCGCCCCCTGGAGCAACGCGGAGACGAACTTCCGTTGGAACACCAAGAACACGATCAACGTGGGCGTGAGGATGAGCAGCGACCCCGCGCACAGCAGGGGGATGTCGGTGCCGTACTGGCCTTGGAACGCACCGAGGGCCCCGGCCATCGTTCTCATCGTCGCGTCGTCCACGAGCACCACCGCGAGGAGGAACTGGTTCCACGTCCACAGGAATAGCAGGATGGCGAGCGAGGAGAGCGCAGGCATCGACAGCGGCAGGTGGATGCTCGTGAACAGCTTCCACGTGTTGGCGCCGTCCATGCGCGCGGCCTCCGAGAGCTCCGTCGGCATGTTGACGAAGTGCGCGCGCATCCACATCACCGCGAACGGCATGTAGAGCCCGATGAGCGGAAGGATGATCGCCCAGCGGGTGTTCAGCAGTCCGAAGTCACGCATCTGGAAGTACAGCGGGACGATGACACCTTGGAACGGCAGCGTGAGCCCGAGCACGAAGACCACGAAGATGACGCGGCCTCCCGGTGGACGCAGGTGGCCGAGCGCGAAGCCCGCGAGGGTCGAGATGAAGATCGAGATGGGGACGACCCCGATCACGATGAGAACGCTCGACCACAGGAGCTTTCCCATCTTCGCGGACTGGAATGCGGTGACGAAGTTCTCCCAGTGCATGACCTTGGGCCACTCAAGGCCCGACGGATATGTGCCCGCCGGGTGCAGGGCGGTGACGAGGAGCGTGATGAAGGGGAGGATCGTCACGGCCATGAGCACGACGAGAAGGGTGTTGCCCACCCACTTCTCCCGGCGAGAGATGATCATGAGTCGACATCCTTGGTGAGTCGCTGGATGGGCAGGACGATCGCGAGCACGAGCACCATGAACGCCACGGCAAGAGCGGATGCCTGGCCTATCTCGCGGCTGAAGAACGCCAGGTAGTAGATCTCGAGGCCGGGAACGAGGGTGCTGTTGCCGGGTCCGCCCTGGGTCGAGATGTAGATGATGTCGAAGCTGGCCAGCGCGGCGATCACGGTGACGGTGACGCACACACCGATCTCCTGCCGCAGGCTCGGCAGCGTGATCGCGAAGAACTCACGGATCGCACCCGCGCCATCGATGCGCGCCGCCTCGTAGAGCGCGGGGTCGATCTTGGTCATGCCGGCGAGCAGCAGGAGCATGCACAGACCGAGTGCCACCCACGCACCGATGACACCGACGGCCGGCAGGGCAGAGTCGAAGTCTCCGAGCCACGGCCGTGCCAGGGCGCCCAGACCGATCGCGCGCAGGATCTGGTTGACGACCCCGTCGGACGCCATCAGCCAGGTCCACATGATTCCTGCCGCGACCAACGGGATGACCTGCGGAAGGAAGAGCACCGTACGAGACACGACTGCCAGTCGGCTCGCCGCGAACTTGCGGATCGTGGCCGCGGTGAACAGCCCGAGGATGACGGGGACGAAGGAGAAGTAGATGATGAGCTCGAGCGCGTTGAGGATCGAACCAAGCATCTCCTTGTCGTGCAGGAGTCGCGCGTAGTTCGCCCACCCGACCCACGTCGCCCCGGTCACGCCGTTCCAGTCGTAGAACGAGTACTGGAACGTCAGGGCGAGGGGCCGCAGGACGAACACGCCGTAGAACAGGGCTGCGGGAACCACGAGAGCGAGCGCGACCCATCCTCGGCGCAGGCGCCGCGCCTTGAGGGCGCGGCGCCTGTCCTGAAGGCTGGTCGTCGAGTGCTCGACCATCTCGCGGCGGCCGGTGATTCCGGTCGTCGCTGTCATGTCAGCCGCCGATCTTCGCTTCGTAGTCGGCCTGCACGGCGGAGAGGAGGCCCGCGGGCGTCTGCTGACCCCCCATGAGCTTCTGCAGGTTCGGCGTCCAGCTCTTCGCGTAGATCTCACCGGTCGCGTTGGCGATGAACTCCATCGATCCGTCGTCCGTGCCGATGGTCGATCCCGCGGCCAGCGTCTGGGCCGTCACCGAGCTCGCGTCGACCTTCGGCATGAACGCGTCTGTCGGACCCATGGGGTGCGAGCCTCCGACCTCGACCGCGATCGTGCGAGCTGTGTCGTTGGTCGCGATCCAGTCGAGGAAGAACGCCGCGCAGGCGGGGTGCTTGGCCTTTGCCGCGATCCCGTAGGTCAGCGGCGCGGACATCGCACCGACCTTGCCACCCGCGTCGACCGGCGGGAGCAGGAAGAAGCCGGCCTTCCCCGGCATCTGGGTGTCGAGGTTGCCGGACTCCCAGTCGCCGTTGAACATCAGCAGCGACTTGCCTCCGACGAACCGGCTCATCATGGTGGAGTAGTCGAGCGAGTTCACGTCGGCAGCGAAGTAGCCCGCCTTGATCCACTTGTCCAGATGCTCGGCCGCCTTCAGGTTGTCCGGCGTGTCGATCGTCGCGTCGGGCTGCTGGAACGTCCACGCGTTGATCTTGGACGGCTGGCCGTAGGAAGCCATGAGGGCCTGCAGCGGGAACGCGAGTCCACCCGTCGCTCCCCCGTTGAACTGCGCGATCGGCGTGATGCCCGCGTCCTTCGCCTTCTGCAGGTAGCCGTCAAGCTCGGCGAGGGTCTTCGGCGCCTCGGTCATGCCGATCTGCGCGGCGAGGTCCTTGTTGTAGAAGACCCCGGTCATCGAGTAGTTCAGGCCCATCGCATACAGCGGCCCGTTGCCGCGTCGCCCCTCGCCGTCGACTCGCATCTGCATGAGCTGCGACGCCGGCCACTTGTCCCACCCGAACGCGGTCGCGTAGGAGTCGAGGTTCAGCAGCAACCCGTCCTTCGCGAGATCGGACACCTGCGGGAGGCGCATCAGGTCGGGCGGGTCATCGGCGAGGACCCGGGGCGCGTTCTGGGTGATCACCGCGAACTGGTCCTCGCGGATGTCGAAGGTCACGTTCGGGTGCTGCTTCGTGAACTCCTCGGTCAGAGACTTGGGCAGCGCGAAGCCGGTCTCGATGTACGTACTGAGAACGACCGGGTCGGCGCCGCACGTCGGGGCGACACCGGTGGTGCTGCCGGTCGTGGCGGTCTGAGCGACGGCCTGCGTGGTACCCGGTGCACTGCACGCGGCGGCAGTCATGATGCTGGCGAGGCACAAGGAAGCCGCAATGGCGGTGCGGCGGTTCCTCTCACTGGCTCGAGACAACGGTGTCTCCTTCTTCGTCGAAGCACGTCCGACGGTCGTCGGACCGGTTGCTAAATCGGCTTAGCAAGCAAGATACTGACGATTGGAAAGGCCCGCTGTCAAGCGCGCGATGGTCACAGATCGGTCACGTCCGGATCTCGACCTTCCCTCGTGCGGCGCAGGGCACCCGCGCGACACGTCTAGGATTCCTAGGCGACGAGAGGAATCAGGTGGGTCGCAGTCGCGTGACCTTGGCCGACGTCGCACGCGCTGCCGGCGTGTCGTCGCCAACCGCTTCGCTGGTTCTCTCAGGGCGCGGCGATGAGCTGCGCATCTCTCATGCCGTCCAGGACCGCGTGCGTGGCGCCGCCGCCGACCTGTCGTATCGGCCGAACATCGTGTCGATCGGTCTGCGGAAGGGCAAGACGCGCACGCTCGGCCTGGTCTCCGACACGGTGGCCACGTCGCAGCTCGCAGGCGACATGATCAAGGGCGCCATCGAGGCTGCCCGCGACCACGGCTTCATGCTCTTCATCGGTGAGACCGAGGGCGACCCAGAGATCGAGAGCGCACTGCTTGAGGCGATGCAGGACCGCCAGGTCGACGGCATCATCCTGGCCTCGATGTTCACGCGCACGCGACACGTGCCCGCCCTGCTCGACCGGGTCCCGACGGTCCTTCTCAACACCCTCTCGACGGGCCCCACGAACGCGCCCGCAGTCATTCCCGACGAGATCGAGGCCGGACGAGCTGCCGCTCGCCTGCTGCTGGATGCCGGACATCGCGAGATCCACCTGATTGGCGCCGGCCCGGAGACGGACGACATGTCGCCGGGCACGGTCGCCGGCGTGGAGCGCCTCGCAGGCATCCGGGACGTGCTCGCCGCCGCTGGCCTCACGCCCGCCTCGGGGTATCTCTGCGACGACTGGTTGCCACCGCACGGCTGGCGCGCGACTCGAGCGCTGCTCGACAAGCACGCTCGACCGCGAGCGATCATCTGCTTCAACGACCGCCTCGCGTTCGGGAGCTATCAGGCCCTCCAGGAGGCGGGGCTCACGATCCCCGACGACGTGTCCATCGTGTCCTTCGACGACTACCCGCTGGCCGAGTGGCTTCGACCGGGCCTGTCATCATTTGCGATCCCGCACGAGCTGCTCGGTCGGCGGGCGGTCGAGCTCCTCATCCAGGTCGTCCAGGACGGGGTTGGCAGCGAGCCCGGCCAGGTCCACCGATATCCGCTGCCGCTGCACTCCCGCGGGTCTGTGGCGCCAGCGACGAAGGCAACCTGAGGCCTCGTCGGGGACGACGATGCGCGTGCCAAGATGTGCCATGGCCACCCCCCTCGACACCGTGGCATGGCCGGTGCGGACGGCTCGCCTGTCGCTGCGAGCGGCGGCAGCGACCGACGTGGAACCGACGTGGCGGTACCGCCGGCTTGCGAGCGTCAACCACTGGATCACTCGCGCGCCGACCACGGTGGACGAGTACCGAGCCGCGTTCAACCATCCGGTTCGGTTGCCGAAGACGCTGGTCATCGAGCACGACGGCGAGGTCATCGGCGACCTCATGCTCGCTGTGTCGGACGCCTGGGCCCAGGCCGAGGTCGTCGAGCACGCGCGCGGAGTGCAGGCGGAGCTCGGTTGGGCGCTGCACCCTGATCACGCCGGCCAGGGGTACGCCACCGAAGCGGTCCGAGAGCTGATCCGGATCTGCTTCGAGGACCTCGGCCTGCGTCGCGTGACGGCCAGCTGCTTCGCTGCCAACGAGTCGTCCTGGCGCCTGATGGAACGGGTCGGGATGCGCCGAGAGCAGCACACCGTCCGCGAGTCACTGCATCGCTCCGGCGTGTGGCTCGACGGTCTCTGCTACGCCCTGCTCGCCGACGAGTGGCGCAGTCGCCTGTAGATCGCGGCCCGTCCGCTGTGCCGATGACGGACGCAGGCTGCCGTGGTGCGCGGCTCGATGATGTGATCAGCCATTCGTCCTCAAGCCCCGATGCGCCCGCGCCCGCCGGGGCGGCATCACCGGCGATCGTGGCGGCAGCCCGGAACGTCCAGGCCGACGACGCCTTCGCGCGTCAGCTGGCGCCGACACGACCCGAGCACGCTGCGCCCGGCTCCGGCGCCTGGGGACCGTTCGCGTACTTCGCGACGAACGCCGGCAGGCGAGGGGCATGGCAGCCACCACGGCGCACGATCGGTTGCCTGCTTCTCGCGCTTGCTCACGTGGCTCCTCAGATTCCAGACGACCTGTCCAGGCAAGACTCGCTTCAGCCCTGCCCAGCCCCGACACACGCGCGGCATCCACCACCGGTCGCCAGCGGTCTCGGCCGCGCAAGGACGGCTCATGCGACGTAGGACAGGACCGTCATCATGCCGAGCTCGGCGTGGTAGGTGTTGTGGCAGTGCAGGGCCCACTGACCCGGGTTGTCGGCCTGCAGGTCGACGGCGACCGTTCCCATCGGCAGCACGTTGACGGTGTCCTTGCGGATCCCCGGGCGACCGTTCGGGCCCGCGAGTGCGAACGTGTGCCCGTGGAGGTGCATGGGGTGGAACATCATTGAGGCGTTGGTCATGACCAGCCGGACTCGCTCGTCGGCACGGATCTGGAGCGCGTCATGGTTGCCGAAGGCCGCGCCGTTGATGAGCCACTGCCGTCCGCCGTTGACCATCTGCAGGTCGAGCTCGAGCTCGCGGTCGGGTGCCCGCGGCTCGAGCGCTGCTGCCGCTGTCGGGGCGAGGTCGGCGTAGGCGAGGAGGCGGCCGTCGAGCTCCGCCGGCCGGGCGTCCACTGCGGGTGTGGCACCGGTCGCGGTGCGCAGGACGGCGACTGCTGGTGCGGCGGCTTTGCCCTCGGGGACCGCCACGACGGGGAAGGCGCCGTCGCCGGTCGTGATCACGACGTCGTAGCGCTCGCCCATGCCGATGATCAGCGTGTCGACGTCGAGGGGGTCCACGGGGAATCCGTCGGTGTGGGTCACGGTGAGGCGGTGACCTCCGACGGCGAACCGGTAGGCGGTGTCGCTGCCGGCGTTGATGATCCGCAGCCGAATCCGCCGACCCGGTGCGGCGCTGATGACGAAGGGATCTTGCGGGGGTCTGCCGTTGATGAGATGGACCGGATAGGCGACGTCGCCGGTGTCCGCGCCGAGTGGCCGATCTGCGGACGGCATGCTGTCCGACATGGACATCGAGCCGGGGTCCGCCCCGCCCATCGCCATGCCGTCCATCGCCATGCCCGACATCGACGAGCCCGCCATCGTCATGCCGTCTCGCTTCATCCGCGCCAGGATCTGGTCCGGGGAGTCGCCCCAGCCGTCGGTCCAGTCGTCCAGCACCAGGACGACCTCCTCGTCGTACCGTCCGGGCTCGTGCGGATCCTCGACGATGAGAGGCGCCTGGAGTCCGGTGTCGAGCTGGACGCCGACGTGCGGGTGGAACCAGTAGGTCCCTGGGTGCGGTGCGACGAACGTGTAGTCGAAGGTGCTGCCGGCCGCGACCGCGTCCTGGGTGATCCCCGGGACGCCGTCCATGTCGTTGCGCAGGGCGAGGCCGTGCCAGTGGACGCTGGTGGGAGCCGGCAGACCGTTGCTCAGGCGGATCCGGAGCTCGTCCCCGGCTTTCACCCGCAGCTCAGGACCGGGCACTGCGCCGTCGAAGGCCCACGTCTGCACGGTCCTGCCCGCCAGGTCGATCGTCGTCGGGGCAGCCCGAAGCTCACGCCGAACGATGTTCCCCGTCGAGTGCCGCGCTGCCTCGGTCGCCGCGACGATCGCGTTGGTAGGGCCGACGGGTTGCGGCCCGCCGAGGAGTCGCACACCAGCAAAGGCACCGGCTCCCACGACGACGACGCCAGCCGCTCCGAGCTGCAGGAATCGGCGGCGATCGAGCCCCTTGGCGGAGTCGATCACGGACGGGCGGGGCGTCGAGGCCAAGTCGGACTCCAGAGAACGGAAGGAAAGCTTCGGAACGTCGCACGCACCGTGAGGTGGCGCAGTGCGACTCGGCAGAACCTACGCAGCCGGGACTAAGGTCCTACGAAGCGTCTGTGAAGGTTCGCTGAAGCCTCAGCCTGCGAGTCGCAGATGGCCGCGACTGGCACGGGGCTCAGGCGCGTCCTGCGCGTGGCGGGCGAAACCCCACCACGACCATCCGCATCTCCGACACCGGCAGGTGCGGAATTCGCGGGACGGCCTGCGTCGTCCGACCGCCAGCCCGCGTCGTCATCGCTGGCGGGCGGCAGCAGAGGCGCCCGCCACCGAAGCGACAGGACCGCCCAGCCCGACCGGCGCGGGCAGGCGGAGCCGCTTGAGGAGCAGGGCGTTGACGGCGACGATCAGGCTGGACCCGGACATCGACAAGGCCGCGATCTCCGGGCGCAGGACGAGGCCGATCGACGGCTCGAACGCGCCGGCCGCGATGGGCAGGGCCAGGGCGTTGTACCCGATGGCCCAGCCCAGGTTCTGCCGCATCTTGTGCACGGTGCCCGTGCCGATCCGCAGCGCGATCGGTACGTCCAGCGGGTCCGAGCGCATCAGGACGACGTCCGCGGTCTCGATGGCGACGTCGGACCCTGCGCCGATCGCGATGCCCAGGTCGGCCTGCGCGAGTGCGGGCGCGTCGTTCACCCCGTCCCCGACCATGGCGACCCGCTTCCCGCCGGCCTGCAGCTCGGCGACCTTGGCGGCCTTGTCTCCGGGCAGCACCTCGGCGATCACCCGGTCGATCCCCAGCTGACCGGCGATGCGGTCGGCGGTGGCCTGGTTGTCGCCAGTCAGCATGACGACCTGCACCCCGGCCTCGTGCAGAGCCGCGACCGCCTGCGCTGCCGTCTCCCGAGCGGCGTCGGCCATGGCGATCACGCCGACTGCTGTGCCGTCGACGGCGACGAAGACCGCGGTGCGCCCGGCGGCCGCGAACCCGTCACGGGCCTGAGCGAGCTGGCCGAGCTCGATGTGCTCCGCGGCCATCAGCTTCCGGTTCCCCACCAGCACGCGGTGCCCCTCGACGTCCGCGCCGGCGCCGCGGCCCGCGACGTTGCGGAACTCGGTGGCCCGGACGGCCGCCGCGCCCCTCGTCCGCGCGTACCGGACGACCGCCGCAGCCAGCGGGTGCTCCGACTCCTGCTCGACGGCCGCGGCGAGCACGAGGACCCGGATCTCGTCCATCCCGTCGACGACGACGTCGGTGACCTCGGGGGTGCCCTTCGTCAGGGTCCCGGTCTTGTCCATCACGACTGTGTCGATCCGCGCCGAGGTCTCCAGCGCCGTGGCGTTCTTGAACAGGACCCCCCGCTCGGCGCCCAGGCCGGTGCCGACCATGATCGCTGTCGGGGTGGCCAGGCCGAGAGCATCCGGGCAGGTGATCACGACGACGGTGATGGCGAACAGCATCGCGGTCTGCACGCTCGCCCCGCTCGCGAGCCACACCAGGAACGTCGCGGTGCCCGCCACGAGCGCCACGAGGACCAGCCAGAAGGCGGCCCGGTCCGCCAGGCGCTGACCGGGGGCCTTGGAGTTCTGCGCCTCCTGGACGAGCGCCACGATCTGTGCAAGCGCGGTGTCGGCCCCGACCTTGACGGCCCGCACCCGCAGCGTCCCGGTGGTGTTGATCGACGCTCCGATCGTCGCCGAGCCGGGAGTCTTGGCGACCGGCAGGCTCTCCCCGGTCACCATCGACTCGTCGACCTCGGACTCCCCGCTCTCCACGACCCCGTCCACCGGAACCTTCGCGCCAGGTCGGACCAGCAGGAGATCTCCGACCTGCACGTCGGCGGTCGGGACCTCGACGGGCTCGTCGTCGCGCAGGACCAGGGCCATCGCCGGTGCAAGCTCGAGCAACGTCCGTACGGCGTCGTTGGCGCCGCCGCGCGCCCGCATCTCGAACCAGTGCCCGAGCAGGACGAACGAGGTCAGCACCGTCGCCGCCTCGTAGAAGACCTCGCCACCGCCCGTGAGCGTCACACCCAGGCTGTAGACCCAACCGGCACCGACGCCGACCGCGACGAGCACCATCATGTCGAGGGTCCGCGCGCGCACCGCCCGGTAGGCACCGTCGAAGAAGATCCACGCCGAGTAGAAGATCACCGGCAGCGACAACGCCAACGCCCACACGTCGTCACGCAGACCGAACGGCGCGGGCACCTCGAAGCCGAGAACCTTGCGTCCGATCGGCGACCACAGCAGCACCGGCACCGAGAGCGCGGCCGCGAGCAGGAACCGGTTGCGCATGGCGCGGACCATGCTGTCCATCGACATCTCGCCGTGGTGACCGCCGTGCCCCATCACCTCCTGGGCGCCCCGCATCCGCGGAGCTTCGAGGCCGGCATGCACCTCATGACCTGCTAGCGCCTCATGGCCGGCATGGGTCTCATGAGCTGTGGGCATGCCGGGTGCGGGGCGCGTTGCTGCCGCGCCGTGGGCGGTCGGCTCGTCCATCGGGTCGCACAGATGATCGGGGACGGACTGGCCGGCGCAGTGATATCCGCAGTCGCGCACCCACCCCGCCAGCTGCGCCACCGAGGTGCGTTCGGGGTCGTACGTCACCGTGGCGGTCTGGTCCACGGGGTTGGCCTCGACGCTGTGCACCCCGTCACGCCGGGAGAGCACGGCCTCCACGACCGCCGCCGACGACGCCCAGTACAGACCGGAGACCGACAGGACGGCGGACCGGCTCGTCGAGCTCATGACGACTCCCTTCGCCGACAGCGTCCGTCAGCAGTCCTCCATGGTGGACTCCGGCTCTGTCGTACGGCGCGTCGGGCGGCTCACAGGCGCGACTCGACCTCGCGGAGCAGGTCGGCGGGCGCGATCCACATCGAGGGGTAGTCGGCGGACCACTTCTGGACGCCCTGGGCGTCGATGAGGACGAAGCCGTGACCGGGCAGGCCCTCATGCATGCCCTTGCCGAGGGTGTCGTAGGCCTTCGACGTGGTGCCGTCGTCGAGCAGGAAGGGTGTCGTGACGCCGAGGCGGGTCATGTCGGGGGTGATCTGCGCGGCAGTGTTCATCACGATGGGCAGGACTCTGATACCGGTCGCGGTGAACGCCGGGTCGCTCTCGATCTTGGCCATCTGGACCAGGCAGGCGTCGCAGCCGGCCCCCTCGCTGAAGTACAGGAGCACGGGGGTGCCGCGCAGCGCCGCCAGGGACACGCTCGTGCCGTCAGTCGTCGGCAAGGTGAACGCCGGGGCCGTGCGCGCCTGGGAGGACTGCGTCGGTCGCGCCGACGCCAGCCCGGCCACGAGGAGGCCGACCACGACGAGCAATCCCGTCGTCCAGGCGATGGTCGCCAGCCGTCGACGCCGCAGCGCGGCGGCTCGATCCAGCGCGGTCACGCGGTCCAGTGCGGCCTGGCGCTCCTGCTCGCGTCGCATGGCGGTCCCGGAGGTCATCGACCGCTCCCTTGGCTTGTCGAGGTGTCGTGGCACGACGGGGCATCGTCGCCATCAGTCGGCCGGTCGCCGGTCGGCGGCAGGTCGCTGCCAGCGCTGCGGCTCGGCGGGGCCGGGTGCCGTCGTCGGCCGACTAGCGTCGCCCAGACGAACACGGCCGCGAGGGCCAGCAGGGCGAGTCCCAGCACCGGCTCGGGCACGGGCTGCGTCCACCGCTGGATCCTCATGAAGACGTCGGCCAGGGCCTGTCCCGCGGAGGCCTGGAATGCGGTCCCGCCCGTCATGTCGGCGCTGCCTGCCAGGGCGATGATGAAGCCGCCCATCACGACGAACGCGACGGCGACGCCCAGGTTGAGCGTGTTCGTCACCAAGAGTCTCCCGCCGCCCAGGCGGATGCGGACGAGCTTCGCCCGGAAGAGCCTGCGCTCGCCCAGCCGCGCCCGATCCCACAGCAGGGCCATGACGAACAGCGGGAAGACCATGCCGAACACGAACGCCAGGCCGAGCGCGAGGCCGCCGATCGCCGACCCGGACAGTGCGGACAACGTCATCACCCCGACGAGCACCGGGGCGCAACAGCTGGACGCGATCCCCGAGAAGACACCGAGGGCGAAGAAGCTCGCCGAGTCCCCCCGCGTCGTGTCCGGCGTGCGCATGAAGCTCGGCAACGACCACATCCTGCCCGACAGCGCCAGGAGCGCGAGGACGATCATCAACGTGCCGCCCGCGTAGTACAGCGGTGCGTGGTACCGGGCGATCGCACCGGCCAGCAGGCTCATCCCCATCGTCAACGGGACCAGGACGAGAGCCAGGCCGGCAGCGAAGATGAACGTCAGCGGCAGCAGTCTCCACAGCCGGTTCTTCACGGCGCCGGCCAGGTAGCTCGGCGCCAGGAACACGATGCAGCAGGGCGCGAACAGCGCCACCCCACCGGCGAAGAACGCCGCAATGATGCTGCCGGTCGTGAGCAGGTCAGCACCCACGGCTCAACGCCCCATCGACGCGGCACCGAGGCCCGCGCCGGGCGCTGACGCGGTGGCGCGAGCGGCGAGGAGCCGCGTGAGCTTCTTGCGCGGCAGGCGGCCGGAGCTGAAGTACGCCCCGTCGACCAGGACAAGAGGGTTCATGGCGGGGCGGTGGAGATCCACGAGGCCGCGGCCTTCCGCAGAGTCGAGCGGAACGACCTGCACCGCGAGCCGGAACTGCTCGGCCAGCCCGGCGAGCTCGCGCTCGGCCTCGTCGCAGAAGTGGCATGCCTCGGCGTGGACCACGGTCACCGGGATCGGTGACGTGTCGAGCTGAACCACGACGAGGGCCTCCTGGGCATGAGGGTCGGACACCTCACCTTCGACCCGTCGCCCTGCTCAACTGATCGACGTTCGATCAAGGTCCGATGAAGACTCCTCGTCGGGCCGTGCGACGACGTGACCCACGAACGATGAAGATCTGCTGAGAAAGTCCTCCCAGGGTCTCGGCTGCCGCGAGGCGACCGGGCGGGCGGATGCCGGCCTGCACAATGGGGTCCGTGACGTCGACAGCTGCCGCGGGAATCGCTGCCCATCGCGCTCTCGTCGTCGACGACGAGGAGCCGCTGGCCCGGCTGGTGGCCGGCTACCTGGAACGCGACGGTTTCGAGGTCCATGTGGCGTTCAACGGTCTCGATGCCCTGGAGTTGGCCAGGACCGTCGACCCCGACGTGGTCGTCCTGGACCTCGGGCTGCCGGGCATGGACGGGGTCGAGGTCTGCCGGGAGCTGCGGACGTTCTCCGACTGCTACGTGGTCATGCTCACCGCACGCGCGGACGAGGTCGACACCCTCATCGGGCTCGCGGTGGGCGCCGACGACTACGTGACCAAGCCGTTCAGCCCGCGTGAGCTGACGGCGCGGGTCGGCGTGATGCTGCGTCGGCCTCGGCGGTCGACGGCGGGCACCGCTGGCCCCGGTGTGAGCGCGTCGCCCGCACCGCCCCTGGTGTTCGGCACCCTGTCGATCGACATCGATGCGCGCGAGGTGCGCATCGACGGGACGGTCGCCGCCCTGACGCGCACGGAGTTCGACGTCCTTGTGGCCTTGGCGACCCGACCTCACATGGCCTTCAGTCGGCATGCGCTCATCGAGGCGGTCTGGGGCGACCACTGGGTCGGCGACGAGCACCTCGTCGACGTCCACGTGCTGCACGTCCGGCGCAAGCTCGGCGACACGGCCGAGGAGCAGCGCTTCGTGCGGACGGTGCGCGGGGTCGGCTACCGCATGGGCCAGGGCTGATGGTCGACCCGGGACCGCCGCGAAGCCGGTCCGGGCTGGCCTCCCGGCTCTTGGTGGCCATCGCGCTCGTGGTGGTCACCGCTGGCCTCACCGCCTGGTTGGTTGCCGGGGCGATCGGCCCCGCGACCTTCCACAGCCACATGCTCCAGGCCGGCGCAAGCAACGACCGGGTCGCGGTGCTGCATGCCGAGGAGGCGTTCCGGTCGTCCAGCGCCCTCTCCCTGTCCGTGGCCCTGGCGGCAGCAGTCCTGGCAGCGCTCGCCGTCAGCCTGTTCCTGACCCGGCGCATCGGGAGGTCCCTGGCCGCGCTGTCGACCGCCGCTGCGCGGGTGGCCGGCGGGCGGTTCGACGCCCACGTCACCAGCCCGCACCTGGGGGTCGAGTTCGACGAGCTCGCCGAGGCGTTCAATGCCATGTCGGCGCGCCTCCACGACTCCGAGTCGCTCCGACAGCGTCTGCTCGCGGACGTCGCACACGAGCTCCGCACCCCGGTGGCGACCCTCACGGCCTACCTGGAGGGACTGGAAGACGGTGTCGAGTCGCTGACTCCGGCGACGGTCGCGGTCCTGCGCGCGCAAGCCTCTCGCCTGACCCTGCTCGCCCACGATCTCGCAGCGGTCACTCAGGCCGAGAGCGGCGAGCTCGTGCTGCAGCGCGTGCGCGCGACCCCGCAGGAGATCGTCGCAGCGGCCACCTTGCCCGCCGGCGACCGGTTCGCGGCACGCGGTCTGGAGCTCGCCACCCGCATCAGCCCCCACCTGCCGCCGCTCTACGTCGACCGCGACCGGATGGGGCAGGTGCTCGGCAACCTCCTGGACAACGCACTGCGACACACCCCCGCCGGAGGGGTCGTGACTGTCAGAGCCGAGGCCGCCCACCACGGCGCGGTGCGGATCGTCGTCGAGGACACCGGGGAGGGCATCGAACCCCAGCACCTTCCCCACCTCTTCGAACGCTTCTACCGGGTCGACACCGCCCGCGACCGCACCCACGGCGGCTCGGGCATCGGGCTCGCGATCACCAAGGCGCTCGTCGAGGCCCAGGGCGGAACGATCACTGCCACCAGCGCCGGTCCCGGCCACGGCACGACCTTCGAGATCCTGCTTCCGGCAGCCGATGCCACGCTCTGAGGTGCGTGCCATCGGGGCACAGCGCGGCACGGTGACCGGTAGTGGCGCAAACGCCGACTGAGCCTCACACTTCACCTGCTGCACCACCGCACGGCCCCCTCCTCCTTCAGCTCGGCTGCTGCTTGCGACCCCGGAAAGGACACCGACGTCCGTGCTCCGCACCGTCTCGTCCCACCTCTCGTTCGACGTCACCTCGTCAACCGAGCTGTACCTGGCGATCGCCGTCGCCGACGGCGCGTACGACCGGTTCGAGCACCTGACGGTGACCCATCAGGACGCCCCCCTGGAGCCCCTGGAGATCAAGACCCACCACGGTGCGCGGATCCACCGGGTGCACGCTCCTGCGGGTCGTGTGGTCGTCGACTACCACGCGCAGGTGACCGGGTCCGCGGCGCTCCCGCCCGTCGAGGACGCGGACCTCATCGAGTACCGCCGGCCGAGCCGGTACGCGGACTCCGACAAGCTGCTCGCGTTCTCCCGGCAGCAGTTCGCCGGGCTCGAGGACGCCGCCCTGCTCGCAGCGGTCGTCGCCTGGGTGGGCGACCACCTGCGCTACTCGCCCGGGTCGAGCCTGCCGACCGACGCCGCGTCGGACACCCTGCTCAAGCGCCGCGGCGTCTGCCGTGACTTCGCCCACCTGGTCGTCGCCCTGCTGCGAGCCAAGGACCTGCCCGCACGGTTCGTGTCGGTCTATGCGCCCGGCCTGAGCCCCATGGACTTCCACGCCGTCGTCGAGGCCTACGTCGACGGAGCCTGGCACCTGGTCGACGCGACCGCGCTCGCACCGCTGGGGTCGCTGCTGCGCATCGCCACGGGTCGGGACGCGACGGACACGGCGTTCCTGTCGAACTACCACGGGTATCTCACGCTGCGGTCGATGACCGTGACCGCGACCGTGCAGCACACCACCTCGCCCGGCGACCTCGTTGCCGACGACGCCACGGGACTCGCCGTCCTGCGCTGAGCTCAGGCGCCGTCGCGCAGCGGCCGTCAGGCGCTGTCGCGCAGCGTCCGACGACGGTTCTCGAGCGCGATCAGCTCCGTGAACAGCGCTTGGTACCCGCCCGGGTCGGCGGCGCCATCCATGCGCTGCAGCCGGCCGCGCAGATCGGCGATGCGCCGTGTGAACCCGATCTCGAGGATCGCGAGGACGACGCCACGCACGTAGTCGGGCAGCACCTCGGCGCGGTCCTCGGGGAGCGGCGCGACGGCCAGCTCGGTGACCAGCCCGGCAACAGGGCTCGCGGCCTCCTCGTGGACGCGGGCGACCCAGGCGGCGCTCCCCCGGTCACCGGCCGCAGCCAGCTCCTCGCGCGCGCCCTGCAGGCCGCCGGCGGCGCGGATCGCCTCGTGCACGGCGCGGTAGGCGGGCGCGCTGAACGCGTCGTCCCCGAGGTCGTCGAACTCGGCAGGGACGAGCGCGGGGAGCTGGAGGACGACCTCGAGCGCGGTCCGTTCCGTGCGGGCGATCGGGTCGCGCGCGTCCGGCAGCGGCATCCGGTCGACGGGCACGGGCGTCGGGGCGCCCTGGCCGGGCCGCCGGGGGTCGCCGGGGCCGGGGTCGTTGCGGCGCGGCGCGCCCCCGCCGTCGTCCGGCCGGCGTGCGCCTGCGGTGCGACCTGCGACCGAGACCGCGCTGCGCACCGAGGCCTGGTCCATGCCGAGCCAGCCCGCGAGCAGCCGCGTGTACTCGGGGCGCAGCGCGGTGTCCCGGATCCCGGCCACGACCGGCGCTGCAGCCCGCAGCGCGCCCACGCGACCCTCGGCGGTCGCCAGGTCGTACGCCGCGAGCGTCGAGCGGATGACGAACTCGAACAGCGGCGTGCGTCCGGCCACGAGCGCCCGGACCGCGTCGGGCCCCTGCGCCTGCCGCAGCTCGCACGGGTCCAGGCCGCTGCGCTCGACCGCGACGAACGTCTGGGCGGAGAACGACTGGTCCTCGCCGAACGCGCGCAGCGCGGCCTTCTGCCCGGCCGCGTCGCCGTCGAACGTGAAGATGATCTCGCCGCCGACCGAGGCGCCGGACGCCAGCTGGACTCCGCCGCTCGAGCCGGCGTCCCCGACGAGCCGCCGCACGATGCGCGCATGGTCCGGGCCGAACGCGGTGCCGCACGTCGCGACCGCCGTCCCGACCCCGGACAGGTGCATCGCCATCACGTCGGTGTAGCCCTCGACGACCACGACCTGCTTCGCCCGGGCGATCTCGCGCTTCGCCAGGTCGATGCCGTACAGGACCTGGGACTTCTTGTAGAGGGCCGTCTCGGGGGTGTTGAGGTACTTGGGGCCCTGGTCCTCCTCGAACAGCTTGCGCGCTCCGAAGCCCACGGTGTCGCCCGTGACCTCGCGGATCGGCCACACGAGCCGTCCCCGGAACCTGTCGTACACGCCGCCGCCGGCCTTCTGGCTCAGCAGGCCGGTCGCGACGAGCTCCGCCTCGGTGAAGCCGCGCCCGCGCAGGTGGCGCAGGAGCGAGTCCCAGCCCTGCGGCGCGTAGCCGACGCCGAACTGCTCCGCGGCGCCCCGGTCGAAGCCACGCTCGGCCAGGAACGCGCGCGCGGTCGCGGCGCCCGGGGTCGCGAGCTGCTCGGCGAAGAACGCGGCCGCGGCGCGGTGCGCCTCGAGCAGCCGCTGGCGCCGGCCCGGCTCGTCGCCCGGGCGGGGCGCGCCGCCCTCCTCGTACCGCAGCTGGATGCCGACGCGGCCCGCGAGGTACTCGACGGCGTCGGAGAAGGGCAGGCCGTCGATCTTCTGCACGAACGAGATGACGTCGCCGCCCTCGCCGCACCCGAAGCAGTGCCACAGGCCGACCTGCGGACGCACGTGGAACGACGGTGAGTGCTCGTCGTGGAAGGGACAGAGGCCCTTCATCGAGCCGACGCCTGCGGACTTCAGGGTCACGTGCTCGCCGACGACGTCCTCGATGTGGGCACGTTCACGGACCGCCTGCACGTCTTCCCGCCGGATCCGTCCTGCCACGGCCTGAGTCTAGGCCGCGGCGGGACCGCCGCCGGCGCCGAGCCCGCTCGTCCGGACTGCCCGGACCTCCTGGTCAGCGCCTCGGTGGGTGGACGAGCCGCGCGTGCATCTCGGCGGCCGACACGTCGGTGAGTGACGCGACCTGGTCGATGACGACGCGCAGCCTCGCCGCGTCGTCGTCCGCGAGCACCCAGTCGGCGGCGAACGGCGGTTCGAGCGCGAGCGGGGCGCGCTCGCTCATGACCCGCACGAGGTCCACGAGGATCTCGCGCTGGCGGTGGTACAGCGGCTCGAGCTCGCGCGGCGCCATCACATACGCGACCGCGAGGCCCTTGAGGACCAGGATCTCGGCCTGGGTCTCGGCCGGGACGACGAGGTCGGCGGCGTAGCGCGTCAACGGCCCGGGGCCGTACCGAGCGCGCGTCGCGGCGTGCGCGTCGCCCGCGAACCGTCCGATGAGCTGGCTGGTGGCGTCCTTGAGCATCGCGAGCGCGCCGCGCGACCCGTCGAACCCCTGCGCCCAGAGGTCGGCCGCGTTGAGCCGGTCCATCGCGTCCTCGAGCTCCGGGCCCGAGACGAGGTCGCCGTACCAGGACTCGACCGCCGCGAGCACCCGCGCACGCTCGTCGTCGACCGTCAGGACCCGCAGGTCGAGCCGTCCGCCGACGACGGCGTCCTCGACGTCGTGCACCGAGTACGAGATGTCGTCGGCCAGGTCCATGACCTGCGCCTCGAGGCACTTGTGGTCGGTGGGCGCGCCCTCGCGCAGCCACGCGAAGACCGGCGCGTCGTCGGCGTAGACGCCGAACTTGTGCGTGGGCAGCCCGCTCGGGCTCAGCGGGCCCTCCCCGGCGAACCACGGGTACTTGACCGACGCGTCGAGGCTCGCGCGCGTCAGGTTGAGACCGACCGCACGACCGTCGGGGGCGACGACCTTGGGCTCGAGCCGCGTGAGCAGCCGCAGGGTCTGAGCGTTGCCCTCGAAGCCCCCGATGCCCTTGGCGAGCGAGGCGAGCGCACGTTCACCGTTGTGGCCGAACGGTGGATGGCCCAGGTCGTGCGCGAGACACGCCGTGTCGACGACGTCGGGGTCGCAGCCGAGCGCCTTGCCGATCTCGCGTCCGACCTGCGCGACCTCGAGCGAGTGCGTGAGACGGGTGCGCACGAAGTCGTCCGACGACGGTCCGAGCACCTGGGTCTTGGCTCCGAGGCGGCGCAGCGCCGACGAGTGCACGAGCCGAGCCCGGTCCCGTTCGAACGGGGTCCGGGCGCGCGACTTGGGCGCCTCGATGACCCACCGAGCCCGGTCGAGCTCGGCGTAGCCGTCGCTCCAGGTCTCCACGGTCACGCGCACACCCTAGTTCGCCGAGCTCAGGCCAGCCGCCAGACCTGCACCCCGGGACCGTCACCCGGCAGGTGCAGCGCGTCGCCACGGACCGGGAGGTGGGCGCCGCCGTAGAGGTTCTCGGGCTCGCACCCCGGTCCGAGCAGGTGCGCCGGGAGGCTCGCGCCTTCCCACGACGTCCGCGCGACGAGGACGAGGACGCACTCGTCGAGCGTCTCGCGCAGGTAGGCCACAGCGTCGGGCCCGACGACCGCCCAGCGCATGCCGCCCTCCCGCAGCGCCCTGCTGCCTCGGCGCACCGCGATGAGCGAGCGGTACACGTCGAACGTCCGGGCGTCCCAGCGCGGGTCGTCCGGACCGGACATGGCGGCCCACGGCATGGGCACGCGGGCATGCTCGCCCGTGACCCCGGTCAGCCCGCCCTCGTCGCCCGCGAACATCGCGGGCGTGCCGGGGTACGTGAACAGCAGTCCGGCGGCGACCTCGACGGCCTCGCGCGAGCCGACGACGGTCCGCAGCCGAGCGGTGTCGTGCGAGCCGAGCATGTTCCACTGGTGGGCCGTGACCGCCCACGGCACAGCCGAGTCGAAGTCCCGCATCGTCGCAACCATCGAGGCGCCGTCCCGCCGCGGGACAGGGACCGGCATACCGAGGAACCCCAGCGCGGAGCCCAGGGGCACGAGCCAGGTCCACACCGGCCGGGTGAAGCCCGAGTAGTTCATGTTCGCGTGCCAGCCGTCGCCCGTGAGGTCAGCGCCGGCGTCGTGGAAGTGCTCGCTGACGAGCACGGCATCCGGGTTGACCTGGGACATCGTGCGCCGGATCGTGCGGGCGACCTCGCGCGTGAAGTCGTCCGACGCGTACCGACCCGTCATGTTCGCCACGTCGATGCGCCAGCCGTCGAGTGACGTCGGCGCGTCGAGCCATCGCCCGATGACCGACTCGGGACCGTCGATCATCCGCCGCGCGAGCGAGCCGGCCGCGTAGTTGAGCTTGGGCAGCGACGCGTGCTCGAGCCAGCCGACGTAGCCCGGCGCGGCGTCGGACCAGTAGTAGTAGGACGCCTCCTCGCTCGTGGCGTCGGCCCGCGCACGGGCGAACCACTCGTGGCCGGCGCCCGTGTGGTTGGTCGTGAGGTCGCCGATGAGGTGCATACCACGCGTGTGCACGGCGGCGCTCAGGGACGCGAGCGCGCGGTCACCGCCGAGCAGCGGGTCGACGTGGTCGAACGTGCTCGCGTCGTACCGGTGGTTGGAGCGGCCGGGGAAGACGGGGGTCAGGTACAGGACGTCGACGCCGAGCCGCTCGAGGTGGTCGAGGTGCTGCTCGACCCCCGCGAGGTGCCCGCCGAAGTACTGCTGCGACGTGCCCGGTCCGGACGCGATCGGCTCGTCGTCCCAGCTGGCCGGCAGGGCCCAGTCCGGGAGCGGGCCGAGCGGCGGCCCCTCGTGCACCTGCGGCCCGGTGCCCGCGCGCGCGAACCGGTCCGGGAAGACCTGGTAGACGACCGCGCTGTCGAGCCACGGGGGTGCGGGCGGGTGCACGGTCAGCCGGAAGTCGTGCGCGTCGGGGACGTCGCGTGCGTGGACGCCGCTCGCGTTGAGCCAGCGGTAGCCGCCGGGCTCGTCGAGCAGCGCGCGGTAGCCCGTGACCGGGTTGTGCACGGGCACGTCCGCGACGTACCAGCGCTCGTGGGCGTCGCTGCGGTCCAGTCGCGCCGGCACGAACCGTGGCTCGCCGTCGCGCACGGTGCGGACCCACAGCGCACGCTCGGTCCCGGCCGCGGGCACCCTGAACCGGACGGGCACGACGTCGCCGAGCTGGGGGGTCGCGCGCGAGACGTAGACCTCGGAGCCGTCGTGGTGCGGGTCGCCGAGGAGGTGGTGCGTGCGGTTCACCCCTTGACCGAGCCCGCGATCAGACCGCCGACGATGTAGCGCTGGAGGAACTGGAAGAGCAGCACGACCGGGATGGCCGCCAGCACGGCCGCGGCGGCGAAGAGTCCCCACGGCGCGTTGCGCTCGTCGGACGCCCACACGTACAGACCCACGGCGAGCGTGTAGTGCTCGACGCGCTGCAGCACGACCTTCGCGACCACGAACTCGCCGTACGCCGAGACGAAGGACAGCAGACCGACGACGGCCAGGATCGGCGCGACGAGCCGCAGGATGATCGTGAAGAAGATCTGCGCATGGCTCGCACCGTCGATCTTCGCCGCCTCGTCGAGCTCCCGCGGGACCGTGTTGAAGAACCCGTACATGAGGAACGTGTTGACCCCGAGCGCGCCCCCGAGGTACACGGCGATCAGTCCTAGCGAGCTGTTGAGGCCGAGTGCGGGGAACACCTCACCGACGCTGAGGAGGAGCAGGAAGATCGCCACGAACGCGAGCATCTGCGGGAACATCTGGATGAGCAGCAGAGCCGTGAGGGACGCCCGACGGCCCGAGAAGCGGAACCGGGAGAACGCATAGGCGGCCGCAGCCCCCATGAAGACCGTCCCGAGGGCTGTCACGGTGCAGATGACGAGCGAGTTGACGCCCCACTTGGCGAAGTCGGTGCTCGCGAGCTCGGTGTAGTTGTTCAGGCTGAAGGTCCGGAAGAGCTTGTTGGAGCCCGTGAGGGTCCCGTTCGGGTTGAGCGACGCCGAGATGACGTACAGCAGCGGCAGGACGCAGACGGCGATCATCACGATCCCGACGACGTGCCGCCAGCCGACCTCACGCCACCAACGCAGACCGGTGACGGGTGCGTGCTGCTCGAGCGATGTGGTCGCCATGTCAGAGCTCCTCGAGGGTCTTGGTACGCCGGAAGCCGATCCAGGAGATCGTGCCGACGATGACGAAGATCAGGATCGAGACGGCGCTCGCGAGCCCGTACTGCTTGGTGCCGCTCTCGAACGCCACGGAGTAGACCATCGAGATCAGGATGTCCGTGTGCCCGACGAGGATCGGCGACCCCTCGAAGTTGGGGCCACCACCCGTGAGCATGTAGATCAGCGTGAAGTTGTTGAAGTTGAATGCGAACGACGCGATGAGCAGCGGCGCCACGGAGATCATGAGCAGCGGCAGCGTCATCGACCGCAGGATGCGCAGCGCGCCCGCACCGTCCATCCGGGCCGACTCGATCACGTCCCCGGGGATCGCCTGCAACGCTCCCGTGCAGATCAGGAACATGTAGGGGAAGCCCAGCCAGAGGTTGACGAGCAGGACGGACACCTTGGCGAGCCACGGGTCCGTGAGCCACGGCACATGGTGACCACCGAGCAGCACCTCGTTGATGAACCCGAACCGGGGGTTGAGCATCCCGCGCCAGACCAGCGCCGCGAGGAACCCCGGGAACGCGTAGGGAAGGATCAGCAGGGACCGGTAGAGCCGGCGGTAGCGCACCCGCGGGTCGTTGAACGTGATCGCGAGGAACAGCCCGAGGGCGAACGTGGTGGCGACCGAGAGGATCGCGAACGCGAACGTCCACGCGAGGATCTTGAAGAACGGACCCGAGATCCGGGAGTCGGTGAACATCGTGGTGAAGTTCTTCAGGCCGACGCCGGCGCGCCAGCCGGGGTTCAGCGTCGAGCCGTCGGCCGCCGTGAAGGTCCCCTCGGCGGACGGCGTGTAGACCGTGCCGGACTCGACGTCGGTGAAGGTGTCGCTCGCCGCGTCGTACACGGTGCTCGGCGTGTAGATGTACCCGGTCGAGGCGTCCTGCGTGCGCAGGCTGCCCTTCGAGCCGTCGGCGGCCACCGGCACGCGCAGGTTGGTGATCTCGTCCTGGCGCTGCGCGATCTGCGCGAAGGCCAGCGTGGTGTAGCCGGGGACCGCCGTGACCCGACCGGACTCGACGGTCGCGCCGTCCGCCGGCGCGAGTGCCTGGTCGGCGGTGCCGACCATCGCCTTGTCGTTCTCCACGATCGCGAGCGCGAGCGTGCCGCCCTTCTCCAGGACGGTCAGCGGGTAGCTGGGCGAGCCCTCGACCCGCCGCTCGGTCTGGACCTGGATCGCGGCGATCGCGTCGGCCTTGGTCGAGTTGTGGCCGTCGCCGTAGTTGGTGAACGCGACGTAGCCCGTGTACCCCATGACGAACAGCTGATAGACGAGCAGGAACAGCAGACCCGGGAGCAGGTACTTCATCGGCAGCATGCGCCGCGAGAAGTACACCCAGTCGACCAGGACGAGGGCGATCGCGAGGAATCCGACGATCCCCCACGACCCGACGGCGGCCGCGGCCAGGATGCCGTAGACACCCAGCGCGTTGACCACCGCGACCAGGACGAGCTTGACGAAGAAGCCCGGACCGAAGTCACGTGCGTGGGATGACGCCCCCTTGCCGCGCGTGACGATCTGCTCGTCGATGTCGGGACCGGCGGCCCGCGACCCCGTCTGCTGGGTGCTCATGACGCTCCTAGGGAACTACGCGCTCCATCGCGCGACCATCCGGTGGGCTCAGCCTGACCCGAGGGGGCACCGACGGCAATCGGGGCCCCCTCGGGCGTGCTGCTCGCGCTGGGCTCAGCCCTTGATCGCGGCCGTGATGTTGTCGACCATCGTGGCCCACGCCGCGGCGGGGTCAGCGGCCTGGCCGCCGATGATCTGAACCTCGGTCGTGCCCCAGAATCCCCAGACGGAACCCATCTCGGGGATGGACGGCATCGGGGCGCCGGTCGCGCCGGCCTCGTTGAAGCCGGCCAGGATCGGGTCGTCGATCTTCGCTGCGGACGCCTTGAGCGCGGGCACCCGACCACCGGTCGAGTAGAGGGCGTCCTGGACGGCCTCGGTCGTCAGGTAGTTCACGACGAACTCGTTGGCGAGGACCGCGTTCTTGGTCTTCGCGCTGATGAACGCACCCTGGACACCGACGAACGGCTTGGCCTCCTGGCCGCCGGCGCTCGGGATCGGCAGCACGGTGATGTCCATGCCGGCCTCCTTGAACGCCGTCGTGTTCCACGGTCCGGTCACGATGTACGGCGACTGCCCGTCGAGGAAGGCCTGCTTGGCCTTGTCGCCGTCGATGGCCGGGTCGAGGACCTTGTCCTGACCGAGCTTCTGCAGGTAGGCCGCGAACTTCGTGCCGGCGTCGCCGCCGAGGGCCAGCTCGTTCGTGTACGAGCCGTCGGACTCCTGCTTGAAGACCGGCGCACCGAACGACGTCTGAAGCGGGTACAGGTGGTAGGCGTCGCCCTGGTCACCCTGCTGGATGATGACGGGGAACGGTGTGCCGGCCGCCTTGCCCTGCGCGATGACCTCGTCGAACGTCTTCGGGGTGTCCTTGACGATCTTGTTGTTGCGCACGAGCGCGATGTTCTCGATCGCGTACGGGACGCCGTACTGCTTGCCGCCGTAGGCGAACGCGTCGACCGCGGACTTCGAGAACTGGGCGGCCTTGTCGCCGAGCTCGACGGGCGCGACGACGCCGTTCTTGACGAACTCCCCGGTCCAGTCGTGGGCGCCGATGATGACGTCGGGGCCCTCACCGGTCGGGACCTGCGCGACGAAGTCGGTCCGGATGTCGCCGGACGCCTTCTGGACGAGGTCGAGCACGACGCCGGTCTTCGCCTGGAACGACTCGGCGACTGGCTTGATGTCGTTGATCCGGGTCTCGTCGACCCAGACGGTGAGGGTGCCGGTGAGAGCTGCGGTGGTCGCAGTCTCGGAGGGGGTGGTCACGGCCGCCGGGGTGTTGGACGACCCGCTGCACGCCGCGAGCGTGAGCGCCACGCCCAGGGCAGTGGCAACAAGGGGGATGCTCCGTCGCATCTTCGTGTCTCCAAGGATCTGTGGGAGAAGCCGTGCGTCGACGGGTTGTCCCACCGACTCTGGCCTGATGACCACGACGCTAACCCGCTTGCTACGGAGTCTGCAACTCGTTACGGTAACTTTCAGGCAACATTTTCAGGGCAAGCGGGTGACCGCGAGCCTGCTCACGGACGAGGAGGTCCCGTGTCCCCTACGCTGCCGCACGTGCGCACTCGATTGACAGACCTGGCAGAACAGGCCGGCGTCAGCACGGCGACCGTCTCGCGCGTGCTCAACGGCAAGCATGGTGTCTCCACGCAGACGCGCCAGGCGGTGCTGGCGGCCCTCGACATGCTCGGCTACGAGCGCCCCGAGAAGCTGCACACCCGCTCGCGGGGCCTCGTCGGGCTGGTCGTCCCCGAGCTGACCAACCCGGTGTTCCCGGCGTTCGCCCAGGTCGTCGAGTCGATGCTCTCGGAGGCCGGCTACACGCCGCTGCTGTGCACGCAGTCACCCGGCGGCACGACCGAGGACCAGTACGTCGAGATGCTCCTCGAGCACTCCGTGGCCGGCATCGTCTTCATCTCGGGGCTGCACGCGGACACCACAGCCGGCCGTGACCGCTACCACCGGCTGCGCAGCCGCGGGATGCCGATCGTGCTCGTCAACGGCTTCGCCGAGGGCGTCGACGCACCTGCGGTCTCGAGCGACGACGCGGCCGCGATGGACCTCGCGTTCCGGCACCTCATCTCGCTCGGCCACCGGCGGATCGGGCTCGCGATCGGTCCCGAGCGCTTCGTCCCGGCCCAGCGCAAGGTCGCGGCATTCACCGACAACCTCGCGCGGCACCTGGACGACACGGACCCCGCCAGCCACATCGTGACCACCCTGTTCACGGTCGAGGGCGGCCAGGCCGCTGCCGGCGAGCTCATCGCGACAGGCCACACCGCGATCATCTGCGGCTCCGACCTGATGGCCCTCGGCGCCATCCGCGCAGCACGGGCGCGCGGGCTCGACGTGCCGGCCGACATCTCGGTCGTCGGCTATGACGACTCGCCGCTCATCGCCTTCACGGACCCGCCGCTCACCACCGTCCGCCAGCCCGTCCAGGCGATGGGGCACGCCGCCGTCAGCGCGCTCGTCGCCGAGATCAACGGGGTGCGCGGCACGCGGACCGAGCTGCTGTTCCACCCCGAGCTCATCGTGCGCGGGTCGACGGGCGTTGCTCCCGCCGTACGCTGAAACCGACACTCTCGTGCCGGGCCGCCCCCCGAGCCGGGCGCGGCCGGACCCACTGACCCACTGACCGACCGACCGACCGGGCGCATGCGCCCGCCCCGCCGAATCGAGGCACTTCCCTGTGAGCACCGACAGCACCCTCGGCCACATCACCACGACACTCGTCCACGCCGCGGAGTCACCGTCCTCCGAGTGGTGGCGTCACGCCGTCATCTACCAGGTGTACCCGCGGTCGTTCGCCGACGCGTCGGGCGACGGCATCGGCGACCTCCCCGGCATCACCTCGCGGCTGGACCACCTCGCACGCCTCGGGGTCGACGCGATCTGGCTCTCGCCGTTCTACCGCTCCCCGCAGGCCGACGCAGGCTACGACGTCGCCGACTACCGCGACGTCGACCCTCTGTTCGGGACGCTCGCGGACTGTGACGTCCTGCTCGAGCGAGCCCACCGGCTGGGTCTGCGCGTCATCATCGACCTCGTCCCGAACCACACGTCCGACGAGCACGTGTGGTTCCGCGCCGCGCTCGCCGCCAATCCCGGCAGCCCGGAGCGCGCGCGTTACCTGTTCCGCGAGGGCAAGGGCCCCGGCGGCGAGCTGCCGCCCAACAACTGGACGTCGATCTTCGGCGGGCCTGCCTGGACCCGCACGACCGACCCCGACGGCCGCCCCGGGCAGTGGTACCTGCACCTGTTCGACACGCGCCAGCCGGACCTCGACTGGACCAACCCCGAGGTGCGCGCCGAGTTCGAGAGCATCCTGCGGTTCTGGCTCGACCGGGGCGTCGACGGGTTCCGGATCGACGTCGCGCACGGCCTCGTCAAGGCGCCGGGCCTGCCCGACTGGGACGGCGAGGCCTCGATGATCGAGGGCAGCATCGAGGATGACGGCTCGGCCGGCGCGGGCGACTCGGGACCCATGTTCGACCAGGACGGCGTCCACGACGTCTACCGCTCGTGGCACCAGGTCCTCGCCGAGTACGACGGCGATCGCGCGCTGGTTGCCGAGGCGTGGGTCGAGCCCCTCGCGCGGCTCGTGCGCTACGTCCGACCTGACGAGATGCACCAGGCGTTCAACTTCTCGTTCCTCACGACCCACTGGGACGCCGCCGCGCTGCGGGACGTCGTGGCCGCCTCCCTCGCGGCGAGCGACGACGTCGGGGCCCCGACGACGTGGGTCCTCTCGAACCACGACGTCGTCCGCCACACCTCGCGCCTCGGACTCAGCGAGCCCGGTTCTCGGCCCAACGGCATCGGGGCGGAGGACGAGCAGCCCGACGAGCAGCTCGGCCTGCGCCGGGCGCGCGCCGCGACGCTCCTCATGCTCGCCCTGCCGGGATCGGCGTACCTGTACCAGGGCGAGGAGCTCGGGCTGCCCGAGCACACCGCGCTCGACGACGACCTCCGCCAGGACCCCGCCTGGTGGCGCTCGGGCTACACCGAGCGCGGCCGGGACGGCTGCCGGGTGCCGCTGCCCTGGGCTGCCGAGGCACCCGGCTTCGGGTTCTCGCCGACCGGCGCCTCCTGGCTCCCCCAGCCGGCCTCGTGGGCCGCCTACGCCCTCGACGCCCAGCGGGGCACCCGGGGCTCGACGTACGAGCTGTACCGCGAGGCGCTGCGGCTGCGGCGCGACTTCCACCTCGGCTCTGGGTCGCTCTGCTGGGTCGACGGACCCGACCCGGACGTCGCGTCCCGCGTCCTGGCCTTCGCGAACCGCGACGTCTACGTCGTCGCCAACCTCGGCGCCGAGCCGATCGCGCTGCCGCGGTCGGAGACGTTGCACGTCCTGCTCGCGAGCGGCGAGCTCCCGACAACCGACGACGGGACGGTCCTCGTCCCGAGCGACACGACGGTGTGGGGTCGGCTGGGCTGAGACCGGTCACGGCGGCCGTCGCCCGCAGGTCCGGCGCCAGCCGACCCGTCGCCCGCAGGTCAGGCGCCGGCCGGGGCTCCCACGTGGAGCGCCAGCGCGGTGCGCGGTGCCACGCGTACGTCCGCGAGCCCACCGCGCACCGTGACCGGGTCACCGAGGCACCGACCCTCGACCACCGGCCCAGCCACGACGTCGCAGTACGAACCGTCTGACAACGTCGTGGGGACCTGCGCCGCCACCTCGACGTCGCCGCCGTTGAGCACGACGAGCCCGCGCGTACCCCGGCTGAGCGCGAACGCGTCGCCGTGCTCCCAGCGGTCCCCCACCGGGTCGTCGCCCACGGCGTCGCGCCAGCCGACCATGCCCTCGATCGCGGTCCAGCGGTGCTGGCACACCCACTCGCCGTCGGTGTAGCTCACGTCCGGACCGACTGCCGCAGGGCACTGCGCATCCAGGACCTTGCCCGCCGCGTCCTGGACGGGTCCCGCGTCCCGGTCGCTGAACGCGTAGCCGGAGTAGACGATCGGCCGGCCGTAGTCGGTCGCCAGCATCAGCACGTTGGCGAGGACGTAGTCGGCCCCGTCGCGGTACCCGAGCGTCGCCCGGCCGCGCTCGGTGTCGTGGTTCTCGACGAAGATCCAGGCCTTGTCGGACGGCAGGTACGTGGCCCCGGAGCCGAGTCCCGCAGCGAGCCGCAGCGACCCGCCGCGCACCATGCCGGTCACGTCCTTGCCCCAGGCGAACTCGAGCACGTCGCCGATCGCCGCGTACTGCTCGGGCGTGACGGGCTCGCCGCTGCCGCGGATCACCTCCGACACGATGCGGGTCCCCGCGGGCAACCGACCGACGACGGCAGCGAGGTCCTCGGCGGGGACGTGCTTGGCGGCGTCGATGCGGAACCCGTCGACCCCGAGCGACAGCAGGT
This sequence comes from Cellulomonas sp., assembly GCF_036279715.1. Taxonomy (GTDB): domain Bacteria; phylum Actinomycetota; class Actinomycetes; order Actinomycetales; family Cellulomonadaceae; genus Cellulomonas_A. The sequence goes on along the minus strand of NZ_DASUIR010000026.1, from coordinate 72,072 downwards.
CCGTCAGGTAGGCGACAATCCCGTCCTGGACGTGCTGCGTGCCGGTCGCGAGGTCGGCGAGGTTGCTCAGCTCGCAGCTCTGCACCTGGTAGGCGTCCTTGTAGCTCGCGATGTCGTCGGAGGAGCCGACGCCGCAGTGGTGGAAGTCGCCTGCGGCGTCCGACCAGATGCCCGGGTAGTCGTAGTGCGAGTACGTCGAACCGGCCCAGCCCGTCCCAGGCGCGTCCTTCCCGGTCATGTGGTTGATCACGGCGTCGGCCAGGACCTCGACGCCCGCCGCGTGGCACGCGGCGACCATCGCGCCGAACTGCGTGCGCGAGCCGAGCCGGGACTCGATGCGATAGCTGACGGGCTGGTAGGCCGTCCACCACTGGCTCCCGAGGACGTGCTCCTGCGGCGGCGAGGTGAGGACCCAGCCGTAGCCCGCAGGCCCGAGGTGGTCGGTGCACTCGGTCGCGATCGCGTCCCACGTCCACTGGAAGAGCTGCACGCCGACGTCGCGGGCACCCGCGGGCGCGGGTGCCGATCCCGACCCGAGGGCCGTCGAGGTCGCGGCGGGGGCTGGGACACCGCTCGTGCAGGCGGCACTCAGGGCCACGACCGCCCCGGTGAGCAGCGCGAGGACCGCGTTCCGCGACCGTCGTGTCGTCCGTGCTGTGCAGCGCTGCACGCGTGCTCCCCCGTCGTCGTCGTCGAGCGTCGCAAGCGTACTGAAACTTGCGACAGCGCGTCGCCGACCCCCGCGGTCAGCCGCCCGAGATGCTCAGCTCGGCCTCGTGCAGCGCGCGGCGGAAGCTCTCCGACAGGTCGCGGGAGTCGAGCCAGCCCTCCGGGAGGGACGGCCGCTTGGGCGAGCCTGCGCGACCGCGCTGGCCCTCGGCGCCCGCACCCGGGTAGGGCTGGTCGAGGTCGAGGCCCGCGAGGCGGTCGTCGAGCTCGGCGAGCGTCGAGACCAGCCCGAGCTGGGCGCGCACCTCCCCGCCGACGACGTACCCCTTGAAGTACCAGGCCATGTGCTTGCGCATCTCACGCAGCGCCTTCGACTCGTCGCCGAAGGTCTCGACCATGAGGACGGCGTGCCGCCGGACGACCGCCGCGACCTCGCCGAGACCGGGCCGCCGACGCTCGTCCGAGCCCGCGAACGCGGCCGCGAGGTCCGCGAACAGCCAGGGGCGCCCCTGGCACCCACGCCCCACGACAACCCCGTCGCACCCGGTCTGCGCCACCATCGCGAGTGCGTCCTCGGCCGACCAGATGTCACCGTTGCCGAGCACCGGGATGTCGGTCACGGTCTCCTTGAGCAGCGCGATGGCTTCCCAGTCGGCCGAGCCCGAGTAGTAGTCCGCCGCGGTGCGCGCGTGCAGAGCGACCGCCGCGACCCCGACCTCCTGCGCGACGAGCCCGGCCTCCAGGTACGTGAGGTGGTCGTCGTCGATGCCCTTGCGCATCTTGACGGTGACCGGGACACCGTGCGGGCTCGCGGCATCGACCGCCGCGCTGACGATCGAGCGGAACAGGTCCCGCTTCCACGGGAGCGCCGCTCCCCCGCCGCGGCGGGTCACCTTGGGGACCGGGCAGCCGAAGTTGAGGTCGATGTGGTCCGCGCGGTCCTCCGACGCGATGAGCCGCACGGCCGCAGCCACCGTCACCGGGTCCACGCCGTACACCTGGACGGACCGCGGCTTCTCGTCCGGCTCGTGCGCGATGATCCGCATGGACTCCTCGCCGCGCTCGACCAGCGCGCGCGACGTGACCATCTCGGCGACGTACAGACCGGCGCCCGATTCGCGGCACAGCCGCCGGAACGCCGCGTTCGTGACCCCCGCCATCGGCGCGAGCACGACCGGTGTGTCGATCGTCAGCGGGCCGATGCGCAGCGGCGGGAGGACGCGCGTCGCGGTGCCGGCGAGGTGCACGTCGTCGACGAGGGCTGTCGCTGCGGCGTTCGGGAGGGTCACCGCATGATTGTCCCCCACGCGTCGGCCCGGTCAGCCGAGCAGCCAGCCGCTTTCCTCGGCGATCCGCACCGCCTCGGCACGCGTACGCGCGCCCGTCTTGCCGATCGCTGACGACAGGTAGTTGCGCACGGCGCCCTCGGACAGGAACAGCCCGCCGGCGATGTCGGCCACCGTGCCGCCCGGGCTCAGGCGCCGGTCAGCCGAGCCGCAGGGTGCGCCGCGACCTGGTCGAGTCGGTGTGGCCGTCGCCCGACGTGCCGAGCGTGCCGCAGACTTTCCCGCGTGAGCACCTCGAGCGCGCGTCGGCACGCCCCCCGACGAACCTCCGTGATCCTGGCGGCCGTCCTCGTGCCGGTGGCGCTCGCTGCGCTCGTCGGCATGTGGCTGACGTGGCCCGGCGAGCCCCGGTCGACAGTCGGCCAGATCGTCGACGTGGCCGCCGAGTACCCGAGCGCGAACGTCACGGCGACCAGCGTCCAGAGCTGCGAGGCGACCGCCGAGGACCGGCTTGCCGACGGCACGGTCCCCGACTCGGTGGAGTGCCTCAAGGTCAGTGCGACCGTCACGAGCGGGAGCGAGCGAGGCCGTGCGATCCAGGTCTGGGCGACCGCGACCCTGACGCCGTCCGACGTCCCTGTCGGCACCGACATCGTCGTCGAGCGCTATCCCGCGACGGACACCGACGGCGAGGTCTGGGCCTGGCACGACTTCCAGCGCACCGTGCCGCTGGGGACCCTCGCGCTCGCGTTCGCGATCATCACGGTGCTCGTCGCGGGGGCTCGGGGACTGCGCGCGCTCGTGGGCCTCGGGATCGCGTTCGCCATCATCGGCAAGTACATGCTGCCGGGTCTGCTCGCCGACCAGAATGCGTTGCTCATCGCGCTGTGCGGCTCGACGGTGATCATGGTCGTGGTCCTCTATCTCGCACACGGCTTCTCGCACCGCACCTCGACCGCGCTGCTCGGCACGCTCGTCGGGCTCGGGCTGACTGCTGGGCTCGGGGTCCTCGGCGCCGACGCGGCGCACCTGTCAGGCGTGACGTCCGAGGACAGCTTTCGGCTCGCGGGGCTGCTGGGTGCCACCGGCGGGACGGCCCTGCGGGGACTGTTCTTGTGCGGCGTCGTGATGGCCGGGCTCGGGGTCCTCAACGACGTCACGATCACCCAGGCGTCGGCGGTGTGGGAGCTGCGGGCGTCGTCTCCAGAGGCGTCCGTGCGCGAGCTGGTCTCCCGCGGGATGCGTATCGGGCGCGACCACATCGCGTCGACCATCTACACGATCGCGTTCGCCTATACGGGCGCCGCTCTTCCCGTGCTGCTGCTCGTGCAGGTGTACCAGCTCCCGATCGGGCTGACGCTCACGAGCGGCCAGTTCGCCGAGGAGATCGTGCGGACGCTCGTCGGGTCGATCGGCCTGGTCCTGGCCATCCCCCTGACGACGGTGATCGCCGCGGTCGTCGTCACGTCCTCACCCGTGGAGGGCCGCCACCGGACGACCGACCACGCGCGCGCGCACACCCACTGAGGTTCGCCGTACTGCACGGCCCCGCGCGCAGCGACCGGCACTGCGTGGATCCACCCGTGAACGAAGGGATCCACGCGGTGCCGGTCGTGACGGAGGAGCGGGTCAGGCGCCGATCAGTCGGGCCGCGAGGTACGCCGAGACCTGGTCGAGCCCGACCCGGACCTGCGACATGTCGTCGCGGTGGCGGATCGTCACGGCCTGGTCGTCGAGCGTCTCGAAGTCCACCGTGATGCAGAACGGCGTGCCGATCTCGTCCTGGCGACGGTACCGACGGCCTATCGCCCCCGCGTCGTCGAACTCGATGTTCCAGGACCTGCGCAGCTCGGCCGCGAGGTCACGGGCCTTGGGCGAGAGCGCCTCGTTGCGGGACAGCGGCAGCACCGCGGCCTTGACCGGCGAGAGGCGCGGGTCGAGCTTGAGGACCACCCGGGTGTCAACGCCGCCCTTGGTGTTCGGCGCCTCGTCCTCGGTGTAGGACTCGACGAGGAACGCCATGAGCGAGCGCGTCAGTCCTGCGGCGGGCTCGATGACGTAGGGAACCCAGCGCTCGTTCTTGGCCTGGTCGAAGTACGACAGGTCCTGGCCGGAGTGCTCGGTGTGCGTCTTGAGGTCGAAGTCGGTGCGGTTCGCGATGCCCTCGAGCTCGCCCCACTCGCTGCCCTGGAACCCGAAGCGGTACTCGATGTCGACAGTCCGCTTGGAGTAGTGCGACAGCTTTTCCTGCGGGTGCTCGTAGTGGCGCAGGTTCTCGCGGGCGATGCCGAGGTCGGTGTACCAGTCGGTGCGCGCGTCGATCCAGTACTGGTGCCACGTCTCGTCGGTCCCGGGCTCGACGAAGAACTCCATCTCCATCTGCTCGAACTCGCGCGTGCGGAAGATGAAGTTGCCGGGGGTGATCTCGTTGCGGAACGACTTGCCGATCTGGCCGATGCCGAACGGCGGCTTCTTGCGGCTCGTCGTGACGACGTTGGCGAAGTTCACGAAGATGCCCTGCGCGGTCTCGGGCCGCAGGTAGTGCAGACCGGACTCGTCCTCGACGGGGCCGAGGTACGTCTTGAGCATCATGTTGAAGTCGCGCGGCTCCGTCCACTGCCCCCGCGTCCCGCAGCTCGGGCAGGCGATGTCGGCGAGGCCGTTCTCGGGCGCGCGGCCCTTCTTCTCCTCGAACTCCTCGATCAGGTGGTCCTCGCGGAACCGCTTGTGGCAGCTCTGGCACTCGGTGAGCGGGTCGGTGAACACCCCGACGTGGCCGGACGCGACCCAGACCTGACGCGGCAGGATCACCGCGGAGTCCAGCCCGACGATGTCGTCGCGGCTCGTGACCATCGTCCGCCACCACTGCTTCTTGATGTTCTCCTTGAGCTCGACGCCCAAGGGCCCGTAGTCCCACGCGGACCGGGTCCCGCCGTAGATCTCACCGGACGGGAAGACGAACCCACGGCGCTTGGCCAGGGAGGTGACGGCGTCAAGACGGGACGGGGCCACGTGCACACTCATTTCCTCGGGCGACCCCACACCTGGCTGGCGGAGGCTACGCACCCGAGGTTACCGGGATCGCGCGCGCCCCCGTGCGCTCCTGACATCACTTTGACAACGATTCTCAACTGCCCGAGACTGAGCGCGTGCCTACCCGACTCCGCGCCGCCCGCCTGGCGCTCCCCGTCGCTGCCGCCGTGCTCGTCCTGGGCGCCTGCTCCCCCGGCAGCGCCGGCGACAGCCGACCGAGCGTCCTCGCGTCCTTCTACCCCCTGCAGCTGGTCGCCCAGCAGGTCGGCGGCGACCGCGTCGACGTGACCTCGCTGACGCCGCCCGGCGCCGAGCCGCACGACCTCGAGCTCTCGCCGGCCCAGGTCAGCCGCGTCGGCGACGCCGACCTCGTCGTCTACCTCTCCGACTTCCAGCCGGCCGTCGACGACGCGGTCGCCGCCGCTCCGCCGGCCCATGTGGTCGACGCGGCGACGCTCACGACCCTGGCGCCCCTCGCCGGCGCGTCGGGCACCCTCGACCCGCACTTCTGGCTCGACCCGAGCCGCATGCCGGCGGTCGCCCGCGCCGTGGCCGACCAGCTCAGCGTCATCGACCCTGCCGGCGCGGCCACGTACGCCGCGAACGCCACGACCCTCGCCGCACGGTTCGACGCGCTCGACGCCGAGTACGCGAGCGGACTCGCGACCTGCGCCGACCGAGCGTTCGTGACGTCCCACGCGGCGTTCGGCTACCTCGCCGCGCGCTACCACCTCGAGCAGGTCGCCATCTCGGGGCTCGACCCGGAGGCGGACCCGTCACCCGACCGCCTCGCCGAGATCGGTCGGCTCGTGAAGGACCGCGGCATCCGCACGATCTTCTTCGAGACGCTCGTGAGCCCGAAGGTCGCCCAGACGCTGGCCGCCGACCTGGGCGTCGAGGCCCAGGTGCTCGACCCGCTCGAAGGCGTGAGCGACCCGTCCCAGGACTACTTCAGCATCGCCGAAGCGAACCTTTCGGCCCTGAAGATGGCATTGTCCTGCTCGTGAGCGACAACGTGATCCAGGCCGAGGGGCTCAGCGTCCAGCTCGGTGGTCAGAAGATCCTCTCCGGCATCGACCTGTCGGTGGGCCGCGGCGAGGTCCTCGCGCTGCTCGGTGCCAACGGCTCCGGCAAGTCGACGCTCGTCCGCGCACTGCTGGGCATCGTCCCGATCTCCAGCGGCAGCGTTCGCCTCCTGGACAGCCCGCTGGGCCGGTCCGCACCGTGGGAGCGGATCGGGTACGTGCCCCAACGGCTCCCGGGCGGCGCGGGCGTCCCCGCGAGCGCGCTCGAGGTCGTCACCGCGGGCCTCCTCCACCGGCACCGGCTCCGCCCGCCGCGCGACGGCCGCGCCCGCGCACTCGCGGCGCTCGATGAGGTCGGGCTCGCCGACAAGGCGCGCCGACCCGTCCACGAGCTCTCCGGGGGGCAGCAGCAGCGGGTGCTCATCGCCCGCGCCCTGGTCCGCCGACCCGAGCTCCTCGTGCTCGACGAGCCGACGTCCGGCATCGACATCCCCACGCAGCAGACGTTCGTCGACGCGGTCCAGCGCCTGCACGGCGGCGGCGCCACGGTCGTCGTCATCCTCCACGAGCTCGGCCCCTTCGCCCCGCTCATCGAGCGCGCCGTGGTCCTGCGCCACGGCCGGATCGCGCACGACGGCGCCCCGCCGAGCGCACGTGGCGAGCACGGGATGCCCGACCACGACCACACCCACGCCCACCCGGGCCCGACACCTCCGCCGACCGCCCCGACGATCTCCGTGGAGGTGAACCTGTGAGCTGGATCGAGACGTTCACGACCATGCTGGGCTCGCCGCTCATGCAGCGCGCCTTCCTCGCCGCCATCCTCGTCGGCGCGGCGGCCCCCGTGGTCGGCACCTTCCTGGTCCAGCGCCGCATGTCGCTCATGGGAGACGGCATCGGGCATGTCGCGCTCACCGGTGTCGCGCTCGGCTGGCTCGTCGGCAACTGGGCGAGCCTCGCGCCGCACGACGCGCTGGCCGTCCCCGGCGCCGTGGTCGCGGCGATCATCGGCTCGGTCGTCATCGAGCTCGTGCGTGAGCGCGGGCAGACCAACGGCGACCTCGCGCTCGCGCTGATGTTCTACGGCGGGATCGCAGGCGGCGTCCTGCTCATCAAGGTCGCCGGCGGCACCAACGCCAACCTCATCAGCTACCTCTTCGGGTCGATCTCGACGGTGTCCGTCGCCGACCTCGCCTGGACGGTCGTGCTCGCGGCCCTCGTCCTGGTGGCCGGCGTCGGGCTGCGGGCGGCGCTGTTCGCCGTCAGCCACGACGAGGAGTTCGCGCGCGCCAGCGGGATCCCGGTCCGGCTGCTCAACATGCTCATCGCAACCATCGCCGCGCTCACCGTGACCGTCGCGATGCGCGTCGTCGGCCTGCTGCTCGTCAGCGCCCTCATGATCGTGCCGGTCGCGGTCGCGCAGCTGTACGCGCGCTCGTTCGGCCGCACGATGACGGTCGCGAGCGCGATCGGCGTCGCCGTGAGCATCGTCGGGCTCGCCATCACCTACTGGGAGGACTTCCCGCCCGGGGCGACGATCGTCGTCCTCGCCATCCTCGTGTACGGGGTGGCCTCGACCCTGCGGCCGTTCCTGCGGCGCTCGCAGCCCACGGGCGACCCGCACCCGGACGTCACCGACGACGTGCTCATCGCGGACAGCGCGGCGGACTGAGCGCCGCCGTCACCGGCCGGGGTCGAGTCCCTCTGCGGCCGCGCCTGCCGTGAGGTCCGCGCCCGCCGCCTTGTCGATCGCCCGGCCGAACCGTCGGTCACGGTGCGCGTAGTCCTCGACAGCGCGCCACAGGTGCCGACGGTCCACGTCGGGCCACGGCTCGTCGAGGAAGACCAGCTCGGCGTACGCGGACTGCCAGATCATGAAGTTCGAGATCCGCTGCTCGCCCGACGACCGCAGGAACAGGTCGACGTCGGGCAGCTCGGGCTCGTCGAGGTAGCGCGCGACGGTCTTCTCGGTCACCTTCTCGGGGTCGAGCCGCCCCGCGGCGACCTCGCGTGCGATCGCCTTCGCGGCGTCGGCGATCTCCGCCCGGCCGCCGTAGTTGACGCACATCGTCAGGGTGCAGGTGTCGTTGCCGGCCGTGACCCGCTCGGCCTCCTCCAGCTCGTCGATGACCGACTTCCAGAGCCGAGGACGTCGCCCGGCCCAGCGCACGCGCACCCCCCACGAGTTCATCAGGTCGCGTCGGCGCCGCAGCACGTCCCGGTTGAACCCCATGAGGAAGCGCACCTCCTCGGGCGAACGCTTCCAGTTCTCGGTCGAGAACGCGTACGCGGACACGTGCGTGACGCCGATCTCGATCGCCCCGGCGACGACGTCGAGCAGCGAGGCCTCGCCCGCGGCGTGACCGGCGGTGCGCGGGAGCCCGCGCGCGTTCGCCCAGCGCCCGTTGCCGTCCATGACGACGGCCACGTGCTTCGGGACGAGCGAGCGTGGGATCACGGGCGGGCGTGCTCCGCTCGGGTGCGGCGGGGGTGGGACCGGCATCAGACCCTCTCGACCATCGGGAGCGAGCGCAGCTGGCGCTCGAGGTAGAACTGGCTGAAGGCCGCGACGATCCCGCTGCCCTCGCGGCGGTGGCGCTCGGCGCTCGCGTCCGCGACCGCCCAGTCGCCCGAGAGCAGCGCGGCGAGCAGGTCGAACGTCTCGCGGGCCGGCGCCGTGGCTCCCGGCGGTCGGCACCCGCTGCACATCGCGCCACCCTGGGCGACCGCGAACGCGGTGTGCGGGCCGGGCCTGCCGCACCGCGCGCAGTCGGTGAAGCTCGGGGCCCACCCGGCGATCGCGAGCGCCCGCATGAGGTAGGAGTCCAGGACCAGGCCCGGGGCGTGCTCGCGCACCGCGAGGGACCGCACGGCCCCCACGAGCAGCCAGTACTGCTGCAGCGCCGGCTCGTGCTCGGCCTCGACGAGCCTGTCGGCCGTCTCGAGCATCACGGTCCCGGCCGTGTACAGCGCGTAGTCCTCGCACAGCGGTCGACCGAACGCGCTCAGCGTCTCGACCTGCGTGACGATGTCGAGGGACCGGCCCGTGCTCAGCTGCACGTCGATGTGCATGAACGGTTCGAGCCGCGAGCCGAAGCGCGACGACGTCCGACGCACGCCCTTGCCGACGGCGCGCACCTTGCCGTGCGACCGGGACAGGAGGGTGACGATGCGGTCGGCCTCCCCCAGCTTCTGGGTGCGCAGCACGATCGCCTCGTCGCGGTAGAGGCTCACCGGTCCATTCTCCCCCGCAGCACCGACGCGGGCGGCCGTCCCGCGCCGGTCATGGGTGACCGGCGCGAAACGGTCCACAGCTCAGCGCAGCGCGCGGTTGACCGCCGAGATGATGGCCTTGAGCGACGCGGTGGTGATCGACGGGTCGAGACCGACGCCCCACAGCGTCTGGTCGCCCACCGCGCACTCGACGTACGCGGCCGCCGTCGCGTCACCGCCCGACGACAGGGCGTGCTCGGCGTAGTCGAGCACCTGGACGTGCACGCCGATCCCATCGAGGGCGTCGATGAACGCGGCGATGGGCCCGTTCCCTGAGCCCTCGATCGTGCGCGGCTCGCCGTTGTCGACGAGGTCCACCGAGATCGTGTCGGGACCGTCCTCGATGCTCGCGGAGCGCGTCCCGTGCAGCGACAGCCGTCCCCACGGGGAGAGCGGACCACCCGGCTCGGCGGGAAGGTACTCGTCGTTGAAGATCCGCCACAGGTCGTCCGCCGTGACCTCCGAGCCGAGCTCGTCGGTGACGCCCTGCACGACCCGCGAGAACTCGATCTGCAGGCGGCGCGGCAGGTCGAGGTCGCGCTCGGACTTGAGGAGGTAGGAGATCCCGCCCTTCCCCGACTGGGAGTTCACGCGGATGATCGCCTCGTAGCTGCGACCCACGTCCTTCGGGTCGATCGGCAGGTACGGGACGGCCCATACGACGTCCTCGACCGAGGTGCCGGCCGCTGCCGCCTGGACCCCGAGCGCGTCGAGGCCCTTCTTGATGGCGTCCTGGTGCGAGCCGGAGAACGCCGTGAACACCAGGTCGCCGCCGTACGGGTGGCGCTCGCCGACGGGCAGCTGGGTGCACGCCTCGACCGTGCGACGGATGTGGCCGATGTCGGAGAAGTCGAGCTCCGGGTCGACGCCCTGGCTGAACAGGTTCAGGCCGAGGGTCACCAGGCACACGTTGCCGGTCCGCTCGCCGTTGCCGAACAGGCAGCCCTCGATGCGGTCGGCGCCGGCGAGGTAGCCGAGCTCGGCGGCGGCGACGCCCGTCCCGCGGTCGTTGTGCGGGTGCAGCGAGATGATGACGTTCTCGCGGTGGTGCAGGTGGCGGCCCATCCACTCGATCGAGTCGGCGTAGACGTTGGGGGTCGCCATCTCGACCGTCGCCGGCAGGTTGATGATGACCTTGCGCTCAGGCGTCGGCTCGAGCACGTCGAGGACCGCGTTGCAGACACGTGCGGCGAACTCGAGCTCGGTGCCGGTGTACGACTCGGGCGAGTACTCGTAGTAGACCTCGGTCCCGGGGACCGTCTCCTCGTACTTCTTGCACAGGTGAGCGCCCGACGTCGCGATGTCGACGACGCCGTCCTCGTCGGTGCGGAACACCACCTCGCGCTGGAGCGTCGAGGTGGAGTTGTACAGGTGGACGATGACGCGCTTGGCGCCCTCGATCGCCTCGTAGGTGCGCTCGATCAGGTGCTCGCGCGACTGCGTGAGGACCTGGATCACGACGTCGTCGGGGATGCGGTTCTCCTCGATGAGCATCCGGACGAAGTCGAAGTCGGTCTGCGACGCCGACGGGAAGCCGACCTCGATCTCCTTGAAGCCCATCTGCACGAGCAGCTCGAACATCTGCAGCTTGCGCGCGGGGTTCATCGGTTCGATCAGGGCCTGGTTGCCGTCGCGCAGGTCGACCGCACACCAGCGCGGGGCTTTCGTGGCGCGCTTGGCGGGCCACGTGCGGTCCGGGAGATCGACCGTGAACTGCTTGGCGTACGGGACGTAGCGGTTCACCCGCATGCCGGAGGGCTGCTGGGGTGTGACGGTGTCGTAGCTCATGAGGGGATCCTTCGCGGGGGGCTGTGGGGCGAGCGTCAGCCGGCACACCGAACACCGCGACGAGGATCCGGCCTAGAAGGCCTCGCCGCGGCGACGAAGGAGGAGGCGCGTACGCGTGAGCACCTCGACACTGTACCCCGCGGGCCCCGGGGTGCGGCACCCGTGTCTCAGCGAGGACGGTTTCGCCGGAGCCGCCTCGGCACGGACGCCTCAGCACGGGCAGCTCAACCCAGCGCGACGAGGCCACCCGCGGTGCGGACGAGCAGGTGGCCGCCCTGCGCCGACATGCTGCGCACGACGTCGGGCAGCGCGAGGGACCAGTACGGGACACCGTCGTGCAGGCCGAACGCCTCGAGCTGCGCCGAGCCGTCGAGCGTCGTGGCCATCGCGACCACGAGCGCGCCATCGCTGAGCGGACGCCCGACGAGGGACTCGCCCACCTCGCGGCTCCACGCGACCGCCCCGGTGCGCAGATCGAGCACCCCGACCCGCGCACCGCCTGCGAGGACGAGCTGGTGGTCGACCGTGAGCACGGGGTCGAGCGCCGTGTCGGCGCTCCACAGCTGACGACCCGTCGTCGCCTCCTCGCCCACGATCCACCGGCCCTGGTCGATCACCAGCACGTCCGGGGCCGAGCCGTCGTTCGCCAGCTGCTCGGCCGGGAAGCCGGGAACCGCGAACTCGGGGGCACCGGTCGCGTCGTGCAGCATGCCGCCGTGCGCGATCGACCACGTCACGAACTCGTCCCCGACCGCCGACGTGAGCACGTAGTTGAGCGACGGCTGCCAGAAGACCACCGTGCCGGTCGCGGCGTCGAGCACCGCCGACGTCGCACCGGTCAGCAGGACGAGCCGCGGACCGACCTCGACGCGCGCGGTGCCGGCGGTGGTCTCCGCCTCGCCGCTGCGGTGCCGCCACGCGACGTCCCCGGTGACCGCCGCCCGGCGCGCGATCTCCACGAACAGGTCGGCATCCGTCGCCGCGACCACGACGTCGTCGCCCGCGCGTGCGAGGGCGATCGAGGTACCGGTGAAGGTCCACTGACCGAGCACTGCGCCGTCCTGAGCGCCGAGCGCCACGACCTGGTGCGTCACCGTGCGGGTGCCCCGCGGAGCCCCGTTGCCGTCGGTGTAGACGGGCCGCGGGTTGGTGACGACGCACACGACGACCGAACCGACGTCGGCGTCCGAGTGCGGGCACTCCACCCCGCCGCCCTCGGTGCCGGCGAGCGCCACCGGCGCAAGAACTGTCGACCAGCGCGCGGCTCCCGTCGCAGGCTCGAGCGACGTCACGCGCCACAGGTCCTGGCGCGGGCCGACGACGACGAGGGCACCGCCCGCCGCGAGGACGTCGTCCGCCGCGGTCGCGGTCGCCCGCCACAGGACCGACGGCGCGGCGGTGAGCGGGCGGATCATGCCCGCCTCGGCGGCGATCCGGTCGGACCGCGCGGCGTCCCGGCGGTCGATCGCGACGGACGACGCAGCGACGGCGAGCGCGACGAGCACCGCGACCGGCCACCAGCGCCGCAGGGCCGTCCACAGGCCGATCGACTGCCCCTCGGGACTGTTCGACCCGGGTCCTGAGCGTGCACCCGGCGAGGCGCCGGCTCCGTCCTCGGCGAGCTCGACGTCCTGCATCGCACGGGTGGACCACGCTGGCCCCATGCAGCGACTCTAGGCCCGGGAGACCGCCCCCGGGGCGCGAACGACGCGCAGACCGCAGTCGCCGAACGACACCGTCGCACCGGCCGGGAGCCGCACCCGCTGGCCGGGACCGCAGACGACCTGCGCACCGTTCGCGAGCGTGACGAGCGTGCCGTTGGTCGAACCCCGGTCCGCGACCCAGACCCCGGACGAGTCCAGCCCGACCTGCAGGTGCGTCTTGGAGACCGATCGACCCGGGTCGTCGACACGGATCACCTGCGAGTCGTCGTCGCCGCCGGGGTTGCGGCCGACGAGCAGGCTGCGCGTCACCGTCACGACACGGCCGTCGCTCAGCTCGAGGTCGGCCGTCGCGGGGTCGACGCCCGACGGCGCCGGGCGCTCCTCGGGGCGCAGCGGCGCGTAGCGGGTCTGCTCGAGCTCGGGGTCGAGCCCGAAGGTCGCCGGCCGCAGCACGGCGAGCGCGCGCGTGTCCACGTCCGGCGCGACGCCCGGTTCCGCGAGCGGCGGCATCACCAGCGCCGGTCCCCCCGTGCGCCGGTCGGACAGGAGCGCGTCGAGGCGACGCGCGGCGGCGTCGCGGGCGGCCTCGGTGGCGGCGGACGGGTCCGCGCGAGCGTCGCGTCGGAGCGCCTCGCGACGCGGCGCCGTGCGCGCGGGCTCGTCGCGGGGCCACTCGTCGCGTGGCGTCTCGTCGGTGCCGGGCGGCACGGCCCAGGTCGGCACGACGGTCACGGTTGCGGTGGCGGGCCCGGCGACGGTCCCCCGCCGCTGCGCGGCCGAGCTGGGAGCACGGCGGGCCTGCGGCCGCGGCGACGGCAGCGTTCCCGTGCGCAGGTCGACGACCTCGTCACCGGCCGACCGGTCGTGCCACCCGCGGTTGCGGCCGGACCGGTCCCACAGCGGCGAGGCCAGCACGACCAGCTGGCCGACCCCGAGCACGAGCGTGCCGGCGGCGACCACGAGCCCGCGGACGAAGATGCGCCCCATCCCGACGGGCCGACCGGATCTCACGTCGACGGTGCGCAGACCCAGGAGGTACTTGCCGACGGTCCAGCCCCGCTCGCCCTGGGCCCACCACTGGAAGATCGCGAGCGCGCCGAGCATCGCCCAGCCGATCAGGAGCGTCGTCGGGTCGGCAACCGGCTTCTCGGTGCCTGGCGATGCACCGGCAGCCGACGCACGCACGACCGGGAGCAGCGCACCGATCAGCAGGCCGCCGCCGCACGCGACGACCGCGACCTGGTCGACGAGGTAGGCGAGCACGCGCCGCCCCATGGGAGCGGGTGCGGGGTGCGTCATGGGGTCGATCCCTCCTGGTGGTCGCGCTGGTGGCCGCTCTGCGGGTTCGAGGTCGAGGCCGGTCGGGGAGCCGTTGCGGGGGCCGGTCTCGGTGCCTGTCTCGCGGCCGGTCTCGGTGCCGGTCTCTGTGCCGTCCGGTCCGACCGACGCGCGTCGAGCCGGCTCTCGCGCCGCCGATGACGCAGCGAGGCCAGCGAGACCCGGCTCCGGAACCGCCGAGCCCACGGAACCGTGCCACGCATCGCCGCGGCCGTGACCTCGACACGCCGCCAGTAGGCAGCGGCCTGAGCGTCCGACGGCAGTCCCGGACCGAAGACCGTGGCGTCGGCCTCGGTGGCGAGGGTCAGGACGGCCGACGCGGCGCGTGCGCCCGGCACGGCAGCTCCGGCGAACGAGCCCGCGAGCGCTCGCGCGCTCTCGCCGCGCGTCGCGAGGGGCGGCGCGGGGGTGCGCAGGTCGCGCGCCACGTCGAGCAGCTCGTCCCAGCCGCCCACGACCCGCGCCACGACGTCAGCGTCCCGACGGCGTCGCCGCCGACGCCGCGCCTTGAGGGCGACGACGAGGACCAGCGGCCCGGCGAGGACGGCGATCGGCACCGCGGCGGCCCCGGCGACGAGCGCGACCTGCCGCCAGGCCGACCCGCTCGCCACCGGCTTCTTGGAGTCCTGGGCCTGCGGCTGCTCGGTGTCGTCGTTCGGCGCCGCGACGGGCTCCGGCGGTGCGGGCGGCGGCTGGACGACCTGCGGCTGAGGGTCGGCCGCTGTGGTCGTCGAGTCCTGCTGGGGTGTCTGGGTGCGCGGCGGGGTCGGGTCGAAGGGAACCCAGCCGTACCCGCTGAACGCGATCTCGACCCAGGCCTCGACGTCGCCGGCGGTCACCGTGACGACGTCGCCCGTGCGCTGGTCGTCGGTGGGGACGAAGCCGAGCACGACTCGTGCCGGCAGGCCCATCTGGCGCGCCATGAGCGCCATCGCCGACGCGTACTGCTCACCGTCACCGACCATGAGGTCCGACCCGAGCAGCGCCGCCACCCGGTCGGCTCCGTGCCCCGAGACGGAGGGGTAGTCCCCGGACTCGGTGAGCCCATGACTGAAGTAGCCGCCCTCGGCCAGCGCCTTCTGCAGGCTGCGGGCGATCTGCACCGGCGTCCCCGCGTTCCGGGCGACGTCGGCGGCCTTCGCATCGACGGCGTCCGGCACGCCGGACAGGGCCGGCAGGGTCACGGGAGCGGCACCCGCCCCGCCGATCGTCGCGTCGTCGGGCACAGCCGGGACGACGACGTCCAGGGTGTACGTGAGTCCCGGCGTGAGCCCCCGGGTCAGGACCCCGCCGCCGGTCGCGTCGTTGAAGCGCAGGTCGCCTGCGACGGCGTCGTCCGCGAACGTGACAGCGGTCGCCTGACCGACGGTCGGTAGCCACACGCCGGTGAGCCTGTCGACCTCGATCCCGATCCGCGCCCGCGCGCCGCGGACGTCGGTCGGGATGGTCGCTCCCACGCGCCGGAACTCGCCGGACCCCTCTGCCGAGCCGTCACCCGCGACGTTCCACACGACGCCGTCGAACTGGTCCAGTGTGGCGAGCCGCAGCCGTGCACCCGCGGGCAGGCCCGTGACCGTCAGCAGCGTCGTGTCGTCCTCCTTGACGAACTTGCGGAACGCCGACAGCGGGCTCGGGTAGTCGCGCGGGTCGAACGGGGGGACGAGAACGTCACGCACGACGTAGCGGTCGGTCGCGCCCACGACGACGGGTGCACCGAGCACGCCACCCGCGACGGCGACGCCGGCGAGCACGACCAGGGCGACCACCCTGCGCGGACGCAGCATCCGGGCCCGCCAGGCGGCCCACACGAGCAGCACCAGGGTGAGCGAGAGCCCCCCGGCGACGGGGACCACGGTCTGCCGCGTCCCCAGGACGATCGCGCCGACGAGCCCGGCGGCCGGCACGGTGGCCGCGAGGGCCGCGCGCGCCGGGGTGCGGACGCGCAGGGTCGTGGCAGTGGCCGCAGCCGCTCCGACGAGGGCGAGCAGGAACGGGGCCGCGAGCAGCGTCCCCGTCGCACCGAGCGGGGGCTGCAGGGTCAGGACCTGCTTCCAGGAGGTCGCGGCCCCGGTCGCCAGGTCGCCGAGCGTGCCCATCGTCGGGACGAACCCGGCCACCGTCGTCCCGGGAGCGACGAGAGCGCCACCGACAAGGAAGTACGCGACCACGACCACGGCCACGACGCTCAGCGCGGACCAGCGGCGCCACGCACCCAGCGCGGCCGCGCCCGTGCCCAGCACGAGGCCGCCGACGACCGCAGGGGCCAGCGCACGCAGTCCGAACGCAGGCACGAGCGGCGCGAGGGCGCAACCGAGCGCACCCACGAGCACGACGAGGTCGACGCCGGCTCGTACGCCGCTCCGTGGAGCGCCCGGGGCGCCGCGTGCCATCAGCCGACCACCCTGCGCAGCACGCGCGGCAGGTCGTCGAGCTCGCCGACGGTCCCGATGCTGAGCGAGCCCTGCGTGCGGACGCTGATCTCGGCGCCTGGGCAGCAGGTGAGCACGAGGATCCGCGTCCCCACCGGGACGTGCCGGGCGGCCGCGCGCAGGTCGGCGGGCGTCGGCACGGATCCGGTGACGAGCACGGCGACCGACGCCGAGGGCGCCTCGCGAGCGATCCGTCGGCCCAGCCCCGAGACCCCTGTCCCCCCGACCTCGACCGAGACCGCCGAGCAGTCGTCGAGCAGCCGCGGGGGCGACGAGACCCGCAGGCGGCCCGGGCCGGCGAGCACCACGAGGTCGCGCTGCTCACGCAGGGTCTGCACCCCGATCGAGGCGATCGTCGAGACGGCCAGCTCGATCTCGTCGTCGTCCTCGAAGTCGCGGGGGTCGGTCGACAGGGCGAGGACGGTCTGCGTGCGACGTGTGTCCTCGAACTGCTTGACCATGAGCACGCCACGGCGCGCGGTGGTGCGCCAGTGGATGTAGCGGCGGTCGTCACCGGCGACGTAGTCGCGCAGTGCATGGAACGACAGGTCGCTGTCCGACAGGTCACGGGTCGCCTGCCCTTCGAGGTCGCGCAGCACGCCCGCGCTCGACCCCGTCAACGCGACGAGCGCCGGGTGCACGAACAGCTCGACCGGATCGGTCCAGCGCAGCGTGCGGCGCGCGATGCCGAGCGGGTCACCGCGCACCGAGCGCACCGGGCCGACGACGACGACCGCCCGGTGGGACGTCGGGATCGCGAACAGGTCGTCGTGCTCGGCCCCGCCCGCGAGCGACGGCAGAGCGAGGTCAGCTCCGCCCGCGCCCACGGGCAGCTCGATGCGCGCCGGCAGCGACCGTCGACGCGACGCGTTGCGCACGGTCAGGCGACCCACCGCGCGCTCCCCGACCCGCACCCGGCGATCAGCCAGGTCGAGCTCCACCTCGTACCGCTCGCGACCGACGGTCATGAGCAGCGCGAGCACAAGCACCACCGTGAGCGCCGCCCCCGCGGCCGCGAGCTCGAGCCAGCCGAGGGCGCGACCGAGCGCGACGCCTCCCAGGGCAGCGCCGAGCGCACCCCAGCCGATCGGGGACAGGCGGGGAGCCACCGTCAGGCCACCCGCTGCGCCGGCGGACGGACGGCGGCGGCGATCCGCTCGACGACGTGCACGGCCGTGACACCGGCGAACTCGGCCTCGGTGTCGAGCACCAGCCGGTGCGCGAGCACGGGGACGGCAAGGCCCTTGACGTCGTCGGGCAGCACGAAGGCCCTGCCCTGCGAGGCCGCCCAGACCTTCGCGCACCGCACGAGCGCGAGGCCGCCGCGCATGCTCGCACCGAGCGCCGTCTGGGAGTCCTCGCGAGTCGCCTCGGTGAGCCGCGCGACGTAGTCGAGCACCGACGGGTCGATGTGCACGGACATGGCCAGGTCCGCCATCTCGCCGACGGCCTTCGTCGTGATCTTCGGCAGCAGGCCCGTCGTGCGGTCCTTGGCACCCGCCAGGATCTCGACCGTCGAGGCGCGGTCCGGGTAGCCGAGCGAGGTCTTCATGAGGAACCGGTCGAGCTGGGCCTCGGGCAACCGATAGGTGCCCGCCTGCTCGATGGGGTTCTGCGTCGCGATGACCATGAACGGACGACCCACCGGGTGCGTGACCCCGTCGACGGTGATCTGCCCCTCCTCCATGACCTCGAGCAGGGCCGACTGCGTCTTGGGCGAGGCACGGTTGATCTCGTCGGCGAGCAGCACCGACGTGAACACCGGGCCCGGGTGGAAGTCGAACTTGCCCGTGCCCTGGTCGTAGATCGTCACTCCTGTCACGTCGCTCGGCAGGAGGTCAGGCGTGAACTGGATGCGCTGGTGGGAGCCCTGCACGGTCGCCGCGATCGCCTTCGCGAGCGAGGTCTTCCCCGTGCCGGGCGCGTCCTCCAGCAGGAGGTGCCCCTCGGCGAGCATCGCGGTCACGGCCAGCCGGACCGTGTGCTCGGTGCCCAGGACCGCGCGGCACACGTTGGCCACGAGCGTGTCGAAGGTCTCGGCGAACCACGTCGTCTGGTCAGGGGTCATCGGGGTGCTCTCTCCTGGGGATTCCGGTCGCGCTCGGTGCGCGGTCGGGACGAGGTCGTGCCGGGTCGCGGCTGGTCGGGCCGCGCCGGGCAGGTCGAGGGTCATGGCGCCGGCACCAGCATCGTCGCGGTCGCGGTGGGCCCTGTGCCGACGGCGTCGGACGCCCGGACCTCGACGGCCACCTGGGTGCCCCCCGTGGGGACCGGGGCGAGCGCCATCCAGGCCGACGTGCCGGAGCACGTCACGACGGAGGTGGCGGGCGAGGGGCATGTGGTCCAACCGGTCCAGCCGTTCGGGTCCTGGAACCGGACCTCGTAGCTCACAGCCAGGCCACCGTTCTCGCTCGGGGACAGCTCGTCCCACGTGGCGGTCACGCGGTTCGACCCCGCTGGTGAGGTCAGGGTGAGGTTGGCCACGAGTCCCGGTTCACGGGCACGCGAGAAGTTCCGGCTCGTCTGTGCGACGGGGCCCTGCGCGTCACCGTTCGACGTGACCACCTCGATGCGCACCTCGGTCGTGCCCGACCCGACAGCGGCGAACCAGCCGCCGTTCAGGTCGCTCGTCGCGGACGTGTCCGACGTCGACTTCCAGTCCGTGAGGTAGCCCTGACCCTCGACGTAGAACCGGTACTGGTACAGCGTCGCCGGTCCCCCGCCCCAGTCGGTCGGCGCGGCCCACGACGCCGAGATGGACTTCGGGCGGTTCTGCGCGTCCAGCACCGGGTCGGCGAGCGTGACGCCGATCGCGGCCCCCGGCGCGGTCGTCACGGTGGCCGACGCGGACGGGCTCCACACTCCGCTGCAGCCCGCCACGTTGCACGCCTGCACGGCGAACGCGTAGGTCGTGCCGCCGGTCAGGCCGGTGATCGTCGTCGTCGTCGGGTCGCTCGGGACGTCGACCTGCGCGCCCCCGACGGTCTGCACGAGGTAGTGGGTCACGGGCGACCCGCCGTCGTTGGCGGGCGCCACCCAGGCGACCCGGACGGAGCCCTGACCGGGGTCTGGGGTCGCGGTCGGTGCGCCGACGGCGCCCGGGACGCCGAACGTCGAGCTCACTGCTGTCCCGGCGGCGCCCGTCCCCGCCTTGTTCGTCGCCCGGACCGCGAACGTGTAGGCGACACCGTTCGCCGCCCCGCGGAACGCGTACGACGTCGCCGCGGGGTCGGTGAGGACGGCCGTGCCGGCGCCCGGTCCGCCCGAGATCACGAGCCCGTACGTGAGGCCGTCGTCGCCGTTGCCGGACGGCACGGTCCACGAGACCGTCAGCTGACCGCCGAGCGGGTCCTCCACGCGCTGCGCGCTGACCACCGGAGCTCCGGGGACGCCCGCGGGGCGCATCGCAGCCGACGACGCACTCCAGGGGCCCGCCGTCGTCAACCGGTTGTACGCGCGCACCCGCACGGTGTACGCGGTGCCGTTGTCGAGAGCGCCGAACGTCGCGCTGGTGCTGGAGGTCGAGATGGTCGCCGGGCCGGTGCGCGGCGCCGGCGTGATCTCGACGTCGTAGCGCTGCACGGCCGAGCCCGCGCTGGCCGGGGTCGACCACGCGGCGGTGATCGCCTGGTCACCGAACGTCAACGACGGCGCGTCGGGTGCGTCGGGGACGGCGTCGGGCCGGGCGGGCGCGGACGCGGGGCTCGGGTCGGACCAGTCGACCGCGTTCTGCGCGGCCACCGTGAACGTGTACTCGGTGTCGTTGGTGAGGTTGTCGATGGTGCAGGTCGTGCTCGCGCAGGCCCGCACAATCTGGCCCGCGGCCGAGATGGCCGTCACCCGGTAGCCGGTGATGGGCTCGCCGCGGTTGTCGGGCGCATCCCACGCGAGCACCACGGTGCTGTCGCGTGACTCGACCACGCGCGGGGCCTTCGGGGTGTCGGGCCGCCCGCGCACCACGACCGTGACCCGCCCCTCGACCTCGCGGGCGGGGTCCCCGGTCGCGTCCGCCACCCGGAAGCGCGTCACCATCTGCCCGACGAACGCGGCGTCAGGGCGCACCGTCACGGTGGTCGACGTCGACGTCGCGACTCCCGCGCCAGGGGTCTCGACGGTCGCGCTCACCACCGTCAGCGGCGAGTCGGGGAACGGGTTGAACGCACCAGCGAGCACGTCGACGACGACGTCACGCCCCTGCACGCCGTCGGGCACCGCGCGATCGACGACGCGCGCCGTGGGGCGCGTGCTTGCGATGACGTGCAGGTCCACCTCGGCATCCATCGAGCCGGCGAGACCGTAGCCGAGCGTGAGCTGGAGGGTCCCGACGGTGCCCTTGGCGGTCGTGCGTGCGGCGCTGACCACGAGCACGCTGCCCGTGAGCGTCGCCGTGAACCCGGCCGGGACCGCCGACGTGAGCCGGTAGCTGTAGTACTCCGTGCTCGCGGTGGCGCCCTGCGGCCCCGTGGTGAACGCATGCAGGTCGACTGTGACGGCGGCCTCTCCCGGCGCGAGGTCGACGATCGCGGGGCCGAACGTCGGCGGGTGGTCGTCGACCGCGTAGACGGTGATCGGCAGGGTGAGCAGCGACGTCCGTCCCGTCGTGTCGCCGCTCCCCGTCCGGTCCGTGACGGGCACCGTGATCGAGGCCGGGCCGGCGTACCCGGGCGCGGACGTGAACGTGAGTGTCGACGCGTCCCGCACGAGCGCTGAGCCGTCGGCCTTCGTCGCCGTGACGGCGGTCGGGTCGGCGACGGTTGCGGTGCGACCGGGCGCGACCTGGACCTGCTCGTCGAGCCGGATCAGCAGCGGCTGACCTGACGCGACGCGCAGCTCGGGTGCCTTGGGACGTTTGGTCGGCGGGAAGAAGCCGAGCGCAGGCACGCTGATGAACGCGTACGTGCTGACGCCGTTCGCGCGCGGTTCGGTGTTGGTGAGCAGGTACGGCACGGTCTGGGCGTGGTCGACGAGCGTCACGACGACCCGACCCGTCGCGGTCACGGTCGCCACGTCGGCCGCGAACGACGGCACCGACACCGCGAGGTCGCTGAGCGGGCCGCTCGGGTTCTGTGCGACGGCGAGCACGTCGACCTCGACGCTCTGCCGACCCAGCGTGTCGATCGGCGGCACGACGACGTCCCTCGCGACCGGCGCCAGGACCTTCGCGTCGTCCGCCACCGTCACCGTGAGGATCCCGGTGTCCCGTCCCCCGCGTTCGTTCGTCACGGTGTAGGCGATCTGCAGGACACCCGGAGCCGCCGGGGCCTGCACGATGATCCGCCGGCCGTCGACATGGGCGTCGGTGCCGGCCGCCATCTCGAGCGCGTCCGCCAGGGTGAGCGCGCCGCCGCTCGAGTCCACGTCGTTCGCGAGCACGCGGACCTCGACCAGCTGCCCGGGCCGGACCGTCACGTCGTCGTTGCGCGCGACGACCTGCGCGACGGCCGTCGGCTGCGGGCTGATGCCGACCCGGACGGTCGCGACCGCCCGCTGACCGACCCAGTCCTCGACCGCGTACGTGAACGTGTCGGTGCCCGTCTCGCCGGGCAGCGCCTGGTACTCGAGGTAGTCGGCGCCCACGTCGACGATCCGACCCTTCTTCGGCGCGGCGGCGGCGCCGAGCAGCGTGATGCCGTCGCCGTCGTCGTCGATGCCGACGACGGGCACGGGGATCCGGATGGTGTCGCCCTCGAACGCGCGCGCCGTGAGGTCGTGCGGGCGCGGCGGGGCCTTGGTCGCCGCGTCCGACGTGTGCACGCGCACCGTCACGGTGGCCGCGGTGGCGTTGCCCGCCGAGTCGCGGACGTTGAACGTCGCATGCGCGGTGAGCGTCGTCGCCGGCGCCTGGTACCGCAGGACGTCGCCCGACACGAAGAGCAGGCCCTCGCCCGGGCCGAGCGGCTCGGCGAGCTGCGGGTCGAGCGTGAGGTGGTCGCCTTCGGGGTCGTACGCGGTGTCGAGCACGGGGATCGTGACGACCCCGCCGGTGCGGACGCTGACCTCGACGTTCGCCACGACCGGCGGCTGCTGCGTGGCCGACGGCGGCACCGGGTAGACGGCGATCTCCCCCACCGTCTCCGCCGTGCCGTTCGAGACGACGTACCGGACGGTGACGGGGCCCGTCAGCGTGCGGACCGACGTGATCTGGACGAGCTGGTGCCCCAGCACCGCGAGCCGCAGGCCAGCGTCGGCCGGTGCCTCGACGGACTGCAGGACGAGCACGCCGCCCGCCAGGTCGACGTCGTTGGCCAGGGGGTCGATCGTGACCTCGCCGCCCGCCGGCAGGTAGGCGCGGTCGCGCACAGCCACCGGCGCCTGGACCTCCGCGGGCCACTCGCGGACGTCGATCCGAGCGAGCCCGCTCGCCTGCTGGGGCGGCGCCGCGACGGTGAACGGCACGTAGTAGGTGCCCGGGCGGCTTGCGCTGAACGTGAACGTGCCCGTCGTGAGGTCGGGGGTGATCGTCGTGCCCGCGACCTCGTCGACCCCGGCGAGCCGGACCGGCTCGTCCGACGAGCTGCGCACCGCCAGGAGCGGCTGCACGAGCACCGACAGGCCGACGTAGGTCACGGCATGCACCGGGTCGATGCGGGGCGCGAGCGAGCCGACGGCCCGCACGTCGACCTCGATCACGCCCTCGGTGGTCTGCGTGCCGTCCGAGACGACGAGGTGCACCGTGGTCCGGCCCAGAGCGCCGTCGTCCGCGAGGTACGTCACCGTGCCGTCCTGCCGGAACCGGACCGTCCCCGTCTCGGCGCTCGCCCCGACGAGCACGAGGTCGTCACCGTCGGGATCGACGAAGTCGGCCAGCGCGCTGTACTCGGCCCGGCCACCGAGCTCGACCTTCAGCGAACCGGTCCGGACCTGCACGGGTGCGGCGTTCGACGCCGGGTCGTGAACCGTCAGCTGCACACGCGCGGTCGACGGCGCACTGGTGCCTCGACCGTCGGAGATCGTGTACACGAAGCTCGCGGTGCCCGTGGCGCCGTCCGCCACGGTGAGCTGGAGGGCACGCCCGCCGTAGATCGACTCCAGGTGACCGAACTGCGCGGGCACCTGGTCGAACTCGGAGATGGCGAGGATGCCGCAGTCGGACGACGAGTCGTTGTCGATGACCGGCAGGATCGTCGTGCGCCCGCGGCGGACCCCGAACGCGTCGTCGGTCGCAGTCGGGCTGGCCGCCTGGCTGCTGCACTCCGTGACGAGGTCCTGCGTCGTCGTCGAGCCGCTCGCATCGTTCGGCTGGTCGGTGGGCTGCGGGTCCGGGACGAAGTCCGACCAGTTGGGCTTGCGGAGCGCCGAGTCCTGCTGCGGCATCCACATCCGGCCGCGCAGCGTGTCGTTGAGCACGACGACGTGCCGGTTCACCCGGAACGTCAGCGCGTCAGCCGTCGTCATGCCCTCGAGGTCGAGGACCTGGGGCGCCGCGCCGTCGCACACCCGCAGGTAGCTGCCTGTGCCGGTGGCCCACGCCGCGTGGACGCAGCCGTCGAGCGCGACCGGGGCCGCCGGCTTCCCCGCGCCCGCCATCCTGTGCACGACGACCGGACCGCCGTCGAGCGGGACCTCGAGCAGTGCCGTCGTGCTCGCCACGACCACGCGGTCGGCGCGCGGACCGGGCTGCTGCAGCACGAGGTCCGCGCCGTCGAGCTCGACGCTCCCGCGCAGCGTCCGCAGCGTGCTGCCCACCAGACCGACAGGCTCGTCGCCGACGGTCGTGAGCTGGTCGACGCCCGCACCGAGCGTCCCGAGCTTCTCCAGGCGAGGCCGCCCGTCCACGAGGTCCACCCGAGTGGCGTCGCCGCTGCCACCCGCGACGCCGACGGCGACGCCGCTCCGGCTGACCGCGACCGTGCCGCCGTCACCCAGGGCGAGCTCGGGCACGTCGGACCCCGTCCGCAGGGCACCGAGGTCGCCGACCGTGCGGACCCAGGCCGACCCGTCAGGGCCGAGGACCGCGACGGTGCCCGCCCCCATGCGCGTCACCGCGCCCGTCGGAACCGTCGCCCGCGTCGTCAGCGTCACGCTCGCCGGGTCGACGACCGAGACCGTGCCTGGCTCCACGAGCAGCACCTCACCCGCGTCCTGGAGCACGTCGAAGGTCGTGCCCGCAGCGACGAGGCCGGCGTTGAGCTCCTCGACCTGCGCGTTGAAGCGACCCAGCTGGAGCGAGCTCGTGGCCGTGAGCCACACCCCGCCGTCGTTGAGGTCGACGCGCGCGAGCGGGAAGCCCGGGTTGACGAGCGCGAGCACGGCGACGACTGCCGGCACCGTCACGACGGCAGCCGCGGACGCCGAGCGACGGCGGAACGTGGAGAGGTTCACCCGACGCAGACCTCCGCAGGCCGCGCCGACACGCTGCGGTCGGCGCGCACGATGGACACCTCGATGCACACCTGCCCGCCGGCGCCTCCAGGCACCGTCACGGTCGGCTCGGTGAGGAGGGCGAGGGTCGGCTCGCCGGTCGCGGACCGGACGCCCCAGAGGTAGTGGTCGCCGGCGGCAGGCTCGGGGTTCACCCAGGTGAAGCTGACCGACCCGTCGGCCTGCCGCACGCCCGTGAGCCCCGTCGGCGCCGGCACGACGGCGACCACGCCACCCACGTCCTGCGCACCGAACCCGGAGGTCGCCGCGCCGGTCGGCAACCCCTCCGGCGCGCCGCGCAGGTTCGCCACCAGCGCGACGACGGTCACCGTCAGGACGAGCGCGGACGCGACGACGGCGACCACCCGGCGGCTGCGCGAGCTGATCGACGGCGATCTGGTCTCCCGGGCGTGCGCACCCCCCGCCGTCCCGGCCCGCACCTCCGGCGCCGCTCGGCTCGCGCCGGGCGCGGGCACCTCCCCCGGTCCGGGGTCGACGGTCACGATCGGACGCAGCCGCGGGCCCTCGTCGCGCGTGAGGTCGCGCCGTTCGGGCGGGTCGACCGGCTCGCGCGGGTCGATGCTGACGACCGGGCGCAGGCGCGTCGCGTCGTCGTCGACCGCTGCGCCCGTGCCGGACCCGACCGACCCGAACGCGCGCCAGCCGTGGGACGCCCCCGTCTGGGCGTCGTCGTTCAGGTCCAGAGGCGTCACCGGGAGCCCCAGCTCGGCCTCGACCTGCTGGAGCGCGCGCGCGAACCCGGCCGCGTTCGGGTACCGGCGGTCCGGCGCCTTCTCCATGGCGCACGCGAGGGCCGCGTGGAGCGAGGGCGGCACGTCGCCGCGCCCGGTCACGGGCAGCGGCTCACGCTCGATCCGCCCGACGAGGTCGGCGGCACCGTTGCGCGCGCCCGGCACCTCGAACGGCGTGCGCCCCGCAAGCAACGAGTAGACGGTGGCCGCAAGGGAGTACACGTCCGATCGCGCGTCGCCGGTCGGGTGCGGAGCGAGCAGCTCGGGCGGCGACCACGGGATCGACATCCCGACCGCGGCGCCCTCGCCCGAGCCGGGCGTCGTCGCGATCCCGAAGTCCGTCAGCGCGGGCCAGCCGAAGTCCGTCGTCAGGACGTTCGCGGGCTTGATGTCGCGGTGCAGGACGCCCGCACGGTGGGCGGTCTCGACCGCCGAGCCCAGGCGGACGCCGATGCGCAGCGCCTCCTCGACCGAGATGCGCTCGCGACGGTACCGCTCGGCCAGGCCGGCTCCCGAGCAGTACTCCATGACGATGTACGGGCGGCCGTCGTCCGCGATCTCGGCCTGGTGGATCGTGACGATCGACGGGTGGTGCGAGAGGCGCGCCATGACGTTCGCCTCGGTCTGGAACCGGGTCCGCGCATCGCCGTGCAACGAGCCGGCGAGCAGCACCTTGACGGCGACGGCGCGTCGCGGCATGTCCTGCTCGTACAGGAAGACGTCAGCGAACCCGCCGAGCCCGAGCACCCGGACGAACCGGTGCCCGGCGATCCGGGGTGGCGCCGATGCCTCACGTCGTGCTGTCACGCACCCCGCTCCACCGTGAAGGTCACGCCGTCGCCGAGGTCGACGACCTCGCCGTGCTCGATGACTGTCGCCTCACCCGGCGCCAGCTGGCGCGCGCTGTCACCCGGTCGCGTCACGAGGGTGCCGTTGGTCGAGTGCAGGTCGGTGACGAGCACGGCGTCCCCGTCCGCGCGCACCTCGGCGTGCGTCCGTGAGATGTCTTGCTGCGGGCTCGGCAGCGTGACAAGGCGCGGGAGGTCGCGGTTGGTCACGCGCGACACCTGGGGCGCGCGGCCGAGCAGGACGGAGCGGTCGACGGAGACGACCTGGCCGGTCGACAGGACGAGCTTCGCGGGGGGTGCGAGCTGCGGCGCGGTGACGCGGAACGGTCCCGGGACCTCGTCGCCCGCCCACGACGGCAGCTGGTGGCGGATCGTCTGGAGGTCGCTCGAGAGGATGGTCATGCCGTCGTGGTCGTCCGGGATCACCGTGTCCTCGACCGGGCCGAGCGAGCCGGAGTCGAGCGCGGGCTCGGTCTGGGCGACGACCTCGTCGCTCCTCGAGAGGTTCCATGCGGCGTCGAGCTCGCGGCGCAACGACTCGGCCGGGTCGACCGCGGCGGGGACGTGGTCGATGAGGTCGCGCGCGGCGGGCACCGGGAGAGCGGTCGGGAGACTCTCGGTGTCGAGGACGGCGAGCGCGTCGTCCGGTGCCTCGTCGCCCGCCTCGACCGGCGCCTCATCGGGCGCGTCGTCGATCTCGTCGTCGACACCGTCGTCCACCACGCCGGGCTCCGCGACCGGCACCATGACGGCATCCGCCTCGCGCGCGCCGAGCGGAACCCGCACGACGGACGCGCGCACGACGCCGCTGACCACGGGCAGGGCGAGGTCGGACGTCCACGGCGTGCCGACCACGCGGATCGTGACCTCATCGGCCCCCTCGGCGACGCGCTCGGACCAGGTCGTGACCTCACCTGCGCTCAGCACCCGCGTGCCGTCGGTACCGCTGACCTCGATCTCGACACCGCCGCGGAGCGCGGCGTGCACGCGTCCGCCCGCCAGGTCCACGAGCGCGAAGGGCTGCAGTCGCGCGATCCCGCCCGTGAGGAGCGCCTCGAGCTGGTCGGCGAGACCGCCCTGCGCGGGAACGGCCGCCCACACGGCCCGAACCACGTCGGACGACGTCGACGGCGCGAGGAGGGCGACGACGCCGCCAGCGACCACCGCGTGCCAGTCCCCCGGCATGTACTCGGGCACGATCACAGCTCGACCTCCGTCGTCGTCGCCCGCGGCACGGTCGCGCCGTCGAGCATCTCGTCCCAGTTCCGGGGGGTGGTGCCCGCGGCCGACTGCTCCGCCGGGCGCGGCACGGTCGTGTACGCGTCGGACGCACCGGCGCTCGTCGTCGCGACGTCCACGACCACGGTGCTCACGTTGTCCCGACCGCCCGCCTCGATCGCGCGCTGCACGAGCGTCTGCGCCGCATCCTGGGGGTCGCTGCACCGGCCCAGCACCTCGGCGATGACGTCGTCGGTCACCTCGCGGGTCAGACCGTCGGAGCACACCAGGATGCGGTCGTGCGGACCGGCCGGGATGAGCCAGTAGTCCGGTTCGAGCGTCGAGCCGGTCGCGATCGCGCGCGTGAGGACGTGGCGCTCGGGGTGCGTGCCGGCGAGCTCGGGCGCGAGGTCCCCGTGGTCGACGAGCTCCTGGACGACCGAGTGGTCGACGCTGATCTGCGTGAGCGTGCCCGACACCCAGCGGTACACGCGGGAGTCGCCGACGTTGAACACCAGCCAGTAGGACCCGTCCGCGTCCTCCGCGACCGCGACTCCTGCGACCGTCGTGCCGCCCGCCCGGCCCTCGAACGACTCATGGACCCGCGCGGCGGTGCGCTCGAAGCACGCATGCACGTCGTCAGCGGACGCGGAGGTCCGGCCGGCGAGCTGCGCGAACTCCTCGACGGCGAGGCGGCTCGCGACGTCGCCCGCGTCGTGACCGCCCATGCCGTCAGCGACGAGGAACACCGGGGGGTACGCGAGGAGGGCGTCCTCGTTCACGGCGCGGACGAGGCCTCGGTCCGTGGCCGACCCCCACGACGTCCGCACAGCCTCACCCCCCACCCCTGCGGGCACAGCCTTGCGCCCTCGATGACTATCGGCGCACATGGTGCCCTAGATGAGGCCACCGATGTGCCGGAACTCCCCAGCTCGGTCAGATGCCGAGCTGGAACACCCCCCAGTACGCGGTGACGACCAGCAGGATCACGGCACCGGCGAGCACCGACCATACGACGACGTGCCCCCAGACACCGGTCGCGATGCCCGGCCCGTCCTGATGCGAGTTCCGTGCGAGGTCCAGGAGCCGCACGCACGCCACGACGGCGGCGATCCCCAGGATGCGCACGCCCACCCAGCCGCCCTGCACGATCACCGAGTTGCGCTCGTAGTCCAGCGCCAGCCGGACGACGGCCACGAGGTACCAGACGAGGCCCACGACAGTGGCGACCGCGAGCCCGCCCACCCAGCCGAGCCGGCCGACGACACCGGGAGCAAGCCGGTGCTGCACCGGTCGTCCGCGCACGCGCCGCCATGCGGCGACGCCGAGCCCGACCAGAGGTCCTAGGACGAGCAACGCCGCCGCCGCCCCCACCACCGCGATGACCGCATCGCCGTCGCCGAACCAGCGCGGCATCGGGGAGGGTGCGGCCCAGTAGGTCTGGTGCGGGCTCGCCCCGGCGATCTGCGGCATCGACTGTGCTGTCTCAGGCAGCCCTCGGATCCATCCGGACAGGTCGCGGAGGAAGTCGGGCGAGACCTCGCCGTCGACCTTCAGGCCGTGGTCGGCGCCCGCGTAGTACCGCACCTGGTACTGGCCGTTGCCGGCGATCGCGAGGTCGCGGATGATCTGCTCGGCCCCCTGGACCATCGGCATCGAGGCGTCGTGCGCGCCGTAGGCCACGAACACCGGCTGGTGCATGCGGCGCTGGTACGGGGCGACGTCGAAGTCGAAGTACTCGAAGCCTCCGCCGGGCAGCGACATCCCGACGGCCCGTGGGATCGCACGGAACACGCTGTTCGGCACCCCGGTGTTGCGCAGGTAGGAGTCCATCGCGAACGCGGCCTGCTGCCGGGGCGGGACGACCGGCGCGGAGGCGAACACGACGAAGGCGAGGCCCGGGTCGTCGGCCGCCATGACCGGGGCGATCCAGGAGCCCTCGCTCTCGGAGTACACGCCGACCTTCGTCGGGGCGACGCCGGGCCAGTGCCGCAGGAACTGCACGGACGCGGCATAGTCGGCCGCCATCTGGACGTAGTCGCGGTGCCGGGCCGAGTACGTGTCGAGCCGCTTGTTCGGGACCATCGTGACCACGCCCGACGCGGCGAGCGCGGACGCCTGCGCCTTGAAGGCCCGGGAGTACTCCCCCGTGCCGGCGCCGTGCACGAACACCACGGCCGGGAGCGGCCCGCTGGCCCCGACGGGCTCGGTGATCCTGGCGTCGATCGTGGTGCCGTCGAGCTGCACGGTGACGACCGACTCGCGCACCGGGTAGGTCGGCGCGAGCGGCGCGTACGTGACGGCGGTCGACGAGCTCGACACGACGAGCGGGTCGTTGAGCGGCACCGGGTCCCACTGCGGGCCGAGGAACGCCCCGACCACGGCCAGCACGATGACACCCACGACGCTGCTGGTGGCGATGCGGTACGGCACCAGGAGAGTATCCCGCACGGTGGACCGGGCCATGAGCGTCGCTGTGTCAGGTCAGAAGCCCATCCTGCCGAGCTGCTTCGGGTCCCGCTGCCAGTCCTTGGCGACCTTGACGTGCAGGTCGAGGAACACGCGCGTGCCGAGCAGCGCCTCGATCTCGCGGCGCGCCGTCGTGCCGACCTCGCGCAGCCGCGAGCCGCCCTTGCCGATGATGATGGCCTTCTGGCTGTCGCGCTCGACGAAGAGCTGGACGCGCACGTCGAGCATGGGGGTCGCGTCGTCGTCGCCCTCGCGCGGCACCATCTCGTCGACGACGACGGCGAGCGAGTGCGGCAGCTCGTCGCGCACGCCCTCCAGCGCTGCCTCGCGCACGAGCTCGGCGACCATGACGGCGACGGGCTCGTCGGTGAGCTCGCCGTCGGGGTACAGCGCCGGGCCCTCGGGCAGGTGGCCGATGAGGATCTTCTCGAGCACGTCGACCTGGTAGCCCGTCTCCGCCGAGACCGGCACGATGTCGGCCCAGTCCCCGAGCTGCGAGATCGCGAGCAGGTGCTCCGCGAGGCGCGCCTTGCCGACGAGGTCCGCCTTGGTCGCGATCGCGACGACGGGAGTGCCCCGGCCGTCGCGTGCGGCGTCGGCGAGCTGCTCGGCGATGAACCGGTCGCCCGGACCCACCTTCTGGTCCGACGGCATGCAGAAGCCGACGACGTCGACCTCGGTGAGCGTGCCCTTGACGAGGTCGTTGAGACGCTCCCCGAGCAGGGTCCGCGGACGGTGCAGCCCGGGGGTGTCCACGAGGACGAGCTGCGCGTCCGGGCGGTGCACGATGCCGCGGATCGTGTGCCGCGTGGTCTGCGGACGGGCCGACATGATCGCGACCTTCTGCCCGACGAGCGCGTTCGTCAGCGTCGACTTGCCAGCGTTGGGCCGGCCGATGAAGCAGGCGAAACCTGAGTGGAAGGTCATGAGTGTGCTCCGTGGTTCGGGTCGGCGGGGGTGGTGGCCCCCTGGTCGTCCCCCGGCTCGTCGTCGGGCGTGGTCCGCCGCACGACGAGCGTCGAGATCTGCTTGCGGCGTCCGTCGGCGCGTTCCGCGACGAGGTGGAGGCCATGGATGTCGCCGGCTGAGCCGACGAGCGGGACCTTGCCGAGGGCCTTGGCAAGGAGACCCCCCGCGCTGTCGACGTCGTCGTCGTCCACGTCGAGGTCGAAGAGCTCACCGAGCTCGTCCTTCGCGAGCCGTGCCGGGACACGGTACGACCCGTCGCCGAGGTCCTCGACCCCGGGGGCCGAGGGGTCGTGCTCGTCGGTGAGCTCGCCCACGATCTCCTCGAGCGCGTCCTCGATCGTGACGAGCCCGGCGATGCCCCCGTACTCGTCGACGACCATCGCCATGTGCGACGAGCCTGCCTGGAGCTCGCGCAGGAGGTCGTCGACCGGCTTCGACTCGGGGACGTACACGGCAGTCCTGGCGATCGAGGCCGCCGGGGAGTCCTGGGCCTCCGGGTCGTCGGACAGGCGACGCACGAGGTCCTTGAGGTAGAGCACGCCGCGCAGGTCGTCGACCGACTCGCCGACGACGGGGAGCCGCGAGAAGCCCGAGCGCAGCAGCAGCGCGAGGGCCTTGCGCAGCGGCGTGTCCGCCCCGGTCACGATCATGTCGGTGCGCGGCACCATGACCTCGCGCGTGAGCGTCTGGCCGAGCTCGAGGACGGACCGGAACATGTCGCGCTCCTCGTCCTCGATCACGTCCGACTCGCTCGCGCGCTCGACCATGTCGCGCAGCTCGTCCTCCCCGAAGTCGGGGTGCGCGGTCGAGCTCGGCACCGCGCGCGCGAACCCGCCGACCGCACGCGAGACCCCGAGCAGCAGGCGCGACAGGACCGTCAGCACGGCCAGGGGGTGCTGGCGCCCGACCGTCCGCGGGCTGACCCGCACCAAGAGGTAGGCGACGGCGGCGCACACGGTACCGGCCACGAGCAGGACCCAGCCCCAGGCGAGCCCGGTCGACGCGACGACCAGAGTGATGCAGACCGTGGCCGTCATCTCCCCGAGCAGCCGGACGAACGCGGCCGACGACGACACCCGCCGCCGCCGCTCGACGAGCCGCCGCACCCGCTCGGCCGCGGGGTGCCGCTCAGCCAGCAGCTCGGTGACCGCGGCGAGGGTGACGCGACCGACGGCGACCTCGCCCGCGCTCAGTGCCGCCGCGAGCGCGATGCCGAGCACCGCGACGACGACGAGCAGCCCGAGGGGGACGTGCGTCATCGGCTCGCGAGGAACGTCAGGAGCAGCTGGCGCTGGAGCGCGAACATCTCCCGCTCCTCCTCGGGCTCGGCGTGGTCGTAGCCGAGCAGGTGCAGGATCCCGTGCGTCGTGAGCAGCAGGAGCTCCTCGGCGGTCGAGTGGCCCGCGACCCTGGCCTGCTGCGCCGCGACCTCGGGGCAGAGCACGACGTCGCCGAGCAGGCCGGCCGGAGTCTGCTCACCCTCGCGGCCGGGCCGCAGCTCGTCCATGGGGAACGAGAGCACGTCCGTGGGGCCCGGCTCGTCCATCCACTGCACGTGCAGCTGCGACATGACGTCGACACCCACCAGCAGGATCGACAGGTCGGTCTGCGGGTGCACGTGCATGGCATCGAGCACGTAGCGCGCGAGCGCCGCGAACTCCGCCTCGTCGACCTCGACACCCGACTCGTTGTTGACCTCGATGCTCATGTCCTGTCCCAGCGTGCGTAGGCGTCGATGATGTCGCCGACCAGGCGGTGGCGGACCACGTCCGACGAGGTCAACCGGCAGAAGGCCACGTCGTCGATGTCGGCGAGGATCTGCTCGACGACGCGCAGCCCGGACGTCGTGGCCGTCGGGAGGTCGACCTGCGTGACGTCGCCCGTGACCACGATCTTCGACCCGAACCCGAGGCGCGTGAGGAACATCTTCATCTGCTCGGTCGAGGTGTTCTGCGCCTCGTCGAGGATGATGAACGAGTCGTTGAGCGTGCGCCCGCGCATGTAGGCCAGTGGCGCGACCTCGATGGTCCCCGCCTCCATGAGCCGCGGGATCGAGTCGGGGTCGACCATGTCGTGCAGGGCGTCGTACAGCGGACGCAGGTACGGGTCGATCTTGTCGCTGAGGGAACCGGGCAGGAACCCGAGGCGCTCGCCCGCCTCGACGGCCGGTCGGGTCAGCACGATCCGGCTGACCTGGCGCACCTGCAGCGCCTGGACCGCCTTGGCCATCGCCAGGTACGTCTTGCCGGTACCCGCGGGGCCGATGCCGAACGTCACCGTGTTGCGGTCGATCGCGTCGACGTAGTCCTTCTGCCCCTCGGTCTTGGGCCGGATGGTGCGCCCTCGCGAGGTCAGGATGTTCTGGGTCAGGACGTCCACGGGGCGCGGCGCGGCGCTGGTCGCGAGCATCGTGACCGACCGCGCGACCACGTCCGGGGTCAACGGGGTCCCGGTCGCGGCGACCTCGATGAGCTCGTCGACCAGCTCGGCGACGAGCGCGACGTCCCCGGCCGGGCCTGCGAGCGAGATCTCGTTGCCGCGCGCGTGGATGTCGACGGCCCGGAAGCCGGCTTCGATGGCCAGCAGGACCTCGTCACCGCGTCCCAGCAGCTCGACCATCGAGACGTCCGCACCGACCGTGATGCGGTGCTCGACGCGGGCCGTGACACCGGTGGTGGGACGACGTGCGGGTGTGCTCTCGGCCATGTGCTCGGCTTGCGCCTCCGCGCTCCTTCGGTCCGCCCTGCCGTTGGACCGGCAGGTGCTGCACCCGAGTCTACCGAGCACGCACCGTCCCCGGCCCGGCGCAGCCCGCCGACCGGTCGCACACGGTACCTTCCGAGCAGACGGTGGTCGCACGGATCTGGGTGCGCCGCCGAGCGAGGCAGCCGACGTGAGGACGAGACCATGCGAGCACGACGAACCCGACCCCTTCATCTCCTGGCCGCCGGGGCGTGTGCGGTCCTGACAGCCGCGTCGCTGGCCGGCTGTGCGTCCGGGACCGTCGAGTCCGGCGCGTCGACGACGGCCGCGCCCACGACCCCCACGGCGACGGCCTCGGCCATGGCGTCGGCGTCGGCAACCACCCCGGCTCCCGAGCCCACGGCGACGAGCACACCCGCGGACGCCGTCCCGACCGACCAGCCGACCAACGGCCCCAACACGCTCACGTCGCCGGCAGCCGGGGCGACGGTCGACGGTCCCGACGTGACGGTGACCGGCACCGGCACCGCCTTCGAGGCGACGCTGAACTGGGAGGCCGTGCCCGTCGGGGGTTCCACCCCGGTTGCGCAGGGGTTCACGACGGCCGGTGCCAACGGTGAGGTCGGCCCGTTCACCTTCACGGCGACCCTGCCGACCGGCACGGTCACGCTGTCGGTCTGGGAGCCCGACATGTCCGACGGCGCGGCCGGCACCACGCGCCACAACCTCGTGTCGGTGACCTTCACCGTCCGCTGACGGCGGATCCGGCTGGTCAGCCCCAGCGCCCGAGCCGTTGGGCGAGCAGCGCCAGGGCGATCGGACCGGCCGTCGAGGTCCGCAGCACGTGCGGCCCGAGGCGCACCGCGGTCGCACCGGCCCCCACGAGCGCCTCGAGCTCACGCGCCGAGATCCCGCCCTCGGGGCCGACGACGACGAGGACCTCGCTCCGCTGTCCGACACCCGCAGGGCCGTCCGCGGGCGACGACTCGTCGTCGGCCACCGCGCCGGTGCTGAGGGCTGCGAGATCGACCTGCGCGAGCGGCTCAGCCGCTTCCTCGTGCAGGACGAGCGCGACGCCGCCGGCGTCGACTGTCCGGCGGACCCGCTCGACGAGCCCGCGCCCGTCGACCGCGAGCTCGACCTCGGGGACCCACGCCCGGCGCGACTGCTTCGCCGCGGCCCGCACGGTCCCGAGCCACCGCGAGCGGCTCTTCGCTGCTCGGTCCCCGCGCCACACGACGACCGAGCGCTCGGCCTGCCACGGCACGACCGCATCGGCCCCGACCTCGGTCGCCGCCTCGATCGCCAGCTCGTCGCGGTCGCCCTTCGCGAGCGCCTGCACGAGCACGAGCGCCACGTCCGGCGCCGGCTCGTCGATGCGGGCCACGACCTGCAGCGTCACGCCGTCGCCGCCAACCGATCCGACGACGCACTCCAGCCGGACACCCGCGCCGTCGACGACGTCCACGCGCTCGCCCGGTGAACGGCGCTGCACGACCCCGGCATGCCGCCCCTCGGCACCGTCGAGCAGGTAGGCGCCGCCGGGCCGGACCGCCGCGAGCGCGCCCGGCTCCGCCAGGAAGACCGGAGCACTCACCGCCTCAGCGACCCGACAGCTTGTCGCGGAGCTTGGCGAACACCCCAGGGTTGGCGGCGGAGAACCGGGCCTCGGGCCGCTCTTCGCCGCGCAGCGTCGCCAGCTGATTCAGGAGCGCTGCCTGCTCCTCGTCC
Source organism: Cellulomonas sp. (assembly GCF_036279715.1). Lineage (GTDB taxonomy): Bacteria > Actinomycetota > Actinomycetes > Actinomycetales > Cellulomonadaceae > Cellulomonas_A. The sequence continues at coordinate 36,516 of NZ_DASUIR010000026.1, read as the reverse complement.
AGCCCGGTGGGGACGTGGACGTCGACGTGGATGTGCAGGTCGCCGCGCCCACCGACGTGCAGGTGCCCGACGCCGAGCCCGCGCAACGTGATCACCTGCGCCGGCTGGGTGCCCGGGCGCAGGTCGATCTCCTGCGGGCCGTCGAGCGTGTCGAGCGTCAGGACCGTACCGAGCGCGGCTGCCGTCATCGGGACGGGGAGCGTGCAGTGCAGGTCGTCGCCCTGCCGCACGAAGGTCTCGTGCTTGCGCTCCCTGACCTCGAGGTAGACGTCGCCCGCAGGACCGCCCGCCGGCCCGACCTCGCCCTGGCCGGTCAGCTTGATGCGCGTCCCGGTGTCCACCCCGGCGGGCACGTCCACCGTCAGGGTCCGCCGCGAGCGGACCCGGCCCTCGCCCGAGCACTCGGTGCAGGGCTCCGGGATGACCGTCCCGAACCCCTGGCACGCGGCGCACGGCTGGGACGTCATGACCTGCCCGAGGAACGAGCGCGCGATGCGCTGCACGCTGCCCCGACCGCCGCAGACCTCGCACGTGCGCGGTGACGTCCCGGGGCGGCAGCACGTGCCAGAGCACGTCGGGCACACCACGGCCGTGTCGACCTGCACCTCGCGGTGGGACCCGAACGTGGTCTCCGCCAGGTCGAGGTCGAGGCGCACCAGCGCGTCCTGCCCGCGGCGCGCGCGGGGGATCGGCCCACGCTGGGCGCTCGCGCCGGACCCTGCACCGAAGAAGGTCTCGAAGATGTCCTGGAACCCGAAGCCGCCACCCATGCCGCCACCGGCGGACGGGTCGCCCCCGAGGTCGTACGCGCGACGCTTCTCCGGGTTCGACAGCACGTCGTACGCCCGCGAGACGTCCTTGAACATCTCGTCCGAGCCGCCGTCCTCACCGGTCACGTCCGGGTGGTGCTGACGGGCGAGGCGGCGGTAGGCCTTCTTGATCTGCTCGGGGCTCGCGTCGCGAGTGACCCCGAGGATCTCGTAGTAGTCGGTCACAGATCACTTCCTGGTCGGACGGTGAGGCGAAGGGCCGGGTTCGGCCGGGTCATCCGGCGAGGATCCGCGTGAGGTACCGCGCGACGGCGCGGACGGAGGCCATCGTGCCGGGGTAGTCCATGCGGAGCGGTCCGATCGAACCGATCCGGGCGAGGGCGTCCCCGTCACCGCCGTAGCCGGTCGTCACGAAGCTCGTCTCGAGCAGTCCCTCGTGCTGGGTCTCGCGGCCGATCCGGGCCGACACCGCCGTGGCGTCCTCGGCCATCTCGGTCAACAGCCGCAGGAGGACCACCTGTTCCTCGAGCGCCTCGAGCACGGGCCCGAGCGTGTGCGTGAAGTCCGATCCACTCGCGCGGGCGAGGTTCGCGGTGCCGGCCAGCACGACGCGCTCCTCGCTCTCCTGCGCGAGGGTCTCCTCGACGACGGAGACGACCGAACGGACGAGCGGAGCGTGCACCGGGGCGAACGAGTCGGTCAGGGCGGCGAGCACGGTGTCGAGCTCCGCGAGCCGCCGGCCGACGGCTGCGACGTTGAGGCGGGCGCGCAGCACCGCGACGATGTCGAGATCGGGCTCGGTCGACAGCTCGACCGTGCGCTGCTCGACGCGACCGTTGTCCGTGATGATCACGACGAGCAGCCGCCGGTCACCGAGCGGGACGAGCTCGACGTGGCGCAGCACCGAGCGCCGCAGCGACGGGTACTGCACGACCGCGACCTGCTGCGTCAGCTGGGCGAGCAGACGGACGGCCCGGTCCACCACGTCGTCCAGGTCGACGGCGCGCGCGAGGAAGTCCTCGATCGCGCGCGACTCCGCGCCGGACAGCGGCTTGACCGACGAGAGCCGGTCGACGAACAGGCGGTACCCCTTGTCCGTGGGCACGCGGCCCGCCGACGTGTGCGGCTGCACGATGAAGCCGCCCTCCTCGAGGGCCGCCATGTCGTTGCGGATCGTCGCAGGAGAGACCCCGAGCCCGTGCCGCTCGACCAGCGCGCGGGAGCCGACGGGCTCGCGGGTCGCCACGTAGTCCTCGACGATCGCCCGCAGCACGTCGAGCTTGCGATCCTCGCTCATCGCACCTCCTCCGCGTCGTCCTGGACCTCATCGGCTGCCCGATGGGCCGCCTCGCTGGCGGGGTAGCACTCGGCCACCCGGAGTGCCAATTCTACGCGGTCGCGCGGCGGGGCGACGAAGGGCTCGCACGTCGCGCACCCGCCCGCTCGCACCACCTGGCCGGACGACCCGCGAGCACCCCCACGCCTGCGCCGGTTCCGGTGCGGCCGCCGCGCGCCCGCTAGGGTGCCCGGGTGAGCCACGACCGCTACGGGAACGACGTCCTCGCGACCCCGGGCCGCGGCGGCGACGACCGGCCCGGTTCCGCGCACCACCGGCCGCGCACGCAGTCCCGCCCGCAGCCTGCCGAGACCGGACTGGTCGTCGAGGAGGTCATGACCGGCTGGGTCGGTGCCGTCCGACGCGTCGAGAAGTCCGGTGGGCAGCACGTCGTCGTGCTCGAGGACCGCAAGGGCAAGACACGGACGTTCCCGCTCGGACCCGGCTTCTGGGTCGACGGTGAGCCCGTCGTGCTGCTCGCGCCCGTCGGCCGGTCCGCGCCGGCCCGCCCGACGCGCACCGCGTCCGGCTCGGTCGCGGTGCACGGCGCCACGGCCCGCGTGGCGCGCGGCAGCCGGATCTGGGTCGAGGGCAAGCACGACGCCGAGCTCGTCGAGAAGGTGTGGGGCGACGACCTGCGGCTCGAGGGCGTGGTGGTCGAGCTGCTCGACGGCGTCGACAACCTCGCCGACGCGCTCCGGGGGTTCGCCCCGACGCGCGAGCGGCGTGTGGGGGTGCTCGTCGACCACCTCGTGCCCGGTTCGAAGGAGACGCGGATCGCCGCCGACGCGACCCGCGGCACACCCGCCGGGAGCGTCCTCGTCCTCGGTCATCCCTACATCGACGTCTGGCAGGCCGTGCGCCCCGAGCGGATCGGCCTCGCGGCATGGCCGACGATCGCGCGCGGCACCGAGTGGAAGCTCGGCATCCTGCGCGAGCTCGGCTGGCCGGCGGTCGATCAGGCCGACGTCGCGCACGCGTGGCAGCGGATCCTCGCGTCGGTGCGTTCGTACGCCGATCTTGAGCCGTCGCTGCTCGGCCGGGTCGAGGAGCTCATCGACTTCGTCACGGTGTCGTGACCTCGACCACCTGAACTGGGGCGAAACGGCGCGCGCGCGACGCGCCGGACGACTAGTGTGCGGCGCAACGGCCACGCATGCCGCGCCGTTCCCTGACGCGAGAGGCATTGAGATGAGCCAGACCCCACCGCCGCCATGGGCCGGTCAGCCCTCCGCAGGCGCACCCCTGGACGACGCGCAGACCCGCCAGTGGGCCGGTCTGGCGCACCTCGGCGGAATCCTGTGGATCGTGCCCGGCCTCATCATCTGGCTGGTGTTCCGCCAGCGCAGCGGATTCGTGGACCAGGAGGGCAAGAAGGCGGTGAACTTCCAGATCACGCTGCTGATCGGGTGGGTCATCGTGTGGATCGCCGACGCGATCTTCCTGCCGTGGTTCCTGGCCAACGTGCTCCAGCTCGCGCTGTGGATCGTCTCCCTGATCTTCTCGATCCAGGGCTACCAGGCCGTCCAGCGTGGCCAGGCCTACCGCTACCCCTTCTCCTTGGAGCTGATCAAATGACCGCCGAGACCCCGGGAACGCCCGAGGAGCCCACGGGCGCCGTCCCGCCGCCGCCCGCACCGCAGTTCGAGACACCGCAGCACGAGGCACCCCAGGGTGGTGAGTACCCGCCGCCGCCCCCGGCGCCCGGGTACGGCGCGCCGCAGGGCGCCTATCCGCCGCCGCCGCCCGCACCCGGGTACGGCGCACCGGGGTACGGCTCGCCGCAGGGCGCCTACCCCCCACCGGCGTACGGGGTCCAGCCGCCGCTCACCGACTCCGACCAGCGCATGTGGTCGGTCTTCGCCCACATCGGCGGGGTGTTCGTCTCGTTCCTCGTCCCGCTCGTCATCCTGCTCGTCTTCAAGGGCCGGGGAGCGTTCGTCGAGGACCAGGCGAAGGAGGCGCTCAACTTCCAGATCACCCTGGCGATCGCCTATGTGGTCGGGGGTCTGACGGCCATCCTCATCGTCGGCCTGTTCATCCTGCTCGCCGCCGTGATCTGCTCGTTCGTCTTCGCGATCATGGCCGCTGTCGCGAGCAACCGCGGTGAGCTGTACCGCTACCCGCTGACGCTCCGGCTCGTCAGCTGAGCTGACGCCGCCGTACGAGGTGAGGCCCCGTCGACCGTCAGGTCAGCGGGGCCTCACCTCGTCGGGGCACACTGCTCAGCCGAGACACACGGGTCAGTCGGTCAGGTCGCGGACCACCGCATCGGCGAGCAGGCGCCCGCGACGGGTCAGCAGCACGCGTCGGTCACCGTCGGCACCGATCGCGGCCCGGCCGTCCAGGAGCCCGTCTGCGACGAGCCCGGCCACCTTCGTCCGCGCGGCAGGCGTCAGGTCGTCGAGCGCGAGACCGTCCGCGAGCCGCACCCCGAGCATCACGCGCTCGAGCTGGGCCGACTCCGGCCCCACGAGCTCGCGCCCGGCCGCCGGGCTCAGCCCGTCGGCGAGCCGCGTCGCATACGCGCGAGGGTGCTTGACGTTCCACCAGCGCATCCCGCCCACGTGGCTGTGCGCGCCGGGGCCGACGCCCCACCAGTCGTCGCCCCGCCAGTACGCGAGGTTGTGCCGGCAGCGGTCGGCGTCCGTCCGGGCCCAGTTGCTGACCTCGTACCAGTGCAGACCGGCCTCGGCGAGCAGGTCGTCGGCTCGCTCGTACTTCGCGGCCTGGTCGTCACCGCTCGGCAGCTCGAGCTCGCCGCGGCGTACCTGGACCGCCATGCGGGTCCCCTGCTCGACGACGAGCGCGTACGCGGACACGTGGTCGACGCCGGTTGCGAGCGCTGCCTCGACGCTTGCGCGCCAGTCGTCCGCCGACTCCCCCGGCGTGCCGTAGATCAGGTCGAGCGAGACCTGCAGCCCAGCGTCCCGGGCCCAGCGCACGACGTCGGGGATGCGTGCCGCGTCGTGCGTCCGCTCGAGCGTCGCGAGGACGTGCGGGACCGCGGACTGCATCCCGAACGACACGCGGGTGAAGCCCGCCGCGGCCAGGGCCTCGAGCGACGACGGCGTCACCGAGTCGGGGTTCGCCTCCGTGGTGACCTCGGCGTCGTCGACCAGACCCCAGACCGAGCGCACGCCGTCGAGCATGCGCGCGAGGTCCCCGGTGGGCAGGACCGTGGGTGTTCCGCCGCCGACGAACACGGTCTGCACCGGCCGCGCAGGCAGTCCCGTGCGGGCCAGCACGCGTGCGGCGAGGTCGATCTCCCGCAGGGCCGTGTCGGCGTAGGCGACCTGGCTGGCGCCGCCGCCGAGCTCGGTCGCTGTGTACGTGTTGAAGTCGCAGTACCCGCAGCGCACCGTGCAGAACGGCACGTGCAGGTACACGCCGAACGCGCGCGAGCCCGCGCCAGCGACGACCGACGGGGGCAGGGCGCCGTCGTCGGGCGCAGGATCGCCGTCGGGGAGGGCCGGGCTCATCGGTGGGCGCTACTTCTTCTTGGCATCCTTGGCGTCCTTGCCGCCCGCGTCGGAGGACAGCGCGGCGATGAAGGCCTCCTGCGGCACCTCGACCCGTCCGATCGTCTTCATGCGCTTCTTGCCCTCCTTCTGCTTCTCCAGCAGCTTGCGCTTGCGGGTGATGTCACCGCCGTAGCACTTGGCCAGGACGTCCTTGCGCATCGCCCGGATCGTCTCGCGCGCGATGATCCGCGCCCCGATCGCCGCCTGGATGGGCACCTCGAACTGCTGGCGCGGGATGAGCTCGCGCAGCTTGCCGACCATCATCAGGCCGTATGCGTACGCCTTGTCCTTGTGCACGATCGAGCTGAACGCGTCGACCTGCTCGCCCTGCAGCAGGATGTCGACCTTGACCAGGTCGCCCGCCTGCTCACCGGCGGCCTCGTAGTCCAGGCTCGCGTACCCGCGTGTCTTGGACTTGAGCTGGTCGAAGAAGTCGAAGACGATCTCGGCGAGCGGCAGCGTGTAGCGCAGCTCGACGCGGTCCGCCGACAGGTAGTCCATGCCCCCCAGCTCGCCGCGGCGGGTCTGGCACAGCTCCATGACGGCACCGATGAACTCGCTCGGCGCGAGGATCGTGGCCTTGACGATGGGCTCGCGGACCTCGACGATCTTGCCGCCCGGGAACTCGCTCGGGTTGGTGACCCGCACGACCTTCTTGTCCTCGAGCGTCACGTCGTACACGACGTTGGGTGCCGTCGAGATGAGGTCGAGGTCGAACTCACGCTCGAGCCGCTCACGCACGATCTCGAGGTGCAGCAGGCCGAGGAAGCCCACTCGGAAGCCAAAGCCCAGCGCCACGGACGTCTCGGGCTCGTAGACGAGCGCCGCGTCGTTGAGCTTGAGCCGGTCCAGGGCGTCCCGCAGCAGCGGGTAGTCGGTGCCGTCGATCGGGTAGAGGCCCGAGAAGACCATCGGTTTGGGGTCGCGGTAGCCGCCCAGGTCGTGGCTCGCGGGCTTGCTCGCGTTCGTCACCGTGTCGCCGACGCGCGACTGCCGGACGTCCTTGACGCCCGTGATCAGGTACCCGACCTCGCCGACGCCGAGCCCCTTGGTGACGACCGGCTCCGGGGAGATGACGCCGATCTCGAGCAGCTCGTGCGTCGCGCGCGTCGACATCATGACGATCTTCTCGCGCGGGTTGAGGTTGCCGTCGACCACGCGGACGTACGTCACGACGCCGCGGTAGGTGTCGTAGACCGAGTCGAAGATCATCGCCCGGGCGGGCGCGTCGGCGTCGCCGGTCGGGTGCGGGACGAGCTGCACGATGCGGTCGAGCAGCGGCCCGACGCCCGCGCCGGTCTTGCCGGAGACCAGCAGGACGTCCTCGGGCTCGCCGCCGACGAGCCGCGCGAGCTCCTCGGCGTACTTCTCGGGCTGCGCGGCCGGCAGGTCGATCTTGTTGAGCACCGGGATGACCTGCAGGTCCTTCTCGAGCGCGAGGTACAGGTTCGCGAGCGTCTGTGCCTCGATACCCTGCGCCGCGTCGACGAGCAGCACCGCTCCCTCGGAGGCCGCGAGCGACCGCGACACCTCGTAGGTGAAGTCGACGTGACCCGGCGTGTCGATCATGTTCAGCGCGTAGGGCACGAGGACACCGTCGGCGTCCTCGACGGCCCACGGCATGCGGACGGCCTGCGACTTGATCGTGATCCCACGCTCGCGCTCGATGTCCATCCGGTCGAGGTACTGCGCGCGCATCGCGCGCGCGTCCACCACGCCCGTGAGCTGGAGCATGCGGTCCGCGAGGGTCGACTTGCCGTGGTCGATGTGGGCGATGATGCAGAAGTTCCGCAGCAGCTCGGGCGGCGTGGCCGCCGGCTGGATGCGGCTCATGCCCGCGGCGCTCGGGATCGGGGACAACTCGGGGGTGCTCCGGCTTCGCTTCGGGAGGTGGGGGGACGGCACCCCCATGGTCCCACGGCAACGGATGCGATCGGCCACCGGACGTGGGCGGCGTAGCGGGGACCAGGCGCACTTCGCCCGGCAAGCGGGCGACATCTAGCCGCCAAGAGGGCGATCTCTGGTTCGAGCGATGGCCGCTGGACGTCCGTTCGTGCATGCTCGGAGTGAACGCGCGCCTGCCGACCATGCTCCCCCAGACCCGGTGAGCCTGGCACAGCGCCGACGCTCACGAGGGAGGGGCGGTGGGCACCGCAGTTCCGCGCCCAGCGACGAGCAGCCTGAGCGCGTCCAGGGTGCTGATCGACGCACTGCAAGAGGGTGTCCTGATCGCCGACCCCGACGGACGTGTCCTCGAGGCCAACGCAGCGGCGACCGCCATCCTCGGTGTGCCCCGCGACCAGCTCATCGGCGGTCACCTCGACGCGGCTCTCCGGGGCGCCACGACGATCGACGGCACGCTGCTCCTCCCGGATGACCGACCACCCGTGGTCGCTGCACGCACCGGTGAGACCGCGAGCGCCGTCGTCGGGCTGCGACCGGGAACGTCCGACCCGCTCTGGCTCCGCCTCTCCGCGAGCCCCCTCTCACCGGCCGACGGCGATGGCGACGAGCCCGGCCGGCCAGCTCTCATCGTGACGATGGTCGACGTGACGACCGAGCGGCTGCGCACGGACGAGCTGCGCCGTAGCGAGGAGCGGTTCCGGCTCACCTTCGAGGACGCCGCGATCGGCATGGCGATCGTGTCGCTCGACGGCCGGTTCCTCCAGGTGAACCAGGCGCTCGTCCAGAGCCTCGGGATACCGCGCGCCGAGCTCCTGGCCCTCACCTTCCAGCAGATCACGCATCCCGACGACATCGACGCCGACCTCGAGCAGCTCGCCCTGCTGCTCGACGGCGCCATCCCCGGATACCAGGTCGACAAGCGGTACGTGACGCCATCGGGATCCGTCATCCGGGCCCGTCTGACGGTCTCGCTCGCGCACGACGCCGCGGGACGACCGCTGCACTTCATCACCCAGGTCGAGGACGTGACGGCGATGCGACGCGCGCAGGACGTCCTCGAGCACCGCGCGCTGTACGACCACCTGACCGGGCTGGCCAACCGCTCGCTGCTGCTCGACCGGCTCAATCACGCCCTCGCCATGCACGCGCGCAACGACAAGCTCGTCGCGGTGGTCTTCGCCGACCTCGACCACTTCAAGCGGATCAACGACTCGCTCGGCCACGACGCAGGCGATCGCATGCTGCGTATCGTCGCCGACCGCATGCGGACGTCCGTGCGCCCCGGTGACACCGTCGCGCGGATCGGCGGCGACGAGTTCGTCGTCGTCCTTGAGCAGATCGACTCGGCCGAGCAGGCCGGCGAGCTGCTCCAACGGATCCAGACCTCCGTCGAGCTGCCGCTGCAGCTCGACGGGCACCTGCTCCTGCCCCTCATGAGCGCGGGGTTGACCGTCGACGACGGCAGCGGCGACGCGCTGCGCGTCCTGCGCGACGCCGACACCGCGATGTACGTCGCGAAGAACACCGGGCGGGGCCGATGGGTCATGTTCGGCGAGGAGCACCGTCGTGCGGCCCTCGACCGGCTGTCCGTCGAGGGAGACCTCCGTGCCGCGATCGAGAACGGCGACTTCGAGCTGCACTACCAGCCGATCGTCGACCTCGCCTCGCGCGACGTGTCCGGATACGAGGCGCTCGTGCGCTGGCGGCACCCGGAGCGCGGCCTGGTGCTGCCCGAGTCGTTCATCGAGATCGCCGACGACGCCGACCTCACCCCCGAGCTCGGATCCTGGGTGCTCCGTGAGGCAGTCGCCTTCCTCGCCCGGCACCCCGAGCTACCCGGCAGGCTCTACATCAACGTGTCACCTCGTGAGCTCGGCCGCGTGAGCCTCGCGCCCGGCGACGGTCCCGACCGCCTGCCCGGCGGTCTCGCCCGGCTGATCGCGCAGACGCTCGAGACTCACGGGGTCGCCCCGAGCCGGCTCGGGATCGAGATCGCCGAGGCCGCCGTGCTCGAGGCGACGGAGCACACGCGGGCCGAGCTCGGGAACATCGCCCGGCTGGGCGTCGCGGTGCTCCTGGACGACTTCGGCACCGGGTACTCCGCGCTGCTGTCGGCGCTGGCGGCGCCCGTCACCGGCGTCAAGCTCGACAGGTCGTTCACGACGCGGCTCGGGGAGGGCGGTTCAGCCGACCGCGTGAGCTCCGCCGTCGCGGCGATGGTCGCGTCGCTCGGGAGCTACGGGATCGCGTCGGGCCTCGAGACCGAGGAGCAGGCGATCACCGCGCTCTCGCACGGCTGGCAGCACGGGCAGGGCTGGCTCTTCGGCCGACCCCTGCCCGAAGCGCTCATGGGCCCACCCCGCGCGCCTCGCGGGTGATCAGCGCGTCGCCGGCTGGCCGCTCCGCGAGCGTCCGGCGTGCCGCGAGCGGGCGGCCGGTCACGACTCGCGCGTGATCCGCACCTGGACGTCGAGGTCCTGGGTCCCGGGGCCCGCGAAGATCCCGCGCAGCGGTGCCACGTCGTCGTACGACCGTCCCCTCGCCAGCACGACGTGCTGCGGGCCCGCCGGCACCCGGTTCGTCGGGTCGTACGGATGCCACTCGCCCGCCCACCACTCGATCCAGGCGTGCGACTGCCCCACGAGCACCTCGCCGACCTCACCGTCGCTGCTGGGGTACAGGTAGCCCGAGACGTAGCGGACCGGGATCCCGATGCTACGCAGGGCGCCTGCGGCGAGGTGGGCCATGTCCTGGCACACGCCCTTGCGGGCGGCCCACGCCTCTGCCGCCGGCGTGTGGACCGCGGTCACGCCCGGGACGTACTCGAGCTCGTCGCGCAGTGCGCTGCAGATCGCGATCGCCGCCTCGTGCGGGTCGCGGCCCTCGGCGTGCTGGGCGGCGAGCAGGACGACCTCGTCGGGAGCCAGCGTCGTCGGCGTGTCCGCGAGGAACTCCGCGAGCCGGTCACGCAGCTCCGGACCACGCACGGTGTCCCATCCGGTCGTCGTCTTGGCCGGGGTCCGCTCGTGGATGTCGATCCGGTGCTCGGCGACCACGACGAGCAGCTCGTGGGGCGCGAGGACCTCGAAGGCCGTGACGGCGCTGCCCCAGTAGTCGCGGTACTCGTACGACCACGTGAGCGGCTGGATGTCGAGGCGCGTCTCGAGGACGGTCTGGCCCGGCTGCGCGACCGGTGTCATGCGCGCCTCGTTGTACGACGCCGTGACGGGGCCCGCGTAGCGGATCGACGTCGTGTGCACCACGTGCAGACGGCTCATAGCGCCTCTCCGACCCAGTTGGTGAGATGACCGGACGGGAAGTACCGCATGCGGATGGCGTCGCTCGCGGCCGAGCACGCGCGCTGCACGCTCTCCATCTCGTCGGGCAGCGAGTCCAGGACCTCGAGGAGCGGACGGTACTCGAGCCGGGTGCGGGCGAGCCCGAGGTGCCGGCGCGCCTCGTCGAGCCCGGTGCGGTCGCTGACGGGGTCGAGCGCCGTCAGGCATGCCTCGGCCTGCCCGAGCGCGAACACGATCGAGCGGGGGAACAGCCGGTCGAGCAGCAGGAACCCGGCGGCCCGCTCGTCCGAGGCCGACCCTCGATGGGTCCGCAGGTAGGCCTCGTGCGCGCCGCAGGAGCGCAGCAGGGTGGTCCATCCCGGACCCGTCGTGCCTGCGAGCGCGCGCGTCGTCAGGAGTCGCGCGGTCATGTCGGCACGCTCGATCGACCGGCCGAGCACCATGAACTGCCATGTCTCGTCGCGCGAGGTCACCGAGTCCATGAGCCCCGCGACGACGGCGGCCCGCTCGCGCACCCAGGTGAAGTAGTCGTGCGGCCGCGCTGGGTGGACCTCCGCGGGGAGCCTGTTCCACGATGCGTTCAGGCACTCCCAGAGGTCGGTCGAGATGATCTCGCGCGCCCGGCGCGCGTTCTCCCGCGCCGCGACGAGAGACCCGGCGATGGCCGACGACGACACACGGTCGTACGCCAGCATGTCGAGGACCTCCTCGCGGCCGACCTGCACCTCGGGCGGCGGAGCAGTCCGGTCCATGACGGACAGCAGCAGCCGGCACGCCGTGTCCTCCTCCGCCCAGGGGTCCTCGAGCAGGCTCTGGACGTGGACGTCCAGCAGGCGGGCCGTGTCGTCGGCCCGCTCGACGTAGCGACCGATCCAGAACAGCGACTCGGCGATGCGGCTCAGCACGTCGATGCCTCCTGCGCGGTCGTCGCGGCCCCGGGACCAGGTGCGCGGCGGGACTGCTGCTGCTGCCTGACCTGGACCCGCAGGCCGTGGGGGTTCGGGTCGGTGTTCCCCGCCGTCGTCTGCGGAACGCTCGCGGGGAGCTCCGCCGCCACGACCGGAGGCCGGCGGGGAACGCCCGCCCCGAGCACCCACGTGTCCTTCGACCCGCCGCCCTGCGAGCTGTTGACCACGAGCTCGCCCTCGGGCAGCGCGACCCGTGTGAGGCCGCCCGGCAGGACCCAGATCGACTCGCCGTCGTTCACGGCGAACGGCCGGAGGTCGACGTGCCGCGGTCGCAGGGAGTCGCCGATCAGCGTCGGCACGGTCGACAGCTGCACGACCGGCTGCGCGACCCAGCCGCGCGGGTCCTCGACCAGGCGAGCCCGCAACGCAGCGAGCTCCGCGCGGCTCGCGCGGGGGCCGACCACGAGGCCCTTGCCGCCCGAGCCGTCGACCGGCTTCACGACGAGCTCGTCGAGGCGGTCGAGGACCTCCTCGAGCGCACCCGGGTCCTCCAGGCGCCACGTGTCGACGTTGTCGAGCAACGGCTCCTCGCTGAGGTAGTACCGGATCAGGTCGGGGACGTAGGTGTAGACGAGCTTGTCGTCGGCGACGCCGTTGCCGACCGCGTTGGCGATCGTCACGGTGCCCGCCCGAGCGCAGGTCATGAGGCCCGGGCTGCCGAGCAGCGAGTCGGAACGGAACGCGACGGGGTCCAGGAACTCGTCGTCGACCCGGCGGTAGATGACGTCGACGCGCCTGCGACCCTGCGTCGTGCGCATCCAGACGCGACCGCTCGCGCAGAACAGGTCACGCCCCTCGACGAGCTCGACGCCCATCGACCGTGCCAGCAGCGAGTGCTCGAAGTAGGCACTGTTGAAGACACCCGGGGTCAGGACCACGACCGTCGGCTCGTCGACGCCGGACGGGGCCGCCGCGACGAGGGCCGCGAGCAGCCGGCGCGGGTAGTCCTGCACCGGGCGGATCCGCAGCGCGGCGAACAGCTCCGGGAAGGTCTGCGCCATCGCGCGCCGGTTGGACAGCACGTAGCTGACCCCGCTCGGCACCCTGACGTTGTCCTCGAGGACACGGAAGTGGCCGACCTCGTCGCGGATGACGTCGATCCCGGACACGTGCACCCGGACACCGTTGGGCGGCTGGATCCCCCGCGCGGCCCGGTGGAAGTGCGTCGAGGACACGATGAGGTGCCGCGGGACAACCCCGTCGGCGACGGCCTTCTGCGGGCCGTACACGTCGGCCAGGAATGCCTCCAGCGCCCGCACACGCTGGGCGACACCGGGGGCGACGTGGTCCCACTCCTCACCTGTGAGGACGCGCGGGGCGACGTCGAGCGGGAAGGGGCGCTCCTCGCCCGCGAAGTCGAACGTCACCCCCTGGGCGAGGTACGACCGCGCGAGGGTGTCGGCCCTGGCCCGGAGGTCCGCCGCCGACAGACCGGAGAGCGCCGCGTGGACCTGCTTGTACGCCGGACGTGGTCCGGTCGCGCGGTCGAACATCTCGTCCCACGCTGCGCCTGCCGGGTAGTCGTCGAACACGTCCTCCATACGCCGGAACCTAGTACCCGTTTGTCACCAGCATGTGTCGGACTCCCCGGTGGCTGCGGCCGGGCTCGTCCGGCGCTGCGACTGCCGTGCCGGTCGCGTCGTGCGGTCGTGGTCGTTAGGGTTCCGACGTGGCCGCATCGACGTGGAACCGAGTCCTCCGTGCGGGTGCGGAGATCCTGCGATCCGTGGTGACGTCCGCCGGGCGCCCGGCTCGCAAGAGCGCACCGCGGTCCACGCCACGGTCCACGCCCGCGGGCCGCACGACCCCACCTGCCCCGCACCCGGGCCCCGGCCGTGCGCCGTATCCCGGCGACTTCACGGGGGTCGTCCATCCGCGATACGCACCCCGACTGGACGGTGACGCCGACCCCGGCGAGGTCGTCTGGACATGGGTCCCGTTCGAGGACGACCCGACGCAGGGCAAGGACCGGCCGGTGCTCGTCGTCGGGCAGGACGCGCGGTGGCTGCTCGGGCTCATGCTGACGAGCAAGGACCACGACCGGGACGCCGCCGACGAGGCCCGCTGGGGACGCCGCTGGTACGACGTCGGCGCGGGACCGTGGGACGCCCAGCGCCGTCCGAGCGAGGTCCGGCTCGACCGGGTGCTGCGCATCGATCCGGGCGCGATCCGCCGGGAGGGCGCGATCATGGACGAGGCGACGTTCGACCGCGTCGTCCGGCAGCTGTAGCGACGATCGGGGTGCGACGGTCGGAGCGCGCGGCCCGGCCCGGCCGCTGCTTCCGCCCGGCACCGCGAAGTGGGCCTTCGCGGCCCGTGCTGCTATTCTTGACGCTCGCGTGTCCGCCCAGGTCGGCGGGCACAGATCCAGTTCTTCACCGCGGGTGTCCCCACGCCCAAGTCCCGGGGCTGGACAAGCCCTCTACGACCTCATCGATCGCCCCGGCGAACACACAAGGAAGTCCATACGTGGCCAACATCAAGTCTCAGATCAAGCGGATCGGCACCAACGAGAAGGCGCGCCTGCGCAACAAGGCCGTCAAGTCGGAGCTCAAGACGCACGTGCGCCGCGTGCGCGAAGCTGTCGCCGGTGGCGACAAGGACGCCGCAACGGTCGCCCTCGTCTCGGCGTCGCGCAAGCTCGACAAGGCGGCGTCCAAGGGCGTCATCCACGCCAACCAGGCAGCGAACAAGAAGTCGGCTCTCGCGAAGGCCGTCGGCAGTCTCTGAGTCCGCCGTCGGTCTCTGACCGACGCAGTCCCGGACACACGAAGGCGTCACCCCCCCTGCGGGGTGACGCCTTCGTGGTTGTCCGGCCTTCGTGCCGTGCCACCCGCCCCGACCGGCGGGCGCCCCGGGCGATCAGCTCGCCGAGGACGCGCTCCACAGCTCCTGGAGAGCGGCTGGCACAGAAGGTCGGAATCCTGCTTCCCGAAGGGCCCGGTCAAACGCCTCCGCCGCGCCGGCGATGTCGCGGTTGCCGAGGAGCCTGTCCCCCAGCTCGCGCCACGCTGCCGCCGACTGACGACTCGCAGACATCATCCCGAGCATGTCGGCCGCCCACTTGTAGGCCTCGGCCGACGCGGTGATGTCGCCCTTCGTGTGCAGCGCGTCACCCAGCGCGAGCTGAGCGACCGCCTTCTCCAGACGTGGCTGGTCACCCAGACGGGCGATGGCCGCCCGCGCGCAGCGCTCAGCGTCGTCGGCATCACCCAGGATGAGGTGCGCCCGTGAACGCTCGACGTCGACCCGTGCGAGCTCGACCTCCGAGCCCGCCGCCACGAGGTCGGGACCGGCCAGGTCGAGCTGGCGGAGCGCCTCGATCGGCTCGGCCGGCTCGCTCCGCAGCAGGAGCCACGCGTAGTTGAGTCGCAGCCGCGGCACATCCCGGCTGACCTCGCCACCGTCGAGCAGCGCGAGCGCCCGCTCGGTGTAGCGCTGCGCGAGGTCGTAGTCCCGACGCTGCTCGGCGACGAGCGCCGCGTTCCAGTAGACGCTTCCCCGGCCACGCGGCGTGCCCTGCTCGTCGGCCTGGCGCACCAGCTCGGACGCGCGGTGCGTGGCGTACAGGAGGTCGCCGCGCTCGACGTAGGCCCACAACAGTGTCGAGGCAAGCCGCAGATGCTCGTCCGTGCCGGACAGGCCCGCCTTCTCGAGGTCGGCGACCACCCGCTCGCCCACCTCGATGCTCCGGTGCAGGTCGCCCGCCTCGAGGTAGGAGGCGACCAGGCCCGTCGCAACACCCGCGGCGTCGAGATGGTGGCCGCGCGCCTGGGCGTCGACCAGCATGGGCTCAAGGATCGCGACCGCCGACTCGAGATCGCCGAGACCCTCATGGGCTCGGGCGAGAGTCAGCAGCGCCTCCACCTTGAGCGCGTGCGTGACACGGTCCAGGTCGAGGCGCGAGATCCGCTCGCGAGCTGACGCGGCCGCGCCGGACCTCACGTCGAGCTTGGCGAAGTCGACCTCGAGCCGGGTGCGAGCCTCGTTCGGGCCGTCGGCGCCGAACTTGAGGAACTCCACCGTGGAACCCATCCGCGCGGCGAGGACCGCGAGCGCCGCGTCCGTCGGCTCGCGCCGGCCGGCCTCGATCAACGAGATGTAGCTCGGTGAGAATGCCCCTCCGGCAAGCGCCGTCTGGGAGAGGCCTGCATCGATCCGCCCCTGGCGGACTCGGTCAGCAATGGTCGTCATGTTGGGTCACTGTACCTGTGACAGTTGGGAATGTCTGCACCTTGGTCGCGATTCACTGCAGGTCAACCATCTCACGGGCCAGCGGGGTGTGGTGACGAGTACGAACCCCGCCCGCCACCACACCGAGCCAGCCCTGCCGCGGACGCGGCGGTCACACCCTGCTTCACCTCAGGATGTCGCGGCAGCACCCGGTCGCGCCGCCGAGCGGCGTGTAGTCGGTGGCCTGGGAGGTGCTGGCAGCGCTGATCGAGATGAGCACGGCGACGACGACGGCGGTTGCGGACTTCAGGGTGGTGCGCACGGTGGTTCTCCTGTCACAGTCGACTGACTCGATGTCAGTCATATTGTGACGCCTCTGTGCGGTGTTGTCGCGCACTCGGCGGGTGAGTTCGTCGCGGCGTACGACCCCCAGTCACGCGGCACTTGGCGCACGATATGGCCGCCTTCACCCGGTGTTCACACAGATGGGTGAGTGTCATGTTCCGCAGTATGTGGTGTCATTGTTGACATGACTGACGAGTCCTGGTGGGAGCCCGAGCGGCAGCTCGGCGCTGCCGTCGATGCGGCCATCCCCGAGAGCGCACGCCGCGAGTGGGACCAGCGCGTCGTTGACGAGCCCGTGCTGATCGGCCGCCAGGGCATCTTCACCCACCGGATGCGGCCGTTCGCGTACCAGCTCTCCTACCGTTCCCCGGACCTCGAGCCGCTCGGCCCGGGCGCGTGGACCGAGTTCCAGCACGAGCGAGCCACAGCTCACGTGCTGCGATCGACCTTCGGACGGACGAACCTCGAGGAGGTCTCGCACGGTCGATGGCTCTTCGTCCGGTTCCCGCGCGCCTACCTCCTGGGCGACCTCCCGATCCCTGAGCGTCCTGACCGGCTCGTCATCGAGATCGCCGAGCACGTCGAGATCGACCACCGGGTCCTTGCCGCCGTCCGGGCCCTGCGCGACCGCGGCTTCCGCATCGCGGTGCCGGGGTTCGTCAACCGGCCCGCGCAGCGCCTCCTGCTCCCCCACGCCGACTTCGTCAAGATCGACGTCCGCGACCTGGACGTCGAAGGACGACCTGTCGTCGAGCTCGCCCGCTCGTACGGCGCGCTGCTCATCGCGGAGTTCGTCGAGCACAGCTGGCTTCTCGAGCACAGCCGTGACCTGGGCTTCGACCTCCTCCAAGGCAACCTGCTCGAGCCGGCGACCGTCCTGGACAGGTCCGCGGCCAGGATCGCGAGACGTGTCGCATGAGCAGCCTTCCGGTCGAGCGGCACGTAGCAGCTCCCCGTGACCCCTGGACGATCCGCAGCGTGCCGGTCCGCCCGACGGGCGCGGCTCCCTCGTCCGTCGTGTGGATCAACGCCGACACCGGCCGGCGTGCGCCGCACGCGGCAGCACCCTGGCGCGCGCGGCTCGGTCGCCAGCCGATCGTCACGCCCGACGGTCGAACCATCGGCTACGAGTTCCTCTACCGTGCACCGTCCCGGCGACCGGTGCGGGTCGACCGCTGGACGCCCGCACGTCAGGACGGAGCGACCGAGGCGGTCCTCGACTGCGTGTTCGGCGGATCGGGCGTCGCGAGCGTCGCCGCCGACCACCTGGCGTTCGTCAACGTGACGCGCTCGTACCTGGTCGGCGAGCTGCCCCTCCCGCTCGACCCGGCACGGCTCGTCCTGGAGATCGTCGAGTCCGTCCCCGCCGACCCTGCGGTCCTCGCGGGCGTCAGGGCGCTGCGTGCTCGCGGCTACCGGATCGCGATCGACGACTTCGTCGGGCTCGACGACCAGGTGGCGCTGCTGCCCCACGCCGACTACGTGAAGCTCGACATCCGCGACCTCACGCTGCAAGGGACCGCACTGATCAAGCTCGCCGCACGGTTCGGGGCCGTCCTCGTGGCTGAACGCGTCGAGGACCTCTCGACACTCAAGAAGTGCGCCGCCGCCGGGTTCACGCTGTTCCAGGGCAACGTGGTCCAGCCGACGATCGTGCTCGAGCGCGCCGCGGCCGTCCCCTCACCGCGCGCTGGCTGACGCGACCCGCAGCACGGCCCGCTCCACCGCGAACTCAGGGTCGCGACTCGCGCCCTTGACCTCGGCATCCGCCTGCGCGACAGCTGTGATCGCCGCCGCGAGCGACTCGGGCGTCCAGCGCGTCAGGTCTCTCAGGGCCCGGTCGACCTGCCACGGCGCGAGCCCCAGGTCGCGGACTGCCGCCGAGCCGCGCCCCCGGGTCGCGGCGACCTTGGCAAGGATGCGGAGCTTGGCGGCGAGCGCCGCCACGACCGGAACAGGGTCGACGCCGGTTGCCAGGGCGTGCCTCAGCAGCGCGACCGCCTGCCCGGCGTCCCCCTCGACGGCGGCGTCTGCTACGCGGAAACCCGTCGCCTCGATGCGCCCGCCGTAGTACCGCTCGACGACGTCGACACCGATCGCGCCGGTGGTGTCGGCCGCCAGCTGGGCGCACGCCGACGCAAGCTCACGCAGGTCGCTGCCCACCGCGTCGACCAGAGCGCGCACCGCAGCAGCGTTCGCGCGGCGTCCGGCGCGTCGGAGCTCCGCCGTCACGAACGCCGTCTTGTCGCCGTCCTTCTTCACCGGCTCGCACGAGACGACGACGCTCTCGCCGGCGCGCAGCGTGTCGAGCAGCTTCTTGCCGCGCTGCCCGCCCGCGTGGCGCAGGACGAGGGTCACGTCCTCCTGAGGGGCCTCGAGATAGGCGAGCGCGTCCGCGATCAGCTCGTCCGTCGCACGTTCCACGTCCGCCACGACCACGACCCGGTCCTCCGCGAAGAGCGAGGGGCTCGTCACGACCCCGAGCGTGCCGCCCGCGTACTCGCTCGCGTCGATCCGGGTGACCTCGACGCCTGCATCGCGTTCACGGGCCAGCCCGATGAGACGGTCGACCGCCCGGTCGGCGAGGAGCTCCTCCGGGCCGGACACGAGCACGACGGGCGCGAGCTGTGCCTCGTCCCACGCGAGACCGGCAACGGCCCCGCCGGTCGAGGGTCGGCCGGTCGTCCGGGGGGTTCGCGTCGCGGGTGGCACGCACCAAGAGTGCCATGACCGACTGACGGGTACGTTCGCGCCCTGAATGCCCCGCTCTCGTGCTCGACCCCGACGCGATGAGGTCGAGCTCGAACCTCGGGTCGGGTGCAGAGGCCGGTTCGAGCGCAGGCGTCGACGCGCGGTCCGCGTGGGACGTGCTCGGGCGTCCGTGCAGGACGAGCGCGAGCAACGCAGCCGTTGCGAGAGCGAGCAACGCGGCCCCGGGTGGTCCGGCCAACCACGGCACCTGAGCCCCCGGCAGCGAGACCGCGGTCCGTGCGACCGCGCCGATCCACCAGCACGCCGCGCCCGCGACGGACGCCAGCACCGAGGCGCCTGCCGGCCACCACGGCGCGACGAGTGCCGCAAGCAGACCGATGACGGTCGCGGGAGCGACAGCCAGGTCTGCCAGGAGGTTCGCCGGCACCGCGTACGTCGAGACGGCGGGACTGAGCAGGATGACCACCGGTGCGCAGACGGACTGCGCCGCGACAGGGACCGCGAGCGCGTAGGCGATCGGTGTCCCGACCACACTCGACCAGCGGGCCGCCAACGGCTTGGCGAGGAGCACGAGGCCGGCGGTCGCGAGCACTGACAGGACGAACCCGATCTCGCGTGCCAACCACGGGTCGGCGACGAGCAGGACTACGACCCCCGCGCTCAACGCCGGCATCGCCCGCGCCGGCCGCCCGACCACGAGCCCGGCGACGCCGAGCGCACCCATCGCCGCGGCGCGCAGGACGCTGGCACCGGGGTGGACCAGCACGACGAAGCCAGCCAGCGCCGCGACGAGCACGACCACCCGAGCCCGTCGGTGCATCCGCATGGCGCCCGCACACGCCAGCACCGCAGCGCCGACGAGGGCGAAGTGCGCTCCCGACACCGCGGTCAGGTGGGTCAGGCCGGCGCCTCGCATCGCGTCGGCAAGATCGGTCGGCAGGGCCGAGGTGTCCCCGACGGCGACACCCGGCAGGAGGGCGCCCGCGTCTCCTGGGAGCGTCGATGCGACACCGGCGAGTGCCGACCGCACGCGCGCCGCCCAGCCGAGCCACGGGCCGGGGTCGGCCAGCACGCTCGGCGACCCCGACGTGACGAGGACAGCCACGGCACGCGAACCCGGCTCGGCAGCCGACAGCCGACCGGACGCGGCGACCTCGCTCCCGTAGACCGCGTCGGACCAGCCGCTGCCTCCGAGGACGACGACCGGCGCCGCCGAGGCGCTCTCGACTCCGCCGGCCCCGACACTGTGGGTCGAGAGCTCCACCCGAAACCTCGCCGGTGCCCCCGGCCACGAGCTCGCGACGGGCACGGCATCGCTCTCGACGGTTCCGGTCACACGGACCACGGCCCGCTCCGCGGCCAGCGCTCCGATACCGCCCGCCTGGCGCGCTCGGAGCTGCGCTGCGCCGGCCCCGAGCACCACCGTGAGCACGGCCAGCACGAGGACAACCTGACCTGCCGTGCCGACAGCCACGACGCGGCCGCCGCTACCTTCGCGCCCGACGCTCCCGGCGCCCCCACAGTCCGGGACTGCCCGCACGTCACCGGCGTCACCGGCACGCTCCCTCGTCGGCGGCCGCGGTACCTGCACGCCGTCCACAGCCGCGACCCGGCTGCGCCGTCGGGCGAGGTCGACGGTCGCCACGCCCAGGACGGCGGCCACGGCGGCGAGCCCAGCCGCAAGCTGCGGCGACATCACCACGACCGCGACCGCGGCCACCCAGGCTGTGCACGCCGACGGCACGAGGCGCAGGTCCAGCCCCTCGCCCACGATCAGACCCGCACGAGCGGCCGGAGCTTGGCGAGCAGCGTCGGGCCGATCCCGTCGACCTCGCCGAGCTGGTCGACGGACGCGAGGGGCCCGTTCGCCGTGCGCCAGTCGACGATCCGACCCGCGAGCACCGGACCGATGCCGGGGAGCGCGTCGAGTGCCGCAGCATCGGCGTCGTTGAGGTCGAGCGTCGCCGGCCCCGATCCGGCCGCACCGGTGGCGGTCGTCCGACCAGCCGGCCCGGCGCGTCCCTGCCCCGAGGGGGCGTCACCTGGCGCGGGCACGACGACCTGCTCCCCGTCGAGGACGACGCGCGCGAGGTTGAGGGCCGCCAGGTCCGCGCGCGTCGTCGCACCGCCTGCGGCTCTGATCGCGTCGTCCACGCGGGAGCCTGCCGGCAGCTGGACGATCCCAGGGCTCACGACCTGACCGACGACGTGCACGACGACGGTGCCGCCGCTGACCGAGGATGCAGCGCCCGCGGCGTCGGCCGCCGCACCCGCGGTGGCTTGTCCGCCGGCTGGGGCCGCTCCGGCAGCGTCATCGGTGCCAGGCTCGGGAGACGACAGGGACCCGCCCACCGGCGGCAGCTCGATCGGAGCGAGCGCCGCGGACGCCACCGAGGCGGACCTCAGCGCGACAGCGCCACCGACGAGGCCGACCGCCAGCGCTGCAGTCAGGGCCAGCCGGACCGGCACTGCCCACCTGCGAGGCGCGCCCCGGGGCGGCCCCTCCCCTGCGCCCGGACGCGTCAACGGATGACCGTGGGCGTCGGCATAGGCCTTGCTCGCAGCCGCGAGCGCGGAGGTGCGACGAGCGGCGACGTCCGCAGCGTCTCTCGCGGACGTCTCGGGATCGCGCGCGCACGTGTCGGCCACCTGCGCGGATTGGTCGGGGCGGCGCGTCTGCTGGTCCGCTGCGCGCGCGGGAACCCAGCCGTCGGCGTCGCCGGCTGACGCCATCGAGGAGAGGACGGGCTGGGTCAGCCCCCACAACCGGTCGCGTTCGGGAACCTGCGGTCGGACGGCCATTCCCGGGACGGTAGGGGCGGCACGCGGCGACCCGCGTGTCGCCGTGCCACGCGCGCGGAGCACGTCCCCTCGGTCGGGGCTGCGGGTGGGCGGGCGACCTCAGGCGTCAGCGACGACGATCGCGAGCAGCCCCGGGCCCACGTGCGCGCCGATGACCGCGCTGACCTCGCACACCTCGACATGCGGGACCAGCTCGCCCAGCCATGCCTCGAGCTGGCGAGCGACGCCGTCGGCCACGTCCGGCTGCCCGAGGTGGTGCACCGCGACACGGGACGGGCCCCGCCGGCGCACGTCCGCGACGACGATCGCCTCGAGCCTGTCGCGGGCGGCGCGGCGCGTGCGGACCTTCTCGGCGACCTCGATGCGGCCACCACGCAGCGCAAGGATCGGCCGCAGCCCGAGGACCGTGCCGAGCGCTGCCGCCGTCGCGCTCAGGCGTCCGCCGCGGCGCAGGTGGTCGAGCGAGTCGACGAGGAACCAGGCGCAGGCCGAGGCCGCCACCGACCGGGCGCGTTCGGCGACGGCGGCACCGTCGACCGCCGGCTCTGCCGCGGCCGTCGCCGCGGGGTCCTCGTGCCGGACCCGGCTCAGCAGACCGCGGATCAGCCCGCGCGAGTCGGGCCGCTCGCCGCCGCCGTGGCGGCGGCGCTGCGAGGAGTCCGGGGCGTCGTCCTCCACCGGCAGCCCGCCGCGGGCGAGCCGAGCCGCCGACAGCACCGCGAACCCGAGACCCATGACGACGGAGCGCGAGTCGACGACGTGCACCGGCACGGGCGCGGCGAGCGCCGCGAGCTGAGCGGCCCGCACGGTCCCTGACAGCTCGCCGGACAGGTGCACCGACACGATCTCGCGGGCCCCCGACGCCGCTGCGCGGGCATAGGCCTCGGCGAAGGCCGCGGGCGCAGGCTGCGACGTCGTGACACGCACCCCACGAGTCAGCGCCGCCGTCAGCTCGGCCGGCAGGAGGTCTCGACCCTCGAGGTGATGCGCACCACCGACGACCACCTCGAGCGGTACGACCACGACGCCCCAACGCTCGGCCTCGCCGGGCGGCAGCGACGCGGTCGAGTCCGTGACGACCGCGACCCGCGAGGGCCGCGAGGCCGATCGCGAGCGCGCGCGGTCGGTGCTCAGACCGGCACCACGTTGACGAGCCGCGGCGCGCGCACGATGACCTTCGCGACCTCGCGTCCGGCGACCGCACGCTGGACTCCGGGGTCGGCGAGCGCGAGCTCCCTCAGCGCGTCCTCGGTGACGTCCAGGCTCACCTCGGCACGCCCACGGACCTTGCCCTGCACCTGGAAGATGCACGTGACGGTGTCCTCGACGAGCTGCACCGGGTCGGCGACCGGGAACGGTTCGTGCGCGAGCGACACCGGGTGCCCGAGGCGCTCCCACAGCTCTTCCGCGAGGTGCGGCGCGACCGGCGCCGTCATGAGGATGAGCGGCTCGACGGCCTCGCGAGGCACCGTGTCCAGCGACGTGAGGTGGTTGTTGAGCACGATCAGCTTGGCGATCGCGGTGTTGATGCGCATCGCGTCGTAGTCGGCCGTGACGTCGGCGATCGTGCGGTGCAGCACCCGGAGCGTCGCGGCGTCCGGCGCGTCGTCCACCACCCGCAGAGCGCCGGTCGTCTCGTCGATCGTGTTGCGCCACAGCCTCTGCAGGAACCGCTGCGCGCCGACGACGGCGCGCGTCTCCCACGGGCGCGACAGGTCCAGGGGGCCCATCGCCATCTCGTACACGCGCAGCGTGTCGGCTCCGTACTCCGCGTACATGTCGTCGGGCGTCACCATGTTCTTGAGCGACTTGCCCATCTTCCCGTACTCGCGGACGACCTCCTCGCCCTGCCAGGTGAAGCCGCTGGCGACCGATGGGTCCTCGACGACCTCGCTCGCCTCGACGTGCACGCCGCGCGCGTCGGTGTAGGCGTAGGCCTGGATGTAGCCCTGGTTGAAGAGCTTGCGGAACGGCTCGACGCTCGTGACGTGACCCAGGTCGTACAGGACCTTGTGCCAGAACCGCGCGTACAGGAGGTGGAGCACGGCGTGCTCGACGCCACCGACGTACAGGTCGACGCCCCCGGAGCGATGCGTGTCGGCCGGGTTGTGGCCCGGTCCCATCCAGTACCGCTCGAGCTCGGGGTCGACGAGCGCCCCGGTGTGCTCGGGGTCCAGGTAGTGCAGGTAGTACCAGCACGACCCGGCCCAGTTGGGCATCGTGTTGGTGTCGCGTCGGTAGGTGCGGGGTCCGTCGCCGAGGTCGAGCGTGACGTTGACCCAGTCCTCGTTGCGTCCCAGCGGCGCCTCGGGGGACGACTGCGAGTCGAGGGGGTCGAACGTGCGCGGGGAGTAGTCCGGCACCTCGGGCAGGTCGACCGGGAGGGCCGAGTCCGGCAGCGCGATCGGCAGGTCGTGCTCGTCGTAGACGATGGGGAAGGGCTCGCCCCAGTAGCGCTGGCGGCTGAACAGCCAGTCCCGCAGCCGGTACGTGACGGTGCTGGTGCCCAGTCCCTTGCCCTCGAGCCACGCGACGATGACGCGCTTGGCGGCGCCGACATCGAGGCCGTCGAGGCTCACCTCGTCGTTGCTCGAGCTGATGATCGCGCCGTCGCCCGTCCACGCGCCGCCCTCGAACGAGTCGGGCGGCGCCACGGTCCGCACGACCGGCAGGCCGAACGCCTCAGCGAACGCGTGGTCGCGCGTGTCCCCACCCGGGACCGCCATGATCGCGCCCGTGCCGTAGCCCATGAGGACGTAGTCGGCGGTGAAGACCGGGACGTGCGTGCCGTTGACCGGGTTGGTCGCGTAGACACCGGTGAACACGCCCGTCTTGCGGCCGGCGTCCGCCTGACGCTCGACCGCGGTCTTGGCCGCTGCCTCCCGGCGGTACGTGGCCACGGCCTCGGTCGGGTCCGGGTGCCCGCCGGTCCACGCCTCCGTGGTGCCCGCCGGCCAGGCCGTCGGCACCTCGTCGAGCAGCGGGTGCTCCGGAGAGACCACCATGAAGGTCGCACCGAACAGCGTGTCGGGGCGGGTCGTGAAGACCTCGACCCAGCGACGCGCCTCTGCCGCGTCCGACGACGGCGATCCGTCCGCACCGTCGTCGACCACCGCGAACCGGACGGTGGCGCCCTCGGAGCGTCCGATCCAGTTGCGCTGCATCGCGACGACCTTCTCGGGCCAGTCGATGAGGTCGAGGTCGTCGGCGAGCCTGTCGGCATACGCCGTGATCCGCATCTTCCACTGGCGCAGCGTGCGCTGGAAGACGGGGAAGTTGCCGCGTTCCGAGCGACCGTCCGACGTGACCTCCTCGTTCGCGAGGACTGTGCCGAGTCCCGGGCACCAGTTCACAGGTGTCTCGGACATGTAGGCCAGGCGCTCGGAGTCCACGACGCGGCGGCGCGCGGTGTCGTCGAGGTCGAACCACTGCGCGGCGTCGGGCACGCCGGGGATGCCGGTCGGCACGTCGCGCGTGCCGGCCGCATAAGCCTCGACGAGCTCGGCGATGGGCCGGGCCCGGCCCGTGCCGCCGTCGGGGCGCACCGCGTCGGCGTCGTACCAGGACTCGAAGATCTGCAGGAAGATCCACTGCGTCCAGCGCACATACCCGGGGTCGATCGTCGCAAACGTCCGCCGGGGATCGTGGCCCGTACCCAGCCGGCGCAGCTGCCGGGCCATGATCTCGATGTTGGCCTCGGTCGTGACGCGCGGGTGCTGACCCGTCTGAACCGCGTACTGCTCGGCCGGCAGGCCGAACGCGTCGTACCCGAGCGCGTGCAGCACGTTGTCGCCCTGCATCCGGCGGAACCGCGCGACGACGTCGGTGGCGATGTAGCCGAGCGGGTGCCCGATGTGCAGGCCCGCGCCCGACGGGTACGGGAACATGTCCATCACGAAGTACGGGGTCGACCCCGGCGCGGCGTGGTGCCCCTCGGCGTCCGTGAGGTGACCGCTCGGGTTCGGCGCCGAGAACGTCCCGCGCCGCTCCCACTCGTCCTGCCAGCGTCGCTCGAGGGAGTCCGCGAGCGCAGCGGTGTAGCGGAAGGGGACGTCGTTCGGTCCGGCGTCGGGGACGGGGTGTGCGGCAGCCTGCGAGGTCACGACGGCGAGTTTACCGGCGCGCGACGAGGCCCGGGCCAGCAGCTCCGCCGCGCGACACCGGTCCTGCGACTCAGCGGGCCGCGCGGAACTCCGCGACGAGCGGGCACTGGAACGGGTCACGGGCCGCGAGGCCGACCTCGTTGAGGTACTCCACCACGATCCGGTAGGAGTGCAGCAACGTCGTCTCGGTGTAGGAGATGCCCCGGTCGGCGCAGAACTGCCGCACCATCGGCTGCACCTTCTTGAGCGACGGGCTCGCCATGCTCGGGAACAGGTGGTGCTCGATCTGGTAGTTCAGCCCGCCCATGAAGAGGTCCACGAACCGGCCCCCGCGGATGTTGCGGCTCAGCAGGACCTGACGGTGCAGGAAGCTGATCTTCATCGACGCCGGCACGATCGGCATGCCCTTGTGGTTGGGGGCGAAGCTCGCACCCATGTAGAGACCGAACAGGCCGAGCTGGACGCCCAGGAAGGCGAAGGCCATGCCGACCGGCAGGAACCAGAACACGATCGCGAGGTAGCCGCCGAGCCGCAGCGTCACGAACGCCATCTCGACGGGGCGACGCTTGACCGCGCCGCGACCGAAGATGGTCTTCACGCCGGAGATGTGGAGGTTGAGGCCTTCGAGGAGCAGCAGCGGGAAGAAGAACCACCCCTGGCGCTGGGTGAACCAGCCGGCCAGCCCCGTGCGCTCGCGCTTGAGGTTCTCGGTGGTGAACACGATCGCCCCGGCGTCGATGTCACCATCGGCACCGAGCGTGTTCGGCTTGGCGTGGTGACGGCTGTGCTTGTGGTTCCACCAGCCGTAGCTCATCCCGGCCAGCAGGTTGGCGACGACGAGGCTCGCCCAGTCGTTCCACCGGCCCGAGACGAAGATCTGTCGGTGCGCGGCGTCGTGGCCCAGGAACATGACCTGTCCGAGGACGAGCGCGAGGACCGCCGCGACGACCAGCTGCCACCATGAGGGCCCGATGGCGACGAAGGCGAACGCCGTGCCGGCGAGCAGGAGCAGGATGACCGCGAAGCGCGTCCAGTAGTACGCGTAGCGGCGGCGCAGGAGCCCGGCGTTCTGGACCATCTTGGTCAGCTCGGTGAACTCGCTGACCTGCCGTTCGCGCGCGGTGCCAGGTACCGCGCGGCCGCTGTCGGGCTGCTCGATGCTGTCGATCGTGGTGCTGCTCATGGGGCCTGCCTCGGGGTCGTCGTCGGGGTCGTCATCAGGGTGACGCGATGCCGCGGGGCAACACATCCGAACGGGGTCTGTTTCGAGGGTAACGGCACCTCCTGTCGATCGGCAGGAGGTGGGACACGATTCTCGCGCCCCCATCGGCGCGTCCCGCCGCGGCGCGCCGGGAACCGTACAGTGCCGCCGTTGCGCGGTGTACGTGACGGCGCCCGCGTACGGCACCCTTGGGCCCCGATGTCCCCGGGACACCTGAGTCCCTCAGCCCTAGACTCGCAGCCATGTCGGACGCGCACAGTCGCTCTGTCCCATCGGTCCCCGGTGCAGCGGAGATCGCCGCCCTCAAGGCCGCCGCAGCGCAGGCCGCCGCCGAGGCCGCCGAGGCACGAGCTGCCGCCGCGGTCGCCGCCGCTGAGGCCGCTCAGGCCGCTGCCGACGCGGCAACGGACGTCCCGGCCGTCGCCGCAGCCGCGTCGCCGGCTCCCCCAGCCGCGTCGCCCTCCGCCGCAGCTTCGTCCACCCCCGCTGCTCCCCCCAGCCAGGCTCCGACAGCCGGTCCCGGTCCGTCCGAGTGGGCCGCCAAGGTCACCGCCGGCTACACGTTCGCGGGCGAGATGCTCCGCCTCGGAGCCCTCGTCGAGGGTGACACCCCCACGACGTCCGCACAGGTCGGGCTCCCGCTCGCGATGATGAACCGCCACGGTCTCGTCGCCGGCGCGACCGGCACCGGCAAGACGAAGACGCTCCAGGTCATGACCGAGGCGCTCTCGGCCGCGGGCGTCCCCGTGTTCGTCGCCGACATCAAGGGCGACCTCTCGGGTCTGGCACAGGCGGGACAGCCGAACGACAAGCTGCTGGCCCGCACGGCGAGCGTCGGGCAGGACTGGCACGCGACGGCCCACCCGGTCGAGTTCTACTCCCTCGGGGGGCTCGGTCACGGCACCCCGATCCGAACCACCGTGACCGACTTCGGGCCGCTCCTGCTGTCCAAGGTCCTCGGCCTCAACGAGACCCAGGAGTCGAGCCTCGGCCTCATCTTCCACTGGGCCGACACCCAGGGGCTCGCGCTGCTCGACCTCAAGGACCTCCAGGCGACGATCGCGTACCTGATCGGTGACGAGGGCAAGGCGTCGCTCAAGGGCATCGGCGGCCTGTCAGCGGCGACCGCGGGCGTGATCCTGCGGGAGATCGTCACGTTGCAGGCCCAGGGCGCCGACGTGTTCTTCGGGGAGCCGGCGTTCGACGTCACCGAGCTCCTGCGGACCGCGAGCGACGGGCGGGGCATCATCTCCGCGCTCGAGCTGCCGTCCGTGCAGGACCGGCCCGCGCTCTTCTCGACGTTCCTCATGTGGCTGCTGGCCGACCTGTTCCAGGTGCTGCCCGAGGTCGGCGACCCCGTGAAGCCCAAGCTCGTGTTCTTCTTCGACGAGGCCCACCTGCTGTTCACCGGCGCCTCGGGCGACTTCCTCACGCAGGTGACCCAGACGGTCCGGCTCATCCGGTCGAAGGGTGTGGGCGTCTTCTTCGTGACGCAGAGCCCCAAGGACGTGCCGGGCGACGTGCTCGCGCAGCTCGGCAACCGCGTGCAGCACGCACTGCGCGCCTACACGCCCGACGACGCGAAGGCCCTGCGGGCGGCCGCGAGCACGTTCCCGAACTCGCCCTACGACCTCGAAGAGGTCCTGACGACGCTCGGGACCGGCGAGGCCATCGTCACGGTCCTGTCCGAGAAGGGCGCACCGACACCGGTGGCCTGGACGCGACTGCGTGCACCGCAGTCGTCGATGGATCCGCTGCCGGAGGCCGCGCTCACGGCGGCAGTGGCGGCCTCACCCGTCTCCGCCCGGTACGCGACCGCGATCGACCGCGAGTCGGCGTACGAGCTGCTCGCGGCCCGGACCGCGAGCGCCGCCGCGGAGTCGGCTGCGGCCGCAGCCGCGGAGCAGCAGGCCAAGGCGGCGGACGTCGCGGCGAAGCAGGCCGCCAAGGACGCCGCCGCACGGGCCAAGGAGCTCGATCGCATCAGCCGCGAGATGGAGCGCGAGGCGGCCAGCGCCTCCCGGCGCACCACGACGGCGCAGAGCCGCAGCCGGGCATCGAGCCCGCTGGACTCGTTCCTGCGATCGGCCGGGACCCAGCTCGGTCGCGAGATCACCCGCTCGCTGTTCGGGACGCGTCGACGCTGAACCACGGCCTTCCTTGCTGGCGTCGTCCCTGGTCGCGCATCGTCCTGAGGCAGCGACGACCACCAGCTGCCGGCGGGGTCCCGCCCGCGGCACGTCCGAGGCTCGCAGGGCGCCAGGCCGTCAGCGGACGACGGCGAGTCGCGCGTCGGTGTCGTCGTCGTCGAGCAGGCCGTCCACCTGCGACTGTGCGCCCGGCGCTCCGGCAACGAACGCGTGCGGTGCGCTGCGCCCCACGGTAGCCACGACCAGGAGCCCGACGGCGGTGAGCACGGCACCCACCCACGCGGGCGCGAGGTAGCCGTACCCGGCGGCGATGACGAGCCCGCCGAGCCATGCGCCGGTCGCGTTGCCGAGGTTGAGCGCCGAGTGGCACAGCGCCGCACCGAGCGACGGAGCTGTCGGCGAGAGGTCCATGAGCCGGGTCTGGAGCGCGAGGCCGAGGATCTGCGAGGAGACGCCGAGCGCGACGATCGACGTGACCGCGAGCACGGCGTTGCCACCGGTCAGCGCGATCACCACGAGGACCGCGATCGTGCTCGCGAACCCCAGGTAGACAGTCCTCAGGACGGAACGGTCGGCGAGCCGGCCGCCAAGCAGGGTGCCGATCGTCATGCCGACGCCGAACAGCGCGAGCACGAGCGGCACCGTCGTGATCGCCAGGCCCGTGACGTCGGTGAGCAGCGGCGAGACATAGGAGTAGACGGCGAACATGCCACCGAACCCGACGGCGCCGCCCGCGAACGCGACCCACAGCCGCCGGTTGCGGAGCGCCTCGAGCTCGGAGCGGACGCTCGTGCCGGCGTCGACGGCGAGCGCCGGGGTCCAGCGCAGCAGCGCGACCACCGTCAGGATGCCGAGCACGCCGACGCCCACGAACGCGGCCCGCCACCCGAGCCGTTGACCGAGCACCGTCGAGATCGGGACCCCGACGATGTTCGCGACCGTGAGCCCGGCCATCATCATCGCGACGGCCTGCCCGCGCCGACCCGGCCCGGCGACGTGCGCACCGAGGACGGCGCCGACGCCGAAGAACGCACCGTGCGGCAGCCCGGCGACGAACCGGGCGACGACCAGCCAGCCCGCCGACGGCGCGAACGCGGTCAGGACGTTCGCCGCAGCGAACGCGGTCATGAGCCAGAGCAGCAGGACGCGCCGATCGACCCGCGCCGCGAGCGTCGTGAGCAGCGGGGCACCCACGACGACGCCGAGCGCGTACGCCGTGATGACGTGGCCGGCCGTCGGGATCGAGACGCCGAGGTCTCCCGCGACCAGCGGGAGCAGCCCCATCGTGGCGAACTCGGTCGTGCCGATGGTGAACCCGCCCAGGGCGAGCGCGAGCAGGGCGAGGGCGCTGCGGTGCGCGCTCCGCGCGGACGTGCCGGTCGGCTCGACGGTCACATCTACCTCGAATCGATTCGATCTCGGTCCGGGGGCACGCCGTCGTTCACTCCGGGGGGTACGAGGATCCTACCGGGCCGACAGCGTGATCCCCTCGCACGACCAGGTCAGCGGATGCCGTTCGGCAGCAGCGCCGGAAGCGTGAGTGGCCACGAGATCCGCGGCCCGACGCTCGCGGACGCGTTCGTCCGAACCTGGATCAGCTGGTAGTCGAGGATCCTGCGGTTGACGGGGTCGAAGCGGAGCACGGTCATCTCGGCGGTGTTGCGCAGCGGGCCCACGGTCGGCTCCCCCAGCAGCGCACCCGCCGTGCTCGCGTTCACGTAGCGCACCCCGCTGCCGGTCCGCAGCGGCCCGACGCGTATGTGCAGGTGCCCCGACAGCTGGGTGGGCGCGCACCCGCGGTTGAGAGTCTCGTCGCCGACGCGGGGGTTGTGGATCAGCAGGAGGTCGACGCCGTCCGGGTCGCCGCACGCGACGTCGGCCAGGCGGCTCGCCTCCTCGCGAGCCGTCTCCTTGCCCACGAGCGTCGTGCCGGCGCCGATGCGCGTGGCGTTGGGGTCGCTGTCGCCGAGGATCCGGATGCCCTCGACCGTGACCACCTCGCCGGCCAGGACCGTCGCACCCGCGCGGCGGTACATCGCCGAGGTCTCCTTCGAGTCGTGGTTGCCCGGCGACGTGACGATCGGCACCCCTGAGGGCGCCGCCTCCGCGAACGTCGTCACGCAGTACTGCTCGACCGCCGTGCCGTCGATCGTCGTGTCGCCGGCGTCGAGGATGACCTTCGCGCCCGAGAGCTTGGCTGCCGACCGGACGAGCGGCGCCATGCCGACGTTGCAGTGCAGGTCCGAGACGAGCAGGAGGACGATCGGCTGCTCGTCCTTCGGCACGGAGTCGGCGGCCTCGTCGGCAGACGGTGACGGCGACGTCGACGTCGTCGGAGTCAGCGCCGGGGCCTGGATCGCGGCGTCGATGCGGCTCTGGCGGTCCTTCCAGGCCGCGACGAACGCGTCGTCGGCAGCCGCGTAGAACGCCTGGTTCGTGCGGTACGCGTTGAGCACGTACGTGCCGTAGGTGTTGATGACGCCGGCCAGTCGCCCGGTGACCCTGGCCCCCTCGAGCGCCGTGCCGTCGAAGACCGGCGACCCCGCGCTCATGGTCGACGCGCGGTCACGCTCCCCCACGCTCGACGTCAGCACCGTGAGCGCGAGAACGACGACGAGCGACCCCGCGGCCAGCTGGTAGGCGTGCGGCGCCAGCGGCGCTGCCAGCTCGGCGCGACGCCGCGCGCCGAGGAGGAGTCGCCCACCGAACCAGAGCCCGACGAGCACCGCCAGCGCCGTCAGCGAGCGTTGCACAGCACTCGCGAGCAGCGCCCGGGTGACGTCGTGGATCGTCGCCTGCGGCCCCGAGAAGAACTGCAGATAGCCCTGCAGGTCGCCGCTGAGCGACTGGAGCGTCGACGACGCGTCGACCGACGTCACGGACGCAGGGATCTCCTGGACCGTCACCCGGACACCCAGCGCGAGCGGCAACGGCGAGCTCATGACGAGGGTGCCCAACGGGCCGACGTCGACGGTGATCCCGCCGTCCGTCGTGATGTCGTACCGGGCCTCGTGCGGACCCAGGCTGAGCTCGGCGGTCGCCGTCGTGACGCCGATGACGAGCGACACCGCGAGGGCGAGGACACCCGGCACGACGACGCGCAGCCAGAACGGCAGCCGTCCACGCGCGGGCGCCTCGATTGCGGGGTCCCCGGCGGGGACGTCGGATGCGGCCGTCACCCTTGCAGCCTAGGTCGCGCGTTCACGTCGTTCGACTGCAGTCCAGGACGCTCCGACCTCGACCGGACAGCCCGCACGATGCCGCGGCGTCGAACCCGCTCCCGCAGGTCAGCCCCGCGCGTCCCGCCAGGCGACCCAGTCACGCACGAGACCAAGGTCGTAGTCGGGCCCGCTCACACCGACCGTGAGCAGCGTCGCGCCGGCCGCGACCAGGTCCTCCCCCACGGTCGCCGGTGGACGGTGGACGGCGACCGACCGCTCGACCAGCGCCGTGTCGCGACCGACCGCAACCCCGTGCTCGGCGAGGATCGCGCTCTTGCGCGTCAGCACCTCGAGGTCGCCGAACGAGTGCCACACGTCCGCGTGCTCCGCGACGACGCGCAGCGTCTTCCGCTCGCCGCCTCCCCCGATGAGGATGGGGATCTCGCGCGTCGGTGCCGGGTTGGACGCGGCCCACCGTGCCTTGATCCGCGGCAACGCCTCGCCGAGGGCCGCGATCCTCGATCCGGGCGTGCCGAACTCGTAGCCGAGCTCGTCGTAGTCCTTCTCGAACCAGCCCGCGCCGATCCCGAGGATGAGACGCCCGCCGGAGATGTGGTCGACCGTGCGGGCCATGTCCGCCAAGAGCTCAGGGTTCCTGTACGAGTTGCACGTCACGAGCGCGCCGATCTGCACGCGACTCGTCTGCTCCGCCCACGCGCCGAGCATCGTCCAGCACTCGAAGTGCTTGCCACCGGGGTCACCGCTCAGCGGAAAGAAGTGGTCCCAGTTGAAGACCACGTCCACGCCGGCGTCCTCGGCACGGGCGACAGCGTCGCGGATCTGCGCGTACTCGGCGTGCTGCGGCTGCAGCTGGACGCCGATGCGGACGGGATGCTGCGCGGGAGATGTCGTCGTCATGCGCTCAGCCTGACACGGCCTGTCGGGTCGCACCACGGCGGTCCGACCACCCGTTCGACCGCCCGCGGTCAGGTCACCGTCACCGTACGCGAGTCGCTCATCGGGGTCCCGCCCGCGCCGTCCGACGGGTCGTCCTCGGTGATCACGACCGTGTAGGTGCCGGGGGTCAGCTCGACCTGGAACTCGTACGGGGCGAACGTCTGCCCCTCGGCGGTCATCGTGACGCCCGAGGAGACCTCGACTCCAGCCGCGTCACGCACGGCCCAGTGCAGCACCGCCTCGAACACCGCGGCCTCACCGGTGACGCGCAGCGGCGACGTCGTGGTGGCACCCTGCGCCGGCGAGTCGATCTGGACGAGGAGCCGGACCGAGATCGGGTCCTCGCGCGCGACCGGCGCATCCCACGACACGACGCCCCACAGCTCGCCCGCCGTCTTCCCGTCGATCCGCATCAGCACCGGCGTCCCGGGCTCGCCCGCTGCACCGGTCGCCGTGTACACGAGCTGCTGGATCATCAGTGCCGCACCCGCGGACCCCACGTTCGCGGTACGCGCGTCGGCCGAGACGTCCACGACGATCGCACCGTCGACGCGGCTCGTGCCGAGCACCCTCGTCGCATGGTTCCAGGTCGTCGTGTAGTCGGGGTCGGTCGGTCCCGCGATCATGGCCTCGACCGCTGCCCGGATCGGGTCGGATCCCGTGACCGGGCGCTGCTCACGCGCGAGCCGCAGCCCCGTGCGGGTGTCGATCATGAAGTACACGGGCACGACGACCGAGGCACCGGTCGGTGTGGCGGTCGGTGACGGGCTTGGCGTGACCGACGCAGTCACGCTCGGCGTGGCGCTCGGGCTCGTGCTCGGGGTCGGCGTCGGCTCGCCGCCGGTCCCCGTGGTGCACCCGGCGAGGATCAGGGCGACGGCTGCGAGGCACGTCACGGCGGCTGATCGGGCCCTGCGCTCCTGGACGTGCAGATCCGGCTGCCCGGCCATGGCGGCCTCCTCGGGGCGGACCGAGGTCACTCACCCTGGGCGACGTCCCGCCCTCGTTTCCATCGTGGCACCAGCCGACAGCACCGGCGCGCGGAGGGCTACTGGTACGTGATCAGGTCCGGTACCGGCTGCACGGCCATCGTCTGGACCGGGTCGAGCATCGGGGTGTCCTCGTCGTAGAAGTTCTTCCAGCCCCAACGGACGCCGGCCGGAGCCCCGTCGTGCAGGAGCGCCCACGTCCCCGTCTTGGCCGGCTGCCCGCCCTGCCCGTCGACGTGCAGCACGACGGCGAGCTCGTCATGGCCGAGGTCGAGCCGCTCGCGCCCGACGATCATGCGTGGGGCGAACTGGTGCAGCACGAACAGCTTCTGGGGCAGCGCGCGCTCGCGCGTGAAGTCGGCGAGCCACGCGGCCGTCGCGTTGACCTCGTCGATCCCCACGCTCCCGATCTGCCGCAGGTGCACGTGATCCGGCGCGAGCCGCCACTCGGGGTCGAGCGCCAGGCCGACGTGTGGCAGAGCGAGCAGCTCGGCGTACTGCTGGGCCTGCGTGAGGAAGTCGGTACGCCCGGGCTGCAGGTCGAGAACGACGGTCATGCCCGCCGCCCCCGCGGCGTCGATCAGTGGTCGCAGCTCGGCCGGCGGACGCTCGGCGGAGTAGTTGCCGTCCGCGCCCGGACCCGCCGAGGCGACCGTCGCGATGATCTCGAGCGTCGGGACGACCGCGTCAGGCGTCAGCGGGCGGTACTCGGCCGCTGTGGCCTCGGCGCGGGCCACGGTCGCGGCGTCGTCCTGCTCGCCGAGCACCCCCAGCCCCGGCGTCCCGGGCGTCCCGTACAGCGCGACGTACCGCTTGCCGAGCACGCCCGGCGCGGTCGGGAATACCAGCTGCCCGCCGCCCGGCAGCTGGACCCCGGTGGAGGCGGCCGCGACGCGCGCCGCGAGCAGCTCGGGCGTCCCGAACACCGATCCCAGGGCCAGCACGGCACTCGGCTTGACCGCTCCGAGCGTGTCGACGGCTGTCGCGAACAGACGCGGGTCCCCGCCAGGCACCACCAGGACGGAGACTCCCGCGGCCCTGGCCGTCGCGAGCGCCGCGAGCTGGACCGGCGCGCCGTCGGTCAGGACGAACGCCCCTGCCGGTGCCGCCGCCGGAGCGAACGTGGGGACGACCGGCGGGGCGGGCGGGCGCGGCGGGCGCGGCGACTCGTGGGGCAGCCACGGCGGGCCGTTGCGGGGTGCGGGGACGATGGGGTCCGCGGTGAGGGGGGCCACGGCAGCGCCATCCGGGCCCTGGACGACGAGGGTCGCCACGGCCGGCCGCGCGAGCCCGGCCACCGCGGCGACCTCCTGACCGGGCGCCACGACCTGGGCCGCCGACCAGGACGCGATCGGGGTCACCGTCGGCGGGGTCGGGACGCTCGGGACCGCCCCCACGGCGAGCCTGACGGCTGCCACGCCCGCGGGCACCACGGCAGCACCCACAGCCACGACGACGTCCGCACCGAGGCGGTCGAGCTCGATCGCGACGTCGGCCCCGACCACGGTCCCACCCGTGAGCAGCAGCGGGACCCCGAGACCCACGGCGGTCGACGCCCCGGTCAGCTGCGCGGCGATGTCGTCGACGGGTGCCAGCACGACCGTCGGCGCATGCACGTACAGCGCCCGGCTCGCTGCCAGTGCGGTCGTCCCGGGATCGGCGTCGGGCACGAGCGTGACAGGTCCACCGGGCGCGCGCGTCTCCGCCGGGACGACGACGGGAGCCGGAGCAGCCGTTGCCGGCGCCTCAGTCGGGGCCGCCGTCGCGCTGTGCGTCGCCGTCGGGCGCACCGCCGGCACGTCCTCGGTCCCGGTCGTGCACGCGCCCACGCCCAGAGCCACGAGCACTGACAAGCCGACCGCTGCTTGACGCCGACCGCGCACGGTGCGGCGGGCGCGGAGGTGGTGCGGCACGGGGCTCCTGGGGTCGACGGCGATGGCCGGTCAACTGTAGGCGGCGGGTCGTCGGGGGCGTGGCCGGTGTCGCCGCGCGGCGGGACCGGTTTCGACGCCCGTCCACAGGGAGGTGAGATCGGCTGACCGGGTTGGGTGGTTATCGGTAGGTTCTCGGGCATGCCTCGCACCCTGCCCCTGCCCGACG
>NZ_DASUIR010000025.1:0-2713 GCF_036279715.1 Cellulomonas sp. | reverse complement strand
TTCGTCGCCGCCGCCACCCCCGTCGCCTGATTCGCGACCTTCGCCGCCTCATTCGCGTTCTGCGCGATCTCCCGGATCGAGGCACCCATCTGCTCCGCCCCCGCCGCCACCGTCTGCACATTGCGCGACACCTGCTCCGCCACAGCCGCCACCACCCCCGCCTGCACACTCGTCTCCGCCGAGCCCGCCGACACCTGCGAGCTCGACACCGACAGCTCCTCGGCCGCCGCAGCAACCGTCCCCGCCGTCTCCACGACGCCCGCCATGGTCGACCGCAGCGACGTCTGAGCGGTCGACAGCGCGCGCGCCATCTGGCCGAGCTCGTCACCGCTCTGGACATCGGTCGGCACCGTCAGGTCGCCCCCGGCCATCGCGTCGAGCGTCGTGCTGACCGCTCGCAGCCCGCTGGTGATCCGACGGGTCACGGTGCCGGCGAGTGCGCTCGCAGCGACGATCCCGACGACGAACGCGATCGCGAGAGCCATGACCGTGCGCCGGATCTCCGCCGAGGCGCTGTCCATCACGGCCTGGACCTTGAACTGGATCTGGCCGTCCGCGAGACCGAGCGCGCGACCGGTGTTGTCGGGGTCCCCGGCGACGGACGCGTTCAGAGCCGCCGAGAGGCCGGCGACGTCACCCGCAGCGATCAGGGGCGCGAGCGTCGCGTCCCGGTAGGCGATCCACGCGTCCCACCGCGTCACGAAGTCGGACCACTGCTGGGTCTTGGACTCCGGGTACGACGAGACCTGCTCGATCATCCGTGCCGCGGTGCGGTCGTTCCACTGCGCCGACGTCAGCAGCTGCTCGCGGGCGCTGGCATCTGTCGCCTCCGCGGCCCGCTGGACCAGCAGGTGGCTCTCCGTCTGCACGGCCCGCAGCTTGGCCATCGAGCCCTGCAGCTCGCCGGTCAGCGTCCGCACCGTCTCGAGGTTCTGCCCCGCACGGAGCAGCGCGATCGCACCGACCCCGCCGACGAGCCCGAACACGGCACCCAGGAGCGCCAGCGACGTGCCGATCTTGATCGCGACGGGACGGTCCCAGAACCACGCGGCGCGGCTCCGGCGGAACTGCTGGACGGTCTCGGCGGTCACGTTGGTCTCCATCATCCGGGCGCTCATCCGAGCTGCTGCTGGGTGTAGTAGCCGCTGCCCACCAGGACGTCCTGGTAGTTGGCCTTCGTCACGACCTGCGGCTTCAGCAGGTACGACGGCACGACCTTCACGCCGTTGTCGTACGACGTGACGTCGTTCGTCTCGGGCTCCTCGCCCTTGAGCAGGGCGTCCACCATCGACACCGCGACCTCGGCAAGCTGGCGCGTGTCCTTGTAGATCGTGGAGTGCTGCTCGCCGGCGACCACGGCCTTGACCGCGGGGATGTCGGCGTCCTGCCCGGTCACGACCGGCCACGGCTTGTCGGCCGTGCCGTACCCGTGGCTCCGCAGCACCTCGAGCACGGGCACCGAGATGATGTCGGCCGGCGCGAGCACGGCGTCGATGCGCTTCGTGGCGTAGACCGTGTCGAGGATCGGCCCCAGACGCTTCGCAGCGGTCTCGCCGCTCCACTTCGGGGTCGCGATGGTGGCGAAGTCTGTCTCGCCCGATCCGACCACGAGCACACCGGCGTCGAGGTAGGGCTGCAAGACCTTCATGGCGCCCTGGAAGAAGACCGTCGCGTTGTTGTCGTCCGGCGAACCGGCGATCAGCTCGATCGAGAACGGCCCGGTGACGTGCGTGTCGGCCCCCTTGGCGTCGAGGACGCCGAGACCCTCGAGCAGCGAGTCAGCCTGCTGTGCGCCGACCAGGGCATTGTCGAAGGTCGCGTAGTAGGCGATGTCCGGGGTGTCGCGGATCAGCCGGTCGTAGGAGACGACCGGGATCTTCGCGGCGGCGGCCTTCGCGAGGACGTCCTTCAGGGCAGTCCCGTCGATGGCCCCGACGACCAGCGCACCTGCGCCCTCGTCGATCATCGCCTGGATCTGGGCGACCTGGGTCGGCACGTCGTCCTCGGCGTACTGCAGGTCGACCGTGCGGCCGAGGGCCCGGAGCTGCGCGGCGACGTTCTTGCCGTCGTTGACCCAGCGGTCCGACGTCGTGGTCGGCATCGCGACGCCGACGATCTGCTTCGTCGCGGCGGCGCCCGACGAGCACCCTGCCAGGGTGGCGGTGACCACCAGCAGCGCCGCAGCAGCGGCACCGATCCGTACGCGTCTCATGTGTCGGCCTTCGTGTCGGGACCCGGCCTGCGCACGGCGAGACAACGCAGAGCGACGACCGGTCGGGGGGTTTCCACCCCTCCGATCGGCAGCGCGAGCACGTATTCAATGCTTTCCCGAGCAGACCGGCCACCAGCTCATCCGCACCCGACGCACGCGCACCCGACCCGCCGGCACCCGACGCACGAGCACCCGGGGAGCGGCGGGCTCCCCGGGTGCTCAGGTCGTGCGGACGAGGCTCAGTACGTGAAGGTGGCGACCCGGGCACGCAGGTCCGCGGAGAGCTGCGCCAGCTCGGCGACGGCGTCGCCCATCTGCCCGAGCACGTGCGCGGACGCGTCCGCGGACGTGGCGACCCCGGTGATGTTCGACGCGATCTCACTGGACCCCATCGCCGCCTCCTGCACCCCCCGACTCATCTCGTTCGTCGTCGCCGTCTGCTCCTCCACCGCACTGGCGATCGTCAGCTGATAGTCATTGATCGACGCGATGATCGCGCTG
>NZ_DASUIR010000024.1:0-25140 GCF_036279715.1 Cellulomonas sp. | reverse complement strand
TGGCCTCGGCGGCGCACTGCTGCGCGGCCTCGACCCGGTGGCCGGCGCGCTGCTCGGTCTCGCGGTCGGCGTCCTGGTCGCCGCGATCCACGAGCTGTTCGACCGGCTCCCCGCGCTCTCCAGGGTCTCGGCCTCCCTCGCGGCGACCGTCCTGCCCGTGCCGGTCACGGGTGTGCTCGTGTACGTCGTCGGCCGGGTCATGGTGGGCTGACCATGCTGCTGCGCGTCGTCGTCGTCCTCGCCGTCCTGGTCCTCGCGACCGGGCTGGGTCTGTGGTGGAACGCCCGCAACGGCCGGTTCACGGTCCGCGACGCGGCGCAGCGCGACACCGCGCCCCGCGTGGCCGCCGACGAGCTCGGAGCGGCGCTCGGCAGCGAGCTGACGTTCCTGCAGTTCTCCAGCGAGGTGTGCACGCCGTGCCGCCGGGCCGCCGTGGTCCTCGGGCAGCTCGCGACCGAGCGTCCCGGGCTCGCGCATGTTGAGATCGACGTCACCGAGCACCTCGACCTGGTCCGCCGGTTCGACGTGATGCGCACCCCGACCGTGCTGGTGCTCGACGCCGGCGGGGTCGTCGTCGGACGGATGTCCGGTGCCCTGGACCGCCGTCACGCCCTCGCGGCCCTCGAGTCCTGTCCGGGGACCGTCAGCGCCCGCTGAGGCCCTCCGTGCGCAGTGCGCACCGCGGCCGCGGGCGATCCCCGCACAGAGCCGCACCCCGTCGTGCCGTCGTCGCACGATCCCGAACGCGCACGATCCCCACGAATTCGTCCCGATCCCGTCCTTCGAGGAGGAACCATGTCCGACCCGATCTCGTCCGCACCCGAGCCCCGCCCGTCCGAGCCGCTCCCGTCCACGCCGCGCGCGGCCAGGCCGCTCCCGCCTGTGAGCCCGGTCGGCATCGACCCGCGCGGCCCCCGGGTCGGCGCAGCGATCACGGCGGTGCTGCTCGTCGTCGTGCTCCTGCTCAGCGGCGCCGCCGCGATCGTGCTGCTCGCGGTCATCGCCGCCCTGTTCGCGCTCGGTGCCGTGCGCGGCGCGCAGGGGACGGTCCAGGGCCTGGTCTTTCGCCGGCTCGTCCGCCCGCGCCTCGCACCCCCGGCCGAGCTCGAGGACCCGCGTCCGCCGCGGTTCGCCCAGCTCGTCGGCCTGATCATCACCGGCGTGGGGGTGCTGCTCGGCCTCGTCGGTGTGGCGGCCGCCGTGCCGGTGGCCGCCGCGCTCGCGCTGGTCGCCGCGTTCCTCAACTCGGCGTTCGGCCTGTGCCTCGGCTGCGAGCTGTACCTGCTCGGCGTGCGGCTGCGCTCGCGGGCCGCCTGACCCGCGATCGCCCGCGCACGGTGACCGGCGCGGTGCACTCCGGTTCGGTGCGCGACCGGTTCAGTACACGAGCGCCTGCGCGCCGTCGGCCAGGATCTCCTCGACGAACACCGCGGCACCCGCGATCCGGATGCCCGGGACCACGTCGTCGGGTCCGAAGCTGCGGCGCGCGGCGCACTGCGTGCAGACCGTGACGGTACCGGCGTCCAGAACGACGGCGAGCAGGTCGCCGAGCGGCGCGGCCTGGTCGAGCGTGACGTCGGCGCTGCGACCGGGCAGCGCGAGCCACGCCGCCTCCCCGGTCAGCCACAGGCTCACGTCTGCGCCGGCAGCCACGGCGGCCGCCGCGACGGTGAACGCCTGGTTCACGGTCTCGGGGCGGTCGGCCCCGCTGGTGGCCTTGATGACGAGGCTGCGCGTCGGCGTGGTCATGCGGACAGCGTAGGGCGGGCGTGTCGTTAGGATCGGGGGCATGGGTGCACTCGAAGCGGTGTTCATCGGCCTCCTGGTCATCGCCACGCTGACCATCGCGTGGTTCGCAGGGCTCGTGGTCCTGCGCCTGTACAAGGGCCAGCGCTGAGCGCAGGCGTTCGACGAAGGCGGCTATGACGTTCATCATCCCGGAGGGCCTCGCGCCCGAGGTGTACCCCCTGGCCTGGCTCGTGGGCCGCTGGCACGGTGAGGGCGTCGTGGGCTACCCCGGGATCGACGAGTCCGCGTTCACGCAGGACGTCGACTTCACGCACGACGGCGGCCCCTACCTCGCGTACACCTCGACGATCCGTCTGGTCGTCGCCCCCGACGATGCCGCTGCGCTCGTCGATCCCGACGCCGCCGTCGCGGCCGCCGAGCCGGGCCCGGTGTGGTCGACGGAGTCCGGGTACTGGCGCGTCCCGCCCGAGCGTCCCGACGGGCTCGCGGCCGACCAGACTCCGGTCGAGGTCCTGATCGCAGATCCGGCGGGGCACCTCTCGCTGTACCTCGGAGCGGTCGGCAACGGGCGTATCGACCTGGTGAGCGACCTCGTCGCGCGCACCGCGTCGGCCGTCGAGGTCA
Organism: Cellulomonas sp.; assembly: GCF_036279715.1. Classification (GTDB taxonomy): domain Bacteria; phylum Actinomycetota; class Actinomycetes; order Actinomycetales; family Cellulomonadaceae; genus Cellulomonas_A. The sequence goes on along the minus strand of NZ_DASUIR010000024.1, from coordinate 22,767 downwards.
CGGCCGGCAAGCGGCTCTACGGGCTCGTCCACGGCGACCTGATGTGGGCCTTCGACCTGGCGGCGTTCGGGCACCCCATGCAGACGTACGCGTCCGCGCGGCTCGTGCGCGCGGACGCGGAGCCCACCGACGACGAGGACCAGCCATGACGACCCCCAGCCCCCTGCTCGCGCGGCACGGCGCCGTCGCCGGCTCGGGCGTCGACGCCGGGGTCGCCTTCCACTACGGCGACCCGACGGCCGAGCAGCGTGCGCTCGCACGCGGCGGCGCGGTGGTCGACCAGTCGCACCTCGGCGTGGTGCGCGTCGCGGGGCCGGACCGGCTCACGTGGCTCAACTCGATCACCTCGCAGGAGGTCGCGACGCTCGCCCCGCGAACCTCGACCGAGCTGCTCGTGCTCAGCCCGCAGGGGCACATCGAGCACGCGGCCGGCGTGGTGGACGACGGCGAGGCGACCTGGCTGCTGACCGAGGGTGCCGCCGCGCCGGAGCTCGCGGCGTGGCTCGACCGGATGCGCTTCACGCTGCGCGTCGAGGTCGCGGACGTCACCGCCGACTGGGCCGCGATCGGCGAGCCGGTCGGAGCCGAGGGTGCCGAGGGCGAACCGGTCACCTGGCGTGACCCGTGGCCGCACACCGGTCCCGGCGGCACCCGCTACGGCCCGGACGACGCGAGCCACCCCGGGGCCGACCGCGCGTGGCGGCTCGTCCTCGTCCCGCGCGCCGACCTCGTCCAGGCCGTCGCCGCGCGCGAGTCCGCCGGCTGGCCGCTCGTCGGGACCTGGGCGTCCGAGGCCGCCCGGATCGAGGCGTGGCGCCCCCGGGCCGGCCGCGAGGTCGACCACCGTACGATCCCGCACGAGCTCGACTGGCTGCGCACGGCCGTCCACCTGCACAAGGGCTGCTACCGCGGCCAGGAGACGGTCGCTCGGGTGCACAACCTCGGCCGACCGCCGCGACGCCTCGTCATGCTGCACCTCGACGGTTCAGGTCACCTGCTGCCCGAGCCGGGGGCTCAGGTCCGGGAGTTCGGCGAGCTCGCGTCGGGCGGCGAGGCGGGTCGGGTCGTCGGGCAGATCACGAGTGTCGCCCGCCACCACGAGCTCGGACCGGTCGCGCTGGCGGTCGTCAAGCGTTCGACGCCCACCGACATCGAGCTCGTCGTCGACTGCGACGGTGGCGCGGTCGCCGCGGGCCAGGAGGTCATCGTGGCGGGCGAGGGCGTGTCCGCCGACCGGCCGGAGCCGCGGGGACCTGTCGCGCACGGCCTGGGGCAGCACCCGAGCCTGTGAACCGGTCGACCGGTCGGTGAGGCGGCGATGAGCGCGGTACGGGCCGACAGCGAGCCGGGGTCCCGCCGCGCCACGCGCGTCAACCTCGACGCCCGCATCCGGCAGGGTCGGGCGCGCGTGCGGTCATCGGCGTACCCGATCGTGCAGGCGGCCGTCGCCGTGGCCGTCGCCGCCGCCATCGGTCGGTACGTGCTGGGGCACCAGTACCCGTTCTTCGCGACCGTCTCCGCCTGGGTGTGCCTCGGCTTCAGCGCCGACCGGAAGATCCGGAAGGTCGCCGAGCTCGCCGTCGGCGTCGCGCTCGGGGTCGGGCTCGGGGACCTCGTGGTCCGGCTCATCGGCAGCGGACCGTGGCAGGTCGCGCTCGTGCTCCTCGTCGCGGCGACGACCGCGCGCTTCCTCGACCGCGGCGTGACGTTCACGACGCAGGCGGGGGTGCAGGCGCTCGTCATCGTCGGGCTGCCGTCGCTCGGGGCATCGGGGGGCGGGTTCGGGCGCTGGACCGACGCGGCCGTCGGTGGCGCCGTCGCGCTCGCGGTCACCGCGCTCACGCCGAGCGACCCGCGTCGACCCGTGCGTGCGCAGTCACGGACCGCGACGATCGAGCTCGTCGGGATGCTCCGCACGCTCGCCCGGGGGTGGCGCACGGGCGCGGTCCAGGACGTCGAGGACGCCCTCGTGCGCGGGCGGGCGTCGCAGCCCGCACTCGACGACTGGCACGACGGTGCGGCCAACGCGCGCGAGCTCGCTCGGCTGTCACCCGCGTGGCGTCGGCACCGGGCCGAGCTCGGGGCGCTCGGGCAGTCCGCCGTGCTCGTCGACCGGGCGATGCGGAACGCGCGCGTGCTGGCCCGGCGCTCGCGGTCCCTTGTGGAGTCCGAGGCGCCGCACGAGCTGGCAGGCGTCGCGACCGCCGTCGACGCCCTGGCGCGCGCGACCGACGCCCTCGGGACCGCGCTGATGACAGGCGCCACGCCGACGCGGGCGCGCACCGAGCTCCTCGCGGTCACCCGGAGCCTCGACCCGTTCGTCCTCGCTCCCGACGACTGGCAGGTCCAGAGTCTCGTCCTCCTGCTGCGCTCCCTGTCCGTCGACCTGCTCGAGGCCGCCGGGGTGTCCCCGGACGATGCGCGGGCCGCGCTGCCCGAGCTCTGAGGACAGTCCGCTCGTCGGATCTGTACGCGTCCGAGGGCCGGGTGTGTACGGTCGGTGCATGGAGGTAGCAGTCAGTGCCCTGCGCGCCGACCTGCGGCAATGGATCGACGCCGCACGGTCCGGCGAGGACGTCGTCATCACCGAACGCGGCATCCCCGTGGCACGACTGTCGGGGATCGCGTCGGCGGACCTGCTCGCGCGGCTCGAACGCGACGGGCTGCTCACGCCGCCGACGACCGCGCGCCCGCCCGCCGAGGTCGAGGTGCACGGAGCGGGCCGTCCCGCGAGCGCCGTCTCGGACCTCGTCCGCCGGCTGCGGCGCTGACGCGGCACCGGCGATGGCCCTCGTCTACCTCGATGCCAGCGCGCTCGTGAAGCTGTGCGTCGACGAGCCCGGATCCGCGCTCGCAGCCGCGCTGTGGGACGGCGCCGACGTGGTCGCGACGTCCCGGATCGCCGACGCCGAGGTGCGGGCGACGCTCGCCTCAGGCCGGCGCTCGGGGCGGCTCGACCCCGCCGCGGCCCGGCGCGCGCTCGACGCGTGGGAGCGGCTGTGGCCTGCGCTGCACGTCGTCGAGGTCACCGCCGAGCTGGCCGACCGGGCTGCGCGCCTCATCGCCCGCCACCCGCTGCGCGGCGGGGACGCCCTGCACCTCGCGGCCGCCCTCACGTTGCGGTCGCCCGACCTGGTCGTCGCGGTGTGGGACGAGCACGTCGCCGCCGCGGCCCGCGCGGAGCGGCTGCGCGTCGTGCCCTGAGGGGCGCTCACCACGTAGGCTCGGCGCGTGATCGGTACCCTGCAGACCCTGCTCTACCTCGCGTTCTACGTCGCGATCTTCGCGCTGTCCGTCTGGGCGCTCGTCGACCTCGTGCGGCGCCCGCCGGGTGCCTTCACGTCCGCGGGCAAGCGCACGAAGAACTGGTGGACGGCCGTCCTCGGCGTCGCCGTCGCCGTCGCGTTCATGGCGATCCCCTACCCGATCGGCTTCGGGTACCTGTCCTTCCTTGCGCTCATCAGCGCGGTCGCCGCGATCGTCTACCTCACCGACGTCAGGCCTGCGGTCGCGCCGTACTCGCGTCGGCGTGGGCCGCGCGGACCCGGCGGGTCGTCGCGCGGCGGCTGGTGACGACGACGCGGGGCCCGCGGCGATGAGGGCCGTCGTCCAACGCGTCACCCGCGCGTCGGTGACGGTCGACGGACAGGTGGTCGGCGCGATCGACCGGCCCGGACTCGTGGCGCTCGTCGGGGTCACGCCGGGGGACGGACCCGCCCAGGTCGAGCTCATCGCGCGCAAGATCGCCGAGCTGCGCATCCTGCGCGACGAGCAGTCGGTCTCCGACGCCGGCGCACCCGTGCTGGTCGTGAGCCAGTTCACGCTCTACGCCGACACCCGCAAGGGCCGGCGCCCGACCTGGAACGCCGCGGCGCCCGGCTCGATCGCGGAACCTCTCGTCGAGGCGGTCGCCGACGCCCTGCGGGGCCGGGGGCTCGAGGTCGCCACCGGGGTGTTCGGTGCCGACATGGCCGTCGACCTCGTCAACGACGGTCCGGTGACGATCCTGCTCGAGAGCCGACCGCACGAGTGAGACGGCCGCTCGACTCGAAGTGAACGATCGTGCTATTTTCTCCTGATGACCTCGACCGGGACCGTGGGCAAGGGCGATCGCACGCGTGAGGCGATCCTCGCGCGCGGCGTCGACGTGGCCTGCCGGGTCGGGCTGGGGGGTCTGACGATCGGCGACCTGGCCGCCGGGTCGGGGCTCTCCAAGAGTGGCCTCTACGCCCACTTCGGCTCGAAGGAAGCGCTCCAGCTCGCGGTGCTCGACGCCGCCGCCCAGGAGTTCGGTGACGTCGTCGTGGTCCCCGCCCTGCGAGCGCCCCGCGGCGAGGCACGCGTGCTCGCGCTCCTCGAGGGCTGGCTCGCGTGCGGTCGGCTGCGGCTGCCGGGCGGGTGCCTGTTCGTCAAGGCCAGCACCGAGCTCGACGAGCAGCCCGGGCCGGTCCGCGACCGGCTCGCCGAGCGGCACCGCGAGCTCGTCCGGACCATCGCGCGGATCTTCGCCGGCGGGATCACCGAGGGCCAGTTCCGCACCGACGCCGACCCGTACCAGTTCGCGACCGACCTCTACGGCGTGATGCTCGTCTACTACCACGCCCACCGGCTGCTGGCCGATCCCCAGGCCGAGGTGCGCGCACGAGCCGCAGTCGCCGCGCTGCTCGACGCCGCACGGCCCGGCGCTCCAGGGCCCGCTGCCCGCCGACCGGGCGCCGCACGACACGACGCCGCACGACACGACGCACTCGCAGGAGACGACCGATGACCTTCACCCAGCCCGTCCTGGCCCGGCGCCGCAGCGAGCGTCTGCTGGCCGCCGCACGCCTCACCGCGCTGCGAGCGACCTTCATGGTGCTCGACGTCGTCGCCCCGTCCGTCGCGGCAGCCAGGGCGCTCGACCTGTGGTGCACGCTCCCGGCCAACGCGGGGCGACGCAAGGACTACCGGCCGGGTCCGGGCGAGGTCGTGCGCGTCCAGCTGCCGGAGGGCGGTGAGGTCGCTGTCGAGTCGTGGGGCTCGGGGCCGATCGTCTACCTCGTGCACGGGTGGGGTGGCTGGCGCGGCCAGCTCGGCGCGTTCGTCGCGCCGCTCGTCGCCGCGGGCTACCGGGTCGTCGGGTTCGACGCGCCGGGCCACGGCGACTCGGACCCGGGCGTGCTGGGCGTCGGGCGCGGCAACGTCATGGAGTTCATGGCGGCGCTCGAGGTCGTCGCGGCCGAGTTCGGACCGGCCGAGGGTGTGATCGCCCACTCGATGGGCTGCACGGTGGTGTCGATGGTGGCCCGCAGCACGCTGTCGACGCAGCGGCTCGTGCTCATCGCACCGAACCACGACTTCGTCGGCATCACCGAGGACTTCGCCCAGCTGCTCAGCTTCACCGAGCGGACGAGGTCCCGGCTCCAGCAGGACATGGAGGACTTCTGCGGACGGCCGATCCGCGACTTCGACCTCGCGCCGCTCGGGGCCGACGGCACCATGCCGCCGACCCTCGTCGTGCACGACCGACGCGACAAGGAGACCCCGTACCAGGTCGGCGTCGACCTCGCCGCGGCGTGGCCGGACGCGACGCTCGTCAGCACCGACGGGCTCGGCCATCAGCGGATCCTCACGGATGCGAGCACGATCGCCCTGGCCGTCGGACATCTCACCGATCGCGTCGGTGCGACACCACGCGACTGACCGCCTCGACGTCGGACCTGCCCCGTCCGACCGCGAGACGGGGGAGGGCGCCAGCGGCAGGATGGGTCGGGTGGAGATCTTGACCATCCTTGGTGACATCACCCGCATGCAGGTCGACGCGATCGTCAACGCTGCGAACAGCTCGCTGCTCGGCGGTGGCGGGGTCGACGGCGCGATCCACGCGGCCGCCGGGCCGGCGCTGCTCGCCGAGTGCCGCGAGCTGCGCCGCACGGTGCTCCCTGGCGGTCTGCCCGTCGGTGACGCGGTGGCGACGGGCGCGGGCCGGCTGCCGTGCCGGTGGGTGATCCACACCGTCGGCCCGAACCGGCACGCCGGGCAGACGGATCCCGCGCTGCTCGCACGGTGCTTCACCCGCTCGCTCGACGTCGCGGCCGAGCTCGGCGCGACGAGCGTCGCCGTCCCCGCCGTGAGCGCGGGGGTCTACGGGTGGGACGTGCACGAGGTCGCACGCGTCGCACTCGCCGCGACGCGGGCGTGGGACGACGCCCACCCGGGGCACGGGGTCGACCTCGTGCAGTTCGTCCTCTTCAGCAACGCTGCGCTCGCCGCGTTCCGGGACGCGGCGAGCGCAGGGTCGGTGTAGGCGCGGAGGCCCGGGCGGTCAGGCGCCTGCGGCGTCGAGCGCGGTGATCTCCTCAGGGGCGAGCAGCAGGTCGACCGCACGCACCGAGTCGAGGATCGTCTCGGGACGCGACGATCCCGGGATCGGGATGACGACCGGTGCCTGTGCGAGCTCCCAGGCCAGCGCGACCTGCTGCGGGCTCACGTCGTGCGCGGCCGCGACGTCGGCGAAGACCCCATGGGCCGACCCGAGCGCCGCGGCGTTCGAGATGCCGCCCAGCGGGCTCCACGGCAGGAACGCGATGCCCAGCTCGGCGCAGAGGTCGAGCTCGGGCTGCGAGGAGCGGAACGCGGGCGAGTACTGGTTCTGCACCGACACGAGCCGGCGACCCAGGATCTCGCGGGCCTCGTGGATCTGCGCGGGGTTCGCGTTCGAGATGCCGGCCATGCGGATCTTGCCGGCGTCGAGCAGCTCGACGAGCACGCCCACCGAGTCGGCGTACGGGACGCGCGGGTCGGGACGGTGGAACTGGTAGAGGCCGATCGCCTCGACGCCGAGCCGGCGCAGCGAGCCCTCGACGGCCTCACGCAGGTGCGCAGGCGAACCGTCCTGGGTCCAGGTTCCGTCGCCGGGGCGCAGGTGGCCGCCCTTGGTCGCGACGAGGACGGTCGACGCGTCGCCGCCCCAGGTGCGCAGGCCCTCGGCGACGAGGGTCTCGTTGTGGCCGACGTCGGTCGCCGTCAGGTGGTAGGCGTCGGCGGTGTCGATGAGCGTGATGCCCGCGTCGAGCGCGGCGTGGATCGTGGCGAGCGCGCGCTCGCGGTCGGGGCGTCCCTCGATGGACAGCGGCATCCCGCCGAGACCGATCGCGCTGACAGGGGTGTCTCCGATGTGTCGTGTCTGCATGCGCCCCATTGTGCTGCTCAGGAGCGCCCCTCGCCCGCCTCGAGCTCGGCCAGGGGGATGGCGAGGACCGCGGCGATCGTGCGCACGACGCCGTTCGCGCGGTTCGACGGCGCGAGGTACCGCGCACGCTCGACGACCGTCGGGTGGGCGTCGGCCATCGCGAACGAGTACTCGGCCGCGTCGAGCAGCTCGAGGTCGTTGAGGTAGTCCCCGAACGCCATGGTCTGCGCCCGCGTGACGCCCAGCGTGGCCTGGACCGCTCGCAGTGCCGCACCCTTGTCGGTCGTCGCGTTCATGACGTCGACCCAGTGCGCGCCCGACACGACGACCTGGTGCGTCGCGCGGAACGGTGCGAGCGCGGGGGCGGTCGTCGCCTCCGCCGACCCGAAGTCGAACACCGCGATCTTGAGCACCTCGTCGTCCACCACGAGCAGGTCGTCGGTGCGCTCGAGCAGGGCGTAGTACGTGTCGCACTCCGCGACGAACGCGGCGTCGTGCCGCTCGATGTACGCGGAGCGCTTGCCGCACACCACGACGCCCACGTCGGCGCCCGACGCCCCGAGCGCACGCACGGTCTCGACGACGCGCCCGACGACGTCGCCGGCCAGGACGTCCGAGCTGAGCTCGCGCCCGCCGCGCGCCACGAACGCGCCGTTCTCCGCGATGAACACCACGTCGTCGCCGACGCCCTCGAACCGGGCCGCGAGGTTCGCGTACTGGCGCCCACTCGCCGGGCAGAACGCGATGCCCCGACGGTCGAGCTCGTCCAGGAGGGGCCACAGGGTCGGGTCGATGCGGCCCTCGGTGTCGAGCAGGGTGCCGTCCATGTCGACCGCGATGAGCCGGATGTCGGGGACCGGATCGAGGTCAGGGAGGTCCGGCACGGCGGGGGAGAGGGGGGATGTCACGGGTCCATTGTCCCCAACCCGTCGGGCCACCTACGCCGCGGCCCCCAGGAGCCAGTCGAGCGCCTCGCGGGCTGACCAGTCGCCGGGGTGCTCGGCCGCGAGGCGACGGGCGCCGTCCAGATCGGCTCCCAGCGTGACGAGCGGGTCCTCGGTGTAGCCGTCGGCGCGGGTCTGGCCGAGCCCGACGTTGGCGGTCAGCGAGTTGCACAGGCACGCGCGGCCGTCGGTGTCCTCGTCGACGCCGCCCTTGCGCACGTACACGTGCACCGGCTCGGCCTTGCAGCGGTAGCCGATCGCGCCGGTGTCCCGCAGGTACGGCGTGCGCAGGTAGCCCAGGTCGCACAGGCGGGGTCGGTCCGCGCTGATCTCGGGGTCGGACAGCGTGCCGGGCAGCTGGGCGACCTTGAACGGGAAGCCGGTCGGGGAGGCGAACGGGTCGGTGCGGACGTCGAGGGTGCCGGCGCGCAGCCGGTCGACCAGGTTGCGTCGGAGGTTCTCGACGAGGCCCGAGTCGGTGCTCAGGGCGAACAGCGTGCCGACCTGGACGCCGGCGGCGCCCGCGGCCCGCGCCGCCGCCACGGCCTCGGGCGTGCCGAAGGCCCCGCCGAGCCAGAACGGCAGGCCGACCGCGGCGATCTTGGCGACGTCGGCGTCGTCGCGCGGGCCGAAGACGGGCTCGCCCCGCTCGTCGAGGACGAGCTGTCCGCGCGGCGGGGCGTTGTGGCCGCCGGCCCGCGGACCTTCGACGACGAACCCGTCGGGCCGGATGTGCTCGTCGCGGGCGAGATAGGCGGCGAGCGCGTGGGCCGAGACGATCGCGAGGAACTTCGGTCGGGTCAGGGGCGGCAGGTCCACGCCGAGGAGGGCGCGCGGGTCGAGGTCGGCGGTGTGGGCGCCCGGCGTGGCACCCGTGACCTCGACGAGGAGCTGCACGCGGCGGTGGGCGGCCAGCTCGTCGAGCAGGTGCGGGATGTCGCGCGGGATCCCGGCGCCCATCAGCACGTAGTCGACGCCCGCCAGCATCGCGCCGTAGGCGGCGGTGGGGGTGGCCATCTGGACCTTCTCGAGGAAGTTGATGCCGACCAGCCCGTCGTGGCCCTCCTTCGCGAGCCACACCTCGACGAAGTTGCCGAGGATCCCGAGCTCCTGCGCGAGCTTGGTCTGCCGCAGGGCGAGCCGGGGCAGCGGCGCGTACGGCGTGCCGGGCGGGCGGCCGCCGGGCCGGAAGTACCGGGTGACGATGCGCTCGGCGACCTCGGGCACGGGGAACGCGGCGAGCGCGCGCCGGACGGCTCCGTCGCTGTCGCCGTCCTGCAGCCGGCGGGCGAGGACGAGGTCCAGCGCCGTGCCCGCGACGACACCGAGCTGGCCGGCCCGCGCGATCGTGGAGGCGAGGCGCCACGACGACACGGCGACGCCCATGCCGCCTTGGATCACGAGCGGGAGCGCTCGATCGCCGGCCCGGCCGGGCTGTTGCACTGCGGATGCAGCTGTCATGAGGGAACCTCTCGATAGCTACGGTCGCGTAGGTTACGTAACCGTAGGTTGGAGAGCGGCCCTCGCGCGCGGGACGAAGGTCCCGAGTGCTGAGTCGGTCAGAAGCCCATCGCGTGCGCGCCGCCGTCGACGTGCACGATCTCCCCGCTCGTCGCCGGGAACCAGTCGGACAGGAGCGCGGCGACCGCGCGTGCGGTCGGCTCCGCGTCCGTGACGTCCCAGCCGAGCGGCGACCGGTCGGACCAGCCGCTCTCGATCGACTCGAAGCCGGGGATCGACTTGGCAGCCGTCGTCTTGATCGGGCCGGCCGAGACGAGGTTGACCCGGATGCCCTTCGGACCCAGGTCGCGGGCGAGGTAGCGCGAGGTCGACTCGAACGCTGCCTTGGCCACGCCCATCCAGTCGTAGACCGGCCAGGCGTAGCGCGCGTCGAACGTCAGCCCGACGATCGAGCCACCCGTACCGAGCAGCGGCAGCGAGGCGACGGCGAGCGACTTGAGCGAGTACGCGGAGATCTGGAGCGCGGTCGCCACGTCGGGCCACTCGGCCGTGAGGAACTTGTCGCCGAGCACCGACTGCGGGGCGAACCCGATCGAGTGCACGACGCCGTCGAGGTGGTCCGTGTGCTCGCGCACGCGGTCGGCCAGCGCAGCCAGGTCGTCGTCGTCCGTCACGTCGAGCTGCACGACCGGCGCCTCGAAGGGGAGCCGACGGGCGATCGCCTCGGTGAGCCGGAACTGGCGACCGAACGACGTGAGGACGACGTCGGCGCCCTGCTCCTGCGCGAGCCGCGCCACGTGGAAGGCGATCGAGCCCTCGGTCAGCACGCCGGTGACGAGGATCTTCTTGCCGTCGAGCAAGCCCATGAGATGTTGTCCATTCGCGTCGGTTCGAGCACTCCCGGGGTCCATCCTGACAGGCCTCGACGGCTGGGCCCCGTCGCGGTCCACGGCGCGCCCTGCCGGCTGGGTACGGTGTGCGGCATGAGGAAGCGCCCCTTCGCCCAGGTCGACGTCTTCACCGCCATTCCGTACCGCGGAAATCCCGTCGCGGTCGTCCTCGACGCCGAGGGGCTCACCGACGACGAGATGGCCGGCTTCGCGCGGTGGACCAACCTGTCCGAGACGACGTTCGTCCTCGCGCCGACGCACCCTGACGCCGACTACCGGCTGCGGATCTTCACGCCGGGCGGCGAGCTGCCGTTCGCCGGGCACCCCACGCTCGGCAGCGCACACGCGTGGCTCGAGCACGGCGGCAGCCCCCGTCGCGGCGGCAGGCCCGTCCAGGAGTGCGGTATCGGCCTGGTCGCGCTGCGCCAGGACGCCGGTCGCCTCGCCTTCGCCGCGCCGCCGCTGCGCCGCTCCGGGCCCGTCACCCCCGAGGTCCACGACCAGGTCGTGCGCGCCCTGCGCGTGCCCGACGCCGCCGTGCAGCGCTGCGAGTGGGTCGACAACGGTCCGGAGTGGATCGGCGTGGTGCTGCCCGACGCCCGCACCGTGCTCGACCTCCGGCCGGACTTCGCCGCGATGGGGTCGCTCAAGGTCGGCGTCCTGGGGCCGTGGGACGACGCGCACGACGCCGACGTCGAGGTGCGGGCCTTCGTCCCCGACCTGGGGATCTCCGAGGACCCCGTGACGGGCAGCCTCAACGCCGGGCTGGCCCGGTGGCTCATCCCCGCCGGTGTCCTGCCCGCGCGGTACACGGTCTCCCAGGGGACGGCGCTGCGACGCGACGGGCGGGTGCACGTCGAGCAGGTGGGCGACGACATCTGGGTCGGCGGGGACACCGTCACGTGCATCAGCGGGACGGTGGCGCTCTGAGGAGCCACGGCTGGCATGTCGGACTACTTCTCGCCTCGGCCAGACCCGCACGGGCGCCCGAGCCGGGAGCCCTCAAGACGATGCGTCGTGCGGCCTCGCGCGCGTCAAGCGAGAGCGCATAGAAGTCGTCAAGCGCCGGTCCCGCCAGCGCCTTGAGTGGCGGCCGGTGCGTGGGGTTCCGGGCACAGGTCTGCGCTGGTCAAGGATTCTTGACATGCCTCGGACCGTCCCCTACGGTTGGTGTGTCAAAGATCATTAACATTCGGACAATCATGCACGACGCCGATCCGCGTCCTCTCGACGACGAACCCGTCCCGATGACGATGAACGAGCGCACCGTGTGGGCCTACCTCGTCACGGTGATCGTCACGTCCGGGGGTACCTCACGCTCATGCTCACGCGGCTGGCCGGCGGGCCGGTCGGGCAGATCGCATGGGTCGGGCCGATGCTGTGGCAGCGCGCCACCACTTCGCGGTCGGCAAGTGCCGGTCCCGCTTGCGACTTGGGTGGCGGTGAGTGACATCCTGCGAAGCCGGGGCGCAGCGACCGATCACGTTCATGGGTGCCCGGCCAAGTGTGCGAGCGACAGACTCCAGCTGTCGACGCCTAGAGAAGACTGACAGTGACGCCTTGAACCCGCCCGGCAGAAAGGGGTCAAGGTTCGGTCGGCGTTGACAGAGGTCCCCCTGGGTGCGCTTGCCTGATCGCACGTGATCGGCCGGCTGCCCCGTGGGAGATCGACATTGCGCCCGGCTCCCCGTCGTCTTCCCGGTGATGAGGTCGACGACGGGGAGCCCGCCGTGGTGTCAAGCCCTGCTTGGTTGTGCGTCTTCCTCCAGTTGGGTGCGCACCAATCGGCGCCAGGTCGCGATGGTCATGACGATCCCTGCGAGCAAGGCGATTCCCATGGCGACCAGCGCGCCCGAGGGCGGGCCCCACATCCGCGTGGTGATCTGCGATCCGAAGGTCCACACGACCATGAACACCACCAGGCCGATCCCGACACCGGTGGCCTGGGCTGCGATGCGATTCGCCCGAATATCTGGGGCGGTGAGTGCGCCGCTCACGGGGCGAACATCTGGAAGAACGTCGGGAACGTCCCGATAGCCCCCAAGATCCCCAGCGCGAACCCGATGTAGAAGGCGATCTTGATGTTGACGTCCTTGTTCCGCCACATGGCCCACATCAGGATGAGCGACCCGACGTACGCGATCGAAGCGATCGTCGTCTTGCCCGCGAGCGCACCCACCCCGCCGACCCAATCCCAGCTCGTGAGCCAGGTGTTGATCCCGGTCGAGAACTCGCCCAGGACCGTGAGGAGCCCGAGGACGAAGATCCCGATCCCGGCGGCGATCATCATCGCCGCGCCTGGGCCGTCGGGCTTGTCTGCCAGGCGCAGGGGCTCCAGCTCGGGGGCGACGTCCGTGTCGTGATGAGTCGATGCGTCCATCGGGGATGTCCCTTCGGTGGTCATGAGATCGGGGCTACCTTGTTGATGAAGGCACCGAAGCCGCCTCCGACGACGGCCGCAGCGAACGCCCCGACCAGCATCACGATGATCGCCGCGCGAAGCCACGGCCGGGCCGTGATCCGGGGGCCGTAGTAGAGCAGCAGCAGGAAGGCCGACGTTGCCAGGAACGGCGCCGCCCAGGCGACGTGCTCCTTCCACTCCATGCCGAACTCGTGCCAGCTCGCGGTCTCACCGGAGACGTTCGACAGCAGGAAGTCGCGCGGGGAGCACGCCGATGACGGCAGTCCGAGCCCCTTACACCCGGCGAAACCATTCCCTGCCAGTTTCGCTCGGTACCACGGGTAGACGATCCAGCTGCCGGTGATGACCGTCGCCCACACGGCTGCGGCCATCACCCCGAGCCCGATCTTGAGTCGCGTGGTGCGCTCCTGGATGCCCTTGCTGGTGATCAGCCCTGGCCGATAGCTCCACAAGCCCGCCAGCGCACCACTGAACGCCAGCAGGAATATGGCCCCCAGCACCATCCCGTGAATGACGGCCCACGCTTCTCTCGAAGTGAGTTCCATGGTCTGCTCCCTCTCGCCCACATCGTTGTGGGACGTCGGACACATCCTGGCCTGGTACATGACGGTCTGTCACGCCTCCCCGACACCGACACCGGCGTTCCCGGACCCGGCTCCGCCGGCTGTACCGGTACGCCTCGACGACGTGGCGCGTCGCGCGGTGGAGCGTGCGACGCGGCGAGGAGACCACGTGCTCGACCTGCAGCTCGAGCCGTGGGAGTTCGAGGGCGACCCGGCGGCCATGGAGCGGGCGGTGCTCAACGTGCTCGACAACGCCATCAAGTTCTCCCCGCCGGGCTCGGCCGTGCGCATCGAGCTCGATCGCGGCGTCCTGACCGTGTCCGACTCGGGGCCGGGGATCCCCACCGACGAGCAGGAGCTCGTGTTCGACCGGTTCTGGCGTTCACCCGACGCGCGAGCGATGCCCGGGAGCGGGCTGGGCCTGGCGATCGTTGCCGACGTCGTCTCCGCGCACGGTGGCAGCGTCTCGGCCGCCACCGCCCCGACGGGGGGCGCGGTGATCACGCTGCGCATCCCCGGACGGGTGCCCGCGACGTCGACGGCGTGAGGTCCGTCGACCCCGCCGTGGGCTCGGCGGGCCCCTGACCGCTGAGGCTAGGGTGACCCCGTGAGCGCTCCTGAAGGGCCCAGGTCCCACCGCGGACGCGTCGAGATGCCGGTGCGGTGGTCCGACGTCGACCTGTTCGGCCATGTCAACAACGCCGCCTACCTGCGCTACCTCGACGACGCCCGGTTCACGCTCTTCCCGTCCATGGGCGTCGACGAGAACGGGGCCCTGACGGCGTCGATGCTCGTCGTGGTCAAGCACGAGATCGACTACCTCGCGCCCCTGACCTTCCGGGCCGCGCCGTTCGCGGTCGAGGTGTGGGTGCCGCGCATGGGGCGCTCGTCGGTCGACTTCGGGTACGAGATCCTCGACGCCGCCGACCAGGCCACGGTCTACCTGCGGGCTCGCTCGCGCATGGTGCAGCTCGACCAGAAGACGCACCTGTCGCGGCCGTTCACGCCGGACGAGCGGGCGGCGTTCGAGACCTACCTGGAGGACGCCCCGGCCCTGCGCGGCTGGTGATGGACTCGGCCCGGTTCAGTCGAGCAGCCACGTGTGCGACGCGAGGTACCGCGCCGCGACCTCGACGGTGCCGCTCGGCTGTGCGTCCCACAGCACCTGCGGCAGGGCGTCGGAGCGGTGGGTCGTCGTCCACCCCAGCATCTGCAGCCGTCGGATCATCGACAGCGCGCACGCGGTCCGGGCGTCGTCCGTCGTGATCGGGCGGACCTCGAGGTACCCCGCGACCCATTCGGCGGCCATCGTCGGGGCGTCCTCGACGTGCTCCATGAACGTCAGCGCCGACGCGAAGTCATAGAGGAACCACGAGTACCCGCAGTCGTCGAAGTCGATCACGGTCAGCGTGTCGTCGGAGATCATGATGTTCGACGGGCGCAGGTCAGCGTGGATCAGGCCCCACGTCTCGGGCGTGCGCGGGGAGTCCGCGAGGACGTCGAGCGCGGCGCGCTCCGCGGTCATGAGCAGCAGGTGCTCGGCGGGGGCGAGAGCGGCGTCCTGCCACCGGCCCCACCGGCTCGTCGGGCCGACCATGTCGGGCAGCTCCCACGAGTGCCGCTGGAAGCTCGCCGGTGGGTTCCAGGCCTGCGCGTGGTCGTGCAGGAGAGCCGTCGTGCGCCCGATCTCCCGGTAGTAGGGCACGGGGTCGGCGATGTCCTCGAGGATGCTCCCCGGCACGTAGGCGTAGCTGACGCACGACCAGCTGACGCCGTCCGCGTCGGCGATCGAGGCCACAAAGCCGCCCGCCACCGTCGGGATGCCCGCCGGCACCCGCGCGACGCCGGAGGACGCGAGCGCCGCGACCCACGCGACCTCGGACTCGAAGTCCGCCGTCCCGGTCATGTACCCCGGTCGCGCGACCCGGACCACCGCTGTCGGCGTGACGCCCTGGCGCACGAGGAACGTCGCGTTCTCCGACACGGCGATGAGCGCCACCCTGGTCGTGCGCTCGTCGAGCCCCCACGCCGCGAGGATCCCTGCCGTGAGCCAGCGCGGGGCGGGCTCCCCCTTGGTGAGCGAGTCGAAGGCGTGGATCGACGCCTCGGCGTCCTGCGGCGCCCGGAGCTGTTCGGTGGTCATGGGACTTCCCCTCGAACCGGTGACGGTCGGTCGGGAGGGCTGGGCGGTCCGCACCCAGGGTCGACCCCGCGATCGGTGCACGCAAGGGGTCGGGGCCCGAGTTCACACACGTTTTACGCGCGCAGTCTGCGCACACGAACCATTAACACGCGGGCCCCTCGAGTTAACACAGATCTCACACCCGGTGCGCCTGGGGCACGACCGGTGTCGGGAACATGGTGCACGTCCTCATCCACGGGCTGGGCGGTCCGACGGCTGAGAGCCGCACCACGCGGGACCACGCGGGACCACGCGCCGCGCGACGACCGCACGCCGGTCGACCGCACCCACACGGAAGGCAGATCTGTGGCGACACGCTCGACGATCATGGACACGAACAGCTTCCGGGCGGAGTCCGCCGGCGAGCTCCCGGCATCGACCGCACGGCTCATCGAGCGGCGCGAGCGCGTCCTTGGTCCGTCGTACCGGCTGTTCTACCGCGAGCCCGTCGAGCTCGTCCGCGGCGAGGGTGCGCACCTGTTCGACGCGGACGGGAACGACTTCCTCGACGTCTACAACAACGTGGCGTCGGTCGGCCACTGCCACCCCCGCGTGGTCCGCGCCACCCAGGACCAGGTTGCGGCCCTCAACACGCACACGCGCTACCTGCACGAGTCGATCGTCAGCTACGCCGAGGACCTGCTCTCGACGATGCCGGCGGCTCTCGACCGCGTCATGTTCATGTGCACCGGGTCGGAGGCCAACGACCTCGCGGTGCGCGTCGCGCAAGAGCACACGGGCGGCACCGGGGTGATCGTGTCCGCCGAGGCGTACCACGGCAACTCGGCGCTGACCTCGCAGATGTCGCCGGCGCTGGGCACCGCGCAGGACCTCGCACCGACCGTTCGCACCGTGCGGGCGCCCGACGCCTACCGCACGCGGACCCCAGACCTCGGTGCATGGTTCGCCGCGCGGGTGGCTGAGCAGATCGCAGACCTCGAGCGCCACGGCGTGCGGTTCGCGGCGTTCCTCGCGGACTCGATCTTCTCGTCGGACGGCGTGTTCCCCGACCCGCCGGGATACCTCGCGCAGGCGATCGACGTCGTGCACGCTGCGGGCGGGGTCTTCATCGCGGACGAGGTCCAGCCGGGATTCGCACGGACCGGCCAGGAGTTCTGGGGCTTCGAGCGGCACGGTGTCGTCCCCGACCTCGTCACGATGGGCAAGCCCATGGGCAACGGCATGCCGGTGTCCGCGATGGCGGCGCGTTCCGACGTGCTCGCGGCCTTCGGTGACCGGATCCCGTACTTCAACACGTTCGGTGGCAACCCTGTCTCGATCGCCGCGGCGCAGGCCGTGCTGCACGTCATCCGGGACGAGGACCTGCAGCTGCACAGCGACCGGGTCGGCTCCCTCATGGTCGCCGAGCTGCGTGCGCTCGCGGCCGAGCACCCGCTCATCGGGGACGTGCGCGGTGCCGGCCTCTACATCGGGGTCGACATCGTGGCCGACCCCGCAACCGGGACCCCCGACTCGACCGCCGCGCTGGACGTCGTCGAGGGTCTGCGTCAGCGCCGGGTCCTGACGTCGGTCTGCGGCAGCGGCGGGAACGTGCTCAAGCTCCGTCCTCCGCTCGTGTTCTCCGACGCCGACCTCGACCGGTTCCTGACGGCGTTCTCCGACGTGCTGAGGTCGCGGCCCCGATGACGGCCGAGAGGGTCGGCACCGGGGCGGTCGACGCGCCGGCGAGCGCCGCCGCGGACTCCGCCTACGTCCGGCTGCGGGCGATGCTCGCCCGCGACGAGCTGGGCGCCGGCGAGCGGCTCGGCGACGAACGCTCGCTCGCGGCGTCGCTCGGGATCCCCCGCACGCAGCTGAGGCACGCGCTCGACCGTCTCGAGGCGGACGGGAAGATCCGGCGGACGATCGGCCGGGGCGGCGGTGCCATCGTGACCGACGGCCGGTTCGAGCGTCACCTCAACACCATCGAAGGGCTGCCGGAGATCGCGCGCCGACAGGGTGTCGAGCTCACGACCGACGTGGTGCGGCTCGAGATCGCCACCGCCGGTCCGCGCGACCGTCGGCTTCTCCGCCTCGACGACGGCGCCACGGTCTACCGGATCACGCGGAGGCGGGTCGCGGACGGCCGACCGCTCTCGGTCGAGCTGTCCCGGCTGCCCACCGACCTGTTCCCCCGGCTCGGTACGACGAACCTCTCGTCCCTGTACCGCACGCTCAAGGACGACTACGGCATCACGCCCGAGTACAGCGACGAGTCCCTCCAGGTGACGGTCGCGGACGCCGACCTGGCCGGGCACCTGGGTGTCGAGGACGGCACGCCGCTCGTCCACGTGCAGCGCACCACCTTCGGCTCGACCGGCCGACCCATCGAGCTCGCTCACGAGTACTTCGTCGGGTCCCGCATGCGGTTCCACCTGCGCAAGTACGGGTTCGTGAGCCTGGACCGCGCCGTCGCCGACCACGACCCCGTGCCCACCGTCCACCAGTCAGAGGAGCAGTGATCGAGATGACCACGACGACCGTGTCCGGAGTGACCTACACCGAGGCAGCCGACGGGTACTTCGACAAGCGGAAGCTCAAGCGTTCGGCCGGGTTCTGGGGCCTGTGGGGCATCGGCGTCGCGGCCGTGATCTCAGGCGACTTCTCCGGCTGGAACCTGGGGATCGGGACGGCCGGCTGGGGTGGCTTCCTCATCGCCACGGGGGTCGTCGTCGTCATGTACTTCGCGATGCTGTTCAGCATCGGCGAGATGTCCGCCGCGATGCCCCACACCGGGGGCGCGTACTCGTTCGCACGCGCGGCGATGGGCCCATGGGGCGGGTTCGTCACCGGTCTCGCCGAGTCGGTGGAGTACGTCATGACCACGGCGGTTGTCGTGTACTTCTCCGGCCAGTACGCCGACTCGATCACGGGGACGCTGTTCGGCGTCTCGTTCGCACCGTGGATCTGGTGGCTCGTCATCTACGCGGTGTTCCTCGCGCTCAACACGGTCGGTGCAGAGGCGTCGTTCACGTTCGCCATCATCGTGTCGATCATCTCGCTCGCCGTCCTCGCGCTCTTCGCCGGCTTGGCGCTCGCGTCGAGCCACCTCGACCTCGGGTCGCTGTTCGACGTCACGCCAGACACCGGCCAGAGCAGCTTCCTGCCGCACGGCCTCGGGGCGGTCTTCTACGCACTGCCGTTCGCCATGTGGCTGTTCCTGGGGATCGAGGAGCTGCCGCTCGCGGCCGAGGAGGCGCACCTGCCGTCCAAGGACATCCCCCGGGCCGGCAAGTGGGGCATGATCACGCTCGTCGTGACCGGCGCGGCCGTCGTCGTCCTCAACCCCGCCGTCACCGGCGCCGACGCGCTGGGGACCTCGGGTGAGCCGCTCCTCGACGGGTTCCGCGCGATGCTGCCCGGCAGCAACCTGGCAGCGGTGCTCTCGGCGTTCGCGCTCGTCGGTCTGCTCGCCTCGACGCAGGGCATCATGTTCGCGTACGGACGCAACATCTACTCGCTGTCACGTGCGGGCTACTACCCGAGGTTCCTGTCGCTCACGGGCGCGCGGAAGACGCCCTGGGTCGCGCTGCTCGTGGGCGGCGCCATCGGGTTCGCGGCGCTGTTCGCGGTGCAGTACGGCATGGCTTCTGCCGGCAGCATCGTGCTCAACATCGCGGTGTGGGGCGCAGTCATCGCGTACCTGCTGCAGATGGTCTCGTTCGTGCTCCTGCGCCGCGCCCACCCGGACGCGGTGCGCCCGTACGTCAGCCCGACCGGGGTCGCGGGCGCCGTCGTCGCCGGGCTGCTCGCGGCGATGATCTTCGTCGGGGTCATGCTCAACCCGGACTACCGGGCCGCCATCCTCGCGATCGCCGCGGTGTTCGCGCTGGGCCTCGTCTCGTTCGGTGCATGGGGCCGCAAGCGCCTCGTCCTGTCGCCCGAGGAGGAGTACGCGCTCAGCGGTGGGCTGCAGGCGGGCGACGCTGCGGGGACGCCGGACGAGGAGCCGCTCAACGAGCTGCTCGTGTCGCAGTAGCGGCGCCGGCGCGCCCGACGGCCCCGGGATCGGGGAGCGGTCGGGCGCGCCGCAGCATGCGCGGAGGGGTCGATCGAGCGAGCGGGCACGCGGCGGGCGTCACGCCTGCGGCGAACACGGGCAGTCCTGGGCGGGTCCCGCCGTTAGCATCGAACAACGCCCATCTGTCCCGCCGGAACCGCCGGGACGAGCGCAGCTCGTGAGGAGTGCACATGTTCGAACGTTTCACGGACCGAGCCCGTCGCGTGGTCGTCCTCGCCCAAGAAGAGGCGCGGATGCTCAACCACAACTACATCGGGACCGAGCACATCCTCCTGGGCCTGATCCACGAGGGCGAAGGGGTGGCCGCCAAGGCGCTCGAGTCGCTGGGCATCTCGCTCGACGCCGTGCGCGCGCAGGTGCAGGAGATCATCGGCGAGGGCCAGCAGGCACCGTCGGGTCACATCCCGTTCACGCCGCGCGCCAAGAAGGTCCTCGAGCTGAGCCTGCGCGAGGCGCTGCAGCTCGGCCACAACTACATCGGGACCGAGCACATCCTGCTCGGGCTCATCCGCGAGGGTGAGGGCGTCGCCGCCCAGGTCCTCAACAAGCTCGGCGCCGACCTCAACCGCGTGCGCCAGCAGGTCATCCAGCTCCTGTCCGGCTACCAGGGCAAGGAGCCCGTCGTTGCGGGCGGCCCGGCCGAGGGTCAGCCTGCGGGTTCCGCGGTGCTCGACCAGTTCGGCCGCAACCTGACCCAGGCGGCGCGTGAGGGCAAGCTCGACCCCGTCATCGGACGCGCTAAAGAGATCGAGCGCGTCATGCAGGTCCTGTCGAGACGGACCAAGAACAACCCGGTCCTCATCGGTGAGCCGGGCGTCGGCAAGACGGCCATCGTCGAGGGCCTCGCCCAGGACATCGTGCGCGGCGACGTGCCCGAGACGCTCAAGGACAAGCAGCTGTACACGCTCGACCTCGGCGCGCTCGTGGCCGGCAGCCGGTACCGCGGTGACTTCGAGGAGCGCCTGAAGAAGGTCCTCAAGGAGATCCGCACGCGCGGCGACATCATCCTGTTCATCGACGAGATCCACACGCTCGTCGGTGCGGGTGCCGCCGAGGGTGCGATCGACGCCGCGAGCATCCTCAAGCCGATGCTCGCGCGCGGCGAGCTCCAGACCATCGGCGCGACGACCCTCGAGGAGTACCGCAAGTACGTCGAGAAGGACGCGGCCCTCGAGCGGCGCTTCCAGCCGATCCAGGTCGCCGAGCCGACGGTCAAGGAGACCATCGACATCCTCAAGGGGCTGCGCGACCGGTACGAGGCGCACCACCGCGTGTCCATCACGGACAGCGCGCTGGTCGCCGCGGCCACGCTCGCCGACAGGTACGTCAACGACCGGTTCCTGCCCGACAAGGCGATCGACCTGGTCGACGAGGCGGGCGCGCGCCTGCGCATCCGCCGCATGACGGCCCCGCCGGAGCTGCGTGAGCTCGACGAGCAGATCGCCACGACGCGCCGCGACAAGGAGTCCGCGATCGACGAGCAGGACTTCGAGAAGGCTGCGCGCCTGCGCGACGCCGAGAAGCAGCTCGGGCTCAAGCGGGTCGAGAAGGAGAAGGCGTGGAAGTCCGGTGACCTCGACGCGGTCGCCGAGGTCGACGAGGATCTCATCGCCGAGGTGCTGGCGCTCGCGACCGGCATCCCGGTGTTCAAGCTGACCGAGGCCGAGTCGAGCCGTCTGCTGCACATGGAGGCGGAGCTGCACAAGCGCGTCGTCGGCCAGGAGGCAGCCATCAAGGCGCTCTCCCAGGCGATCCGTCGCACGCGCGCCGGGCTCAAGGACCCGAAGCGCCCCGGTGGCTCGTTCATCTTCGCGGGGCCCACGGGCGTCGGGAAGACCGAGCTCGCCCGGTCGCTCGCCGAGTTCCTCTTCGGGGACGAGGACGCGCTCATCCAGCTCGACATGTCGGAGTTCTCCGAGAAGCACACGGTCTCGCGGCTGTTCGGCTCGCCTCCCGGCTACGTCGGGTACGACGAGGGCGGCCAGCTCACGGAGAAGGTGCGGCGCAAGCCGTTCTCGGTCGTCCTGTTCGACGAGGTCGAGAAGGCGCACGCCGACATCTTCAACTCGCTGCTGCAGATCCTCGAGGACGGTCGCCTGACCGACTCGCAGGGTCGGGTCGTCGACTTCAAGAACACCGTCATCATCATGACGACCAACCTCGGCACGCGGGACATCGCCAAGGGCCTCATGACCGGCTTCCAGGCCGGTGGGGACCTGTCGACGTCCTACGAGCGGATGAAGTCGAAGGTCAACGACGAGCTCAAGCAGCACTTCCGGCCTGAGTTCCTCAACCGCGTCGACGACGTGATCGTGTTCCCGCAGCTGTCCCAGAGCGAGATCTTCGCGATCGTCGACCTGATGATCGCCAAGCTCGGTCTGCGGCTCGCGGACAAGGACATGTCGATCGAGGTCACCGAGTCGGCCAAGAAGCTGCTCTCCGAGAAGGGGTACGACCCGGTCCTCGGGGCCCGGCCTCTGCGTCGCGCGATCCAGCGCGACATCGAGGACCAGCTCTCGGAGAAGATCCTGTTCGGCGAGATCCACGCCGGGCAGAAGATCATCGTCGACGCCGTCGGCGAGGGGATCCTCGGCGAGTTCACGTTCAAGGGCGTGGCGAAGGGGACGACCAAGGACGACTCCGCCAAGGTGCCCGTCGCCGCCTCCGTGGCGACGTCCACGTCGGGCACCGACCTGCCGGCGGCCCCGCCGTCGGCCGGTGGGTACGACGCGGGCACCGGGACGCTCCCGAAGCACCTCTGACGCACCTCACGGCCTGACGCAGACACCGCGACCCGGGTCCCCAGCAGGGGGCCCGGGTCGCGGCGCGTCCGCCGGCAGTCGGCGTCGGCGGAACGACCCGTCCGCCGGCTGACCGGCTGCGGTCAGGCCCGCGTGGCCGCTGCGTGGACGGCGGTCCAGGACTCCGGGGCGAGCGTGAGCACCGTGCGTCCGGCGACCGCAGGACGGCCCGTCGCGTCCCCGACGAGCTCGGTCGGGGTCAGGTCGCGCACGCATGACGCCGCCACGCGGGCCGCGTGCTCGGGACCCTCGACGGCCCGCTCGTGGTCGGCGACGACCCGCACGCCACCGGTGAGCGTCACCTCGACGCTC
>NZ_DASUIR010000023.1:0-11275 GCF_036279715.1 Cellulomonas sp. | reverse complement strand
GACGCAGCTGCGGCGCACGTCGGAGTTCCTGACGCACCCCGTCTTCCACCGGTACCGGTCGGAGACCGCGATGCTGCGCTACCTCCGCCGGCTCTCCGACAAGGACCTCGCGCTCGACCGCACGATGATCCCGCTCGGCTCGTGCACCATGAAGCTCAACGCGACGGCCGAGATGGAGGCCATGACCTGGCCCGAGTTCGCCTCGATCCACCCGTACGTCCCGCGCGAGCAGGCCGCGGGGTACACCGAGCTGATCGAGAGCCTCTCGGGCTGGCTCGCGGAGATCACGGGCTACGCGGGCGTCTCGGTCCAGCCCAACGCGGGGTCGCAGGGCGAGTTCGCCGGGCTGCTCGCGATCCGCGGGTACCACGCGGCGAACCGCGCCGAGGGTGCGCCCATCCGGGACGTCTGCCTGATCCCGGCGTCGGCCCACGGCACGAACGCGGCGTCGGCGGCGCTCGCCGGGCTGCGCGTCGTCGTCGTCGCGACGGCCGACGACGGGTCGATCGACCTCGCCGACCTGCGCGCCAAGCTCGCGGAGCACGGCCCGCGGACCGCGGCGATCATGATCACCTACCCGTCGACCCACGGGGTCTTCGAGGCCGACGTCCGCACGGTCTGCGGCCTGGTCCACGAGGTCGGCGGCCAGGTCTACATCGACGGCGCGAACCTCAACGCGCTCGTGGGGCTGGCGCGGCCGGGAGAGTTCGGCGGCGACGTCTCGCACCTCAACCTGCACAAGACCTTCTGCATCCCGCACGGCGGCGGCGGGCCGGGGGTCGGCCCGATCGGTGTGGGGGCGCACCTCGTCCCGTACCTGCCGGGCGACCCGCTCGTGGCTGCGGGCGGCACGGCTGCGGCCGGCGTCGCAGCGCCCGTGACGGCGGCCCAGTTCGGCTCTGCGGGCATCCTCTCGATCTCCTGGGCGTACGTGGCCCTCATGGGCGGCGAGGGTCTGCGCCGCGCGACGGAGATGGCCGTGCTGGCCGCGAACTACCTCGCAGCCCGGCTCCACGAGTCCTACCCGGTCCTCTACACGGGACCGAACGGGCTCGTCGCGCACGAGTGCATCGTCGACCTGCGCCCGATCACGGCCGAGACCGGCGTGACCGCCGAGGACGTGGCGAAGCGGCTCATGGACTACGGGTTCCACGCCCCGACGCTGTCGTTCCCCGTGCCCGGGACGCTCATGATCGAGCCGACCGAGAGCGAGGACCTCGCGGAGCTCGACCGGTTCGTCGACGCGCTCGTCGCGATCCGCGGCGAGATCGACGCGGTCGCCGCGGGCAGCTGGCCGGTCGAGGAGTCGCCGCTGCGCGGCGCACCCCACACGGCCGCCTCGGTCGCCGCCGACGCGTGGGACAAGCCGTACGGCCGCGAGCTCGCGGCGTTCCCCCTCGCGAGCCTGCGCGCCGACAAGTACTGGCCGCCCGTGCGCCGGATCGACGGCGCGTACGGTGACCGGCACCTCGTCTGCTCGTGCCCGCCGATCGAGTCGTACTCATGACCGCCACTGCACCAACCGATCGGAGCCTTCCCGTGAGCGACATCCTGTCCCCGCTGCACGCCGAGCACGTCGCACTGGGCGCCACGCTGACGTCGTTCGCCGGCTGGCAGATGCCGCTCCGGTACGCGGGCGACCTGGCCGAGCACGTGGCCGTGCGGACGGCCGCGGGCCTGTTCGACCTGTCTCACATGGGCGAGCTCGAGATCACCGGACCGCAGGCCGCCGCGGCGCTCGACTACGCCCTCGTCGGCGACCTCTCCGCGCTCGACGTGGGCCGCGCGCGCTACACGATGATCGTCACAGAGGAGGGCGGAGTACTCGACGACCTCGTCGTCTACCGACTGGCGCCCGAGTCGTTCCTCGTCGTGGCGAACGCGTCGAACGTCCGCGTGGTGCGCGAGGCCCTCGCCGAGCGGCTGGCCGGGTTCGACGCGCAGATGGTCGACGCCTCGCTCACGACCGCGCTCATCGCCGTCCAGGGTCCGCGCGCCGAGGAGATCGTCGCGTCGGCCACCGCACCCACCGACCGGGCGGCTGTCATCGGCCTCGGGTACTACACCGCGACGAACGCGACGGTCGCCGGGATCGCCGCTCTCGTCGCGCGCACCGGGTACACCGGCGAGGACGGCTTCGAGATGTTCGTGCCGGCCGAGCACGCCGTGCAGCTGTGGCGCGACCTGCTCGCTGCCGGGACCCCCCTCGGGCTCGTGCCCGCGGGGCTCTCCGCGCGTGACAGCCTGCGGCTCGAGGCGGGCATGCCTCTCTACGGCAACGAGCTCGACCGCACGACGACCCCCTACGACGCAGGCCTGGGTCGCGTCGTCCGCCTCACGAAGACCGCGCCCGACGGGTCGCCGCTCCGGTTCGTCGGTCGCGCAGCGCTCGCCGCGCGGCACACGTCGGAGCCCGCCCGGGTGCTCGTCGGGCTGGAGGGGCTCGGCCGGCGCGCCGCCCGCCACGGGTACGACGTCGTCACCGGGACCGCAGCGGACGCCCCCGTCGTCGGGCACGTCACCTCCGGTGCGCCCTCCCCCACGCTCGGCCACCCCATCGCGATGGCCTACGTGACCCCCGAGGTGAGCGCACCCGGGGCGGACCTGGCGGTCGACGTGCGCGGACGCCGCGAGCCGGTGCGCGTCGTTCGACTTCCCTTCTACCGCCGAGCCCGCTAGACCTGGAGGAGTGGCGCGCCGCGCACGCTCCATTTTCGTCCACGACCTGGAGACCTGATGAGCAGCGTTCCCGACAACCTGCAGTACACCGCCGAGCACGAGTGGCTCGACAGCGGTGACCCGGCGACCGTCGGGATCACCGCGACCGCCGCCGACGCGCTCGGTGACATCGTCTACGTCGAGCTGCCTGCGGTCGGCGACGAGATCGTCGCCGGTGCGGTCATCGGCGAGATCGAGTCGACCAAGTCGGTCTCCGAGCTGTTCTCCCCCGTCTCGGGAACGGTCACCGAGATCAACGGCGCCGTGGTCGATGATCCGGCGCTCGTGAACTCCGACCCGTACGGCGACGGCTGGCTGATCAAGGTCACCGTCACGGCCCGCGGACCCCTGCTGTCACCGGCGGAGTACGCGGCCACCGCGGGGGCTGACGGGCATTAGCCCGAACGGGTGAATCTCATCACCCTCTCATCTTGGCTGTATCTCCCTGACCTGCACATCTACCTTCGTTTGTGTCCGTCGGAGCTCGCGCGGCAGCTGCCTCGGGTGATTGATGGGTGAAAAGCGCGTCATATTCGCGTCACCGGTCGATCTCCTCTAGTAACAGCCGCTCGACCACGGCACGCAGGGCCCTACACCCGGGCGCCGTGCAGCACACCGGAGGACACGATGATCATGCTCGAGGCAACACGCGAGACGTCTCAGCTCAACGAGCCCCTGACCCGCCGCGAGCGGGTCGTCCTGGCCGAGCTCGCAGAGGACGTCACCCTCGAGGAGATCGCGACGCGTCTGTTCGTCACGCGCAACACGGTCAAGTCCCAGGTGCGCAGCGTGTACCGCAAGATCGGCGTCTCGACGCGTGCTCAGGCCGTGGCCTGGGCCGAGGCGAACGGCTTTCGCTGACCTGAACCCGCAGCCTGGTCGTCGCGCGTGAGCCCGACGACCAGAGCCGCGAGCTCGCGCGCCGCCGGGGCCGGCTGCCGCCCCCGCGCCCACACCATGCGCAGCTCACGGCGCAGGTCGACACCCTCGACCCTGACCTCGTGCAGCGTGCCGGCCGCGATCTCGGCCCTGACCGTGAGCGCCGACAGCACCGCGACCGACCGACCACCCTGCACGACCGACTTCACCGCGGCCGTCGAACCGAGCTGAGCCGGCGTGCTGACCAGCGGATGACCCGCCGCCTCGAGAGCGCGTTCGAGCGTCGCGCGGGTCCCTGACCCGGCCTCACGCAGAACGAGCGGTGCCCCGGCCAGCTCCTGCGCCCCGACCGCGCGGTGGAGCCCGGCCCACGGGTGCCCCGGCGCCGCCACGACGAGCAACGTGTCATGACCGATCGTCCGGGTCCGCAGCCCCTCGGCAAGGTCCGGCCCCTCGATGAACCCCAGGTCAGCCCTCCCGTGCAGGACCGCCTCCATGACGTCGCGCGAGTTGGCCACGTCGAGGTCGACGACGGCCGCCCCTGCCGGCCGGGCCGCGAGCCAGTGCGGCACGAGGTACTCCGCGATGGTCATGCTGGCCGCGACGGTCAGGCGTCCGCCCTGCTCCGACCGCAGCGCCGCGACCTCGCCCTCGAAGGCGTCCGACGCGGAGATGACGTCCCGCGCACGCCCGACGACGCGTCGTCCCAGGTCGGTCAGCACCGTGCCGGCCGGTGAGCGCGTGACCAGGCTCAACCCGGTCTGCCGTTCGAGGCGCCTCAGCCCGGCGCTGAGCGACGGCTGAGCGATGCCGAGGGCGTGCGCCGCCGCGGTGATCGAGCCATGGGCCTCGATCGCGACGAGCAGCTCGAGCGCCCCGAGCGGTGTGCGCCGGCTCGCGACGGGATCCGTGGTCATAGCCTCAGGCTAGGGGTCGACAGCGAGGTCGGGGTTCTGCGGGCGACGCGGGTCGACCAGAGTCGTCCAGGTGACCCCGTCCCCACCGCACGCCCCCGCCGAGCTCCCGTCCGTCCCACAGGTAGCGGAGGCGTTGTCCCTGCCTGCACCGACGCTGCGCGAGCAGCGCGAGGACAGCCTCCCCCGTGCGCAGTCAGTGGTCCCCGGGGCGCTCGCGGCGCTCGCCGTGTCCGGCGCATGCCTCGCGCTGACGGTGGCGCTTCCGGCGGCGCCGGCACTGCTCGCGGCGATCGTGCTCGGGGTCGTCGCCCGCGCGGCGCATGTCGTCCCGGCGTCGTTCGAGCCCGGGCTGGCGTGGGTCGGTCGGCGGGTGCTCCGGATCGGTGTCGTCCTGCTGGGTCTCCAGCTGTCCGCGCGTGACGTGCTCGCCCTCGGGCCGGCGGAGCTCGCCGTGCTCGGCGGCACCGTCGCGACGACCTTCAGCGCGACGCTGTGGCTCGGCCGCCGGCTCCGGGTCGGTCGGACCCTCACGCTGCTGGTCGCGACCGGCTTCTCGATCTGCGGGGCGGCCGCTGTCGCCGCGATGAGTCCGGTGGCCGACGCCGAGGACGACGACGTCGCGACGGCGGTCGCGCTCGTCACGCTCTACGGCAGCGTCGCGATCCTCGTCGTCCCCCTGGTCGCCCGGGCGGCGGGTCTGAGCGACCGCACCGCCGGCCTGTGGGCCGGGATGTCGGTCCACGAGGTGGCCCAGGTCGTCGCGGCGGCCGGTGCGGTCTCCGCGGCCGCGCTCTCGGTCGCCGTCGTCGCCAAGCTGGCCCGGGTCGTCCTCCTCGCCCCGCTCGTGACGGCGGTCGGCGTGGTCCGGCGTCGCGCGGGCGCCCGCTCGAGCGGCGCGCGCGTACCGATCGTCCCGCTGTTCGTCGTCGGATTCCTCGTCGCGGTCGCCGTCCGCACGGTCGGGGCGGTGCCCGACGTCGTCGTCCCCGCCGTGCACGGAGCCACGACCCTCGCGCTCGGAGCGGCGATGGTCGGGCTCGGCACCCAGGTGCACGTCGCGCGGCTGGCCCGCTCGGGCGGGCGGGCAGTCCTGCTCGGCGGCGTCGCGACGACGATCGCGATGACCGTCAGCCTCGGCGGGTTGCTGGCCGTGGGTGCCCTCGGCTGAGCCGTCGGGCTGACAGACTCGCTCCATGAACCCACCCGTGCTCGTCGTGGCCGCCGCCATCGTCGACGACCTCGACGACCCGCGTGAGCTCCTGGCGGCTCGGCGGGCCGTGCCGGCAAGCCTCGCGGGGCGCTGGGAGTTCCCCGGCGGGAAGGTCGACGACGGCGAGTCCCCCGAGGAGGCGCTGCACCGCGAGATCCGTGAGGAGCTCGGCATCCGTGTCGTGCTGGGCCCGGAGCTCGTCGGGCCGGACGACGGGGCCTGGCTGCTCTCGGAGCCGTACACGATGCGGCTCTGGCTGGTCGAGGTCCAGGACGGCACCCCGGAGCCGCTCGTCGAGCACGACCGGGTGCAGTGGCTGCCCGTCGGGCACTGGATGACGGTCCCCTGGCTGGACGCCGATGTGCGCATCGTCGAGGCGCTCGCCGCCCGGCAGACGGCCCTCTGAGGTCTGGCACTCACGCTCGTCGAGTGCCAAAATGAAGGCGTAGCCGCCCGACCCTGCAAGCCATCCAGGTCGGGCCCGTTCCGAGGCATCGGGCGGTCCGGTGCCTCACCTTCAGGGAGGTGATGGGTGTGGCTACGCGATTCGACCCATTCCAGGACATGGACCGGCTTGTCGGTGAGATGTTCGGGTCCGCCCGGGCAGCCGCGACGATGCCCATGGACTTCTTCCGTTCCGGTGACCACTACGTCCTGCACGTCGACCTGCCAGGTGTCGACCCCGGCACGATCGACCTGAACGTCGAGGACCGCACGCTCACGCTTCGTGCCGAGCGGTCCCCCGTCGAGCACGACGTGCAGTGGTACCTCCGCGAACGCGCGACCGGCTCGTACGTCCGTCAGATCACCGTGGGCCGCGGCATGGCTCTCGACAAGATCGACGCGACGTACACCGACGGCGTGCTGACGCTCAGCATCCCGGTCTCCGAGGATGCCAAGCCGCGCAAGATCGAGGTCCAGCACGGCAGCCAGCCCGCGACGATCACCCAGACCGCTGAGCACACGGCCTAGCTGTCGTCGCGTGAACCCTCCGACGTACCGTGCGGCGGTTCAGCAGTGAGCTGCGGCGCGGCCACGGGCTGAGTCCGGTGGCCCGGGCGGGTGGGAGCCCGCCCGGGCCATCCAGCCCGTGCACACGCGAGCCCCGGTCGAGCCAGGCCGACCGGGGCTCGGCGTCGTTCTACGCCGGGGTGGTGCTCAGAGGGTCGCGCGGACCGCCCGCGTCGCAGCGAGCATGTGCTCGAGCGACGGGGTGACCTCCTCGTAGCGGCGGGTCTTGAGCCCGCAGTCAGGGTTGACCCACAGCTGGTCCGCATCGATCGACCGGACGGCCTCGGTCAGCAGCTCGGTGACCTCACCCTCGGTGGGGACCCGCGGCGAGTGGATGTCGTAGACGCCCGGGCCGATGCCGCGCGCGTAGCCGGCACCCGCAATGTCCCCGATGATCTCCATCTTCGACCGTGCCGCCTCGATCGACGTCACGTCGGCGTCGAGGCCGTCGATCGCGCCGATGATCTCGCCGAACTCCGAGTAGCAGAGGTGCGTGTGGATCTGGGTGTCCAGGCGGACACCCGACGTCGCGAGCAGGAACGACCGGACCGACCAGTCCAGGTACGCCGCGTGGTCGGCGGCCTTGAGCGGCAGCAGCTCCCGCAGCGCGGGCTCGTCGACCTGCACGACCGCGATCCCGGCAGCCTCGAGGTCCTCGATCTCGTCGCGCAGGGCGAGCGCGACCTGGTTGGCCGTGTCCGCGAGCGGCTGGTCGTCACGCACGAACGACCACGCGAGGATCGTGACCGGGCCGGTGAGCATGCCCTTGACCGGCTTGGCCGTGAGCGACTGCGTGTACGTCGTCCACTCGACCGTGATCGGCGCCGGCCGGGATACGTCGCCCCACAGGATCGACGGACGCGTGCAGCGCGAGCCATAGGACTGCACCCAGCCGTTCTGGGTGACCGCGAACCCGTCGAGGTTCTCGGCGAAGTACTGCACCATGTCGTTGCGCTCGGGCTCGCCGTGGACGAGCACGTCGAGGCCGATGGCCTCCTGGAGCTCGACGACGCGGCGGATCTCGGCGCGCATCTCGTCCTCGTACTGCGCGGTCGTGAGGTCACCCTTCGCGTGGGCCGCGCGCGCCTTACGGATCTCGGGCGTCTGCGGGAACGAGCCGATGGTGGTCGTCGGCAGCGGCGGCAGCGCGAGACGCGCGGTCTGAGCCGACCGACGGTCGGCGAACGGTCCACGGTGGAACTCGTCCTCGGTCAGCGCGGCGACGCGCTCCCGGACCTCGGGCCGGACGACACCCGGCGCCGCGGCGCGCGACCGGACCGCGTCGCTCGCGGCGAGCAGCTCGGCGTGGATCGCCTCGCGGCCCTCGGTCAGGCCCTCGGCGAGCGTGACGACCTCCGCGACCTTCTGGTCGGCGAACGCGAGCCACCCGCGCAGCGTCGGGTCGAGCGCGGGCTCGTCCTCGACCGTGTGCGGGACGTGGAACAGCGACGTCGACGTGCCGGCCGCGACCTGGGCCGCACCGAGCGTCTCGAGCTGCTCGAGGACCTGCAGCTTCTTGTCGAGGTCCGCGCGCCAGATGTTGTGACCGTCGATCACCCCGCCGACGACGACCTTCGAGGTGAGGCCCTTGACCGCGACGGTCGGGGCCGCACCGCGGACGAGGTCGAGCGCGATGCCCTCGACGTCGGTCGCGGCCAGCACGCCGAGCGCGGCACCCAGGTCGCCGTACGGCGCCGCGACGAGGATCGCGGGGCGGTCGGGGCGGGCCAGCACGGTCGCGAGCACCCGGTAGGCCTCGGTGACCGCGGCGCGCACGCGCTCGGGGGTCACGGTGAGCGAGTCCGAGACGAGCGCGGGCTCGTCGAGCTGGACCCAGGTCGCACCTGCCGCTGCCAGGTCGCGCAGCAGGTCGACGTAGACGGGCAGCAGGTCCGCGAGCCGGTCGAGCGGCTCGAAGCCCTCGGGGGCGCCCTCGGTCGGCTTGGCGAGCGCGAGGTACGTGACGGGACCGACGAGGACCGGGCGCGTGAGCACGCCGTCCGCGAGGCCCTCGGAGAACTCGCGCACGGGGCGGTCGCTCGCGTAGCGGAAGGTCGTCTCCGGTCCGATCTCGGGGACCAGGTAGTGGTAGTTCGTGTCGAACCACTTGGTCATCTCGAGCGGCAGGTCGTCACCGCGGCCGCGCGCGACCGTCGAGTAGCCCGCGAGGTCCAGGCGACCGTCGGCGTCGGCCAGGTCCGCGAACCGGGCCGGGACCGCGCCCACGACGGCAGTCGTGTCGAGCACGTGGTCGTAGAAGGAGAACGCGCTGGGGATAGCAGGGACGTCGGTGCGCAGCCCGAGTCCGGCCAGGCGCGCCCGGGTCTGCTTGCGCAGGTCCGCGGCCACGGCCTCGACGTCGTCGGCCGACGTCTTGCCTGCCCAGAAGGCCTCGAGGGCCTTCTTGAGCTCACGGTGGGGTCCGATCCTCGGGTAGCCGAGGATCGTGCCCGCCGGGAACTCGGGGACGGCGGGTGTGGTGGTCGTGCTGGTCATGATCAGCCCCTCGGAGAGTGGTCGGTCTGGGGTGCGGTGACCTGCGGCTCGCTGGCCTGGTCGGGAGCTGTCGGAGCTCCCCCGCCGAGGTGTGCACCCTCGAGCAGGTCAAGTGCGGCGTGGTGCATGTTGAACGTGTAGATGTGGACGCCGGGCGCGCCACCGTCGAGGACGCCGTTGACGAGGTCGACGCTCGCACGGATCCCGACGCGGTGCCGCTCGACCTCGTCGTCCACCGAGCCGAGCAGCTCGAGCAGGTCGCGCGGCACCGGGACGCCCGTGAGCGCCTCGACGCGCACGAGACGGGCCGGGTCGGTCGCCGGGATGATGCCCGGGATGATCGGGATGGTCACGCCCGCGGCGCGCGCCTCGGCCACGAGCTCGAGATACGCCGAGGCCTCGTAGAAGACCTGCGTGATCGCGAAGTCCGCGCCGGCCTGCTGCTTGGCGAGCAGTGCCGCCACGTCCTGCGCTCGCGTGCTCCCCGTCCCGGCGTTGCCGCGCGGGAACGCCGCGACGGCGATCGAGAGCGGCCGGACCGTCGCGCGGACCTTCTGCGCCGGGCTTGTGGAGCAGCGGCGCGCCTCGATCTCGCGGAGCAGCTCGACGAGCTCGGCGGCGGTCGACAGCCCCTGCGGGTGCGGGTGCCAGTCCGGCTCGTGGACCGGCGGGTCGCCGCGCAGCGCGAGGAACGACCGCACACCCTCGTCGAGGAACTCCTCGACGACCGCCGTGACCTCGTCGCGCGAGGTCCCGACGCAGGTCAGGTGCGCGATCGGGTTGAGGGACGTCTCGCGGAGCAGTCGGCGGACGAGGCCGCGCGTCGTGTCGCGCGTCTTGCCCGACGCGCCGTACGTCACCGAGACGAAGTCCGGGCGGGCGGCGCTCAGCGCCTGGATCGTGGCCCAGAGCTTCGGGGCGGCGTCGGGGTTGCGCGGCGGGTAGAGCTCGAACGAGACCGTCGGGCGGTCGATGGGCGCAAGGGCGTCCCGGTGCCGGGGCGCTGCCTCGGTCCGGGCGTCGACCGACGCCTCGGGTGTGGCGGTCACGGCGAGACCCCGGACGGGCTCCACGGACACGGTGCCGAGCAGATCATGGTTCAACTCCATCGGGCCTGGCGGAAGCACCCACACCCTCGCTCGAGGGGGGTTGCTGCGGCGTCAGTGAGCCAGGACTCTCGACCGCTCTGGATGGTGGGCCGATGCTAGTCCCATCCCGGATGTTGAGCAACGCTTCTCAACCAGCGAGACGATCGGGTCCCGCGATCCGGCCGTCCGGTCGCCGGTCCTGGCCTCAGCGTGCCAGCACGACCCGGCAGCCAGCCAGGTGGTCGTCGACCACACCGCACGCCTGCATCGACGCGTAGGCGGTCGTGGGCCCGATGAACCGGAAACCCAGGCTCTTGAGCTCGCGGGCGAGCGCCTTCGACTCGTCGGTCTGGCTCGGGACGTCGGCCCACGACGCGGGACGCTCGCGCCCCGGCGCGGCCGGTGCGTGCGACCAGACCACCGCGTCCAGCGTACGACCCGCCTCGACGAGCGCCAGGAGCGCCCGGGCGTTCGCCACCGTCGCCTCGATCTTCGCGCGGTTGCGCACGATGCCGGCGTCGGCCAGCAGACGCGCGACGTCGGCCTCGTCGAAGCGCGCGACGAGCTCGGGGTCGAAGCCCGCGAACGCCGCACGGAACGCCGGGCGCTTGCGCAGCACCGTGATCCACGACAGCCCGGACTGGAACCCCTCGAGGGCGATGCGCTCGAACAGCGCACGGTCGCCGTGGACAGCCACTCCCCACTCGTCGTCGTGGTAGGCCTCGTACAGCGGGTCGCCGTCACCGAAGCAGCGCAGGGCAGCGGGCGGGCCAGGCTCGCCGGATGCCGGCTCGGTGGGTGCAGGCTGGGTGGGTGCAGGCTGGGTGTCAGCGGTCATGAGTGGAGTCTGCCGCGCCGGCCTGACAGCAGCGGGCGCTTCTCCACAGGCCTGCCGGCACGGGCCGGTTCAGTGCGCGTCGTTGCGGCGCGTCGTCAGGGACTTCGGTTGGGCGGGG
>NZ_DASUIR010000022.1:0-3104 GCF_036279715.1 Cellulomonas sp. | reverse complement strand
CAAGGATCGACCGCAACAGCTTGGTGACGCGCTCGGTGTCGGCGCCACGCTCGTCGATGCGACCCGGGTCGTCTGGGTGGACGACTCGACGCTGGGCGTCCTCGGCCGCTCGGGTGCGGCGACCGCCGCGGCCTACCACCTCGTGCCGCTGGCCGGTCAGACGCGGGCTCTGCCGACGCTCGACGACGCGGTGACGATCGCCGGCGGCAAGGGCGAGCGGGCCTTGTACGCGGCGACGTCGGACGGGCAGCTGTTCTGGCGGTCCGGTCAGAGCTGGGTCGTCGCTGCCACGGGCGCGCGCGACCCCTACCTGCCGGGCTGAGTCGACGCGAGCCTGTGGATGGCGCCCGCGCGTCGTCGCCGAGACCGACACGATGGTGGTGTGCTGACGGCAGCGACGCGGAGCGACGGACCGACGCCGCGGTTCCGGAGGGGGCTGCGCGGCCGTCTGGTCGACCTGGGCGGGCTCGTCCTGCCGGTGTCCTGCCCGGGGTGCGGTGCGTACGACGAGATCGTCTGCCCACAGTGCCTCGCCCTGCTCGACGGCCCTCCGTCGCGGTGCGAGGCTGCGGCCGGTCGGCTCGACCGGATGGACGGCCGCCCGCCGTTGCCGGTGTGGACGCTCGCCCCGTACACGGGACCGCTGCGCGAGCTCGTCGTGGCATGGAAGGACCGTGGGCGAGCGGACGTCGGCCGACGGTTCGAGGCAGCGCTCGACCGCGGCGTCCGCGACCTCGTGCCCGCCCTGCGGGCCGGGACGACGACCGAGGCACTGCTCGTCGTGCCCGCGCCGTCGTCGGCCGCCGCGCGTCGGCGCCGCGGGGACGACGTCGTCGGGCGCCTCGCGCGGGCGACGGCCCAGGCGTGCTCGACCGAAGGGTTGCCCGCGGTCGCCAGGCCGGTCCTCGTCCGCCGCGGCCCGGGACGCGACCAGGTCGGGCTCGGTGCACGCGCCCGCTCCCGCAACCTCGCGGGGCACGTCGTCGTGCGGCGCACCTCGGCGTCGTCGATCAGCGGACGCACGGTCCTCCTGCTCGACGACGTCCTGACGACCGGAGCCACGCTGGCAGCGTGCGAGCAGGCGCTCATGCGGGCCGGGGCGGTCGTGATCGCCGCCCTGACGATCGCCGCGACGCCTTCACCCGGTCGATCCGCGGGGCGAGTGGAAGTTGGCGCGGACCCGGTCTAGCGTGAGTCAACGAACCGACGGTATCGGGGAGCGACAGCTCGTGGACGGCACAGGTCCACGAAGCGGGCACCCGGTGCGGGAGGAGGTGGTGACGGTCGTTCGCCCCTCGGGGCGCCCCCAGCACGTCACCGGGCGGTAAGCAAATCTCGCCCTATCCTCCAGGAGGTTCACATGGAGATCGTGGTCACAGGCCGTCACACGGAGGTCCCGGAGAAGTTCCGGCTGCACGCCGTCGACAAGCTTGCCAAGCTCGATCTGCTCGCCCCCCAAGCTCAGCGCATCGACGTCGAGGTGACGCACGAGCGCAACCCCCGTCAGGCGGAGAGTGCGGAGCGCGTCGAGCTCACAGTTGTCGACAAGGGCCCCGTGATTCGCGCCGAAGCATGCGCGGACGACCGGTACGCGGCGCTCGACCTCGCCCTTGCGAAGCTCCAGGAACGACTGCGCCGGTCGCGCGACCGGCGCAAGGACCACCATGGCAACGCGACGGTCCCGCCCGTCGACGTCCGTCCCGCGCCCCCCGAGGACGAGGTGGTCGGCTTGCCGGCCCCGCACCTGCCGGGCGACGTCACGGAGACGACACTCGGTGACTCGCCGGTCGTGATCCGCGAGAAGGTGCACGCCGCCAAGCCGATGACGGTCGACGACGCGCTCTACGAGATGGAGCTCGTCGGGCACGACTTCTACCTGTTCATCGACATCGAGACCGCGCAGCCGTCCGTCGCCTACCGGCGCCGCGGCTGGAGCTACGGAGTGATCAAGCTCGACACGCCGGTCGCTCTGCCCGGCGGCCAGGACAGGTCGGTCGCCGCCCGCTGAGCCGCACGCCGCACGTCGCCGCCCGTCGACCACCCCGTCGGCGGGCGGCGACGCGTCGCCACGGCACCCCTCGCGCCGTGGGTCGGCGCGGTCCGGGGTGTCGGCGGTGCCGGGCAGGATGAGGGTGTGCTGCTCACGTCGTCGTCCCTGTCGCTCGCCCAGGCCCGCCGGATCGCCCTGCGCGCGCAGGGTCTCGACCGTCCGCGCGCCGGCAGGACCTCGCCGGCAACCATGCGCCAGTTCCAGCAGGTCGTCGACCGGGTCGGCCTGCTGCAGATCGACTCGGTCAACGTGCTTGCGCGGGCGCACCTCATGCCGGTCTACTCCCGGGTCGGCCCCTACGACACGGCCCTGCTCGACCGGGCCGCAGGGGACGCGCCCCGCCGGCTCGTGGAGACCTGGGCCCACGAGGCGTCGTACGTCCCGCCCGCGACGTTCCCGCTGCTCGACTGGCGTCGGCGCGACTACCTGTCGACCGCGTGGGGCATCATCCGGGACGTCCCGCTGCAGCACTCCGAGCTCGTCACAGAGATCCGCGCGCTCGTGGCGGCCCACGGCCCCATGACCGCGAGCCAGGTGCAGGTGTTCTCCGAGGCAGACCATCCGCGCAGCCGCACAGGGTGGGGCTGGAACTGGACGGCCGCCAAGCGCGTCCTGGAGTTCCTGTTCTTCACCGGCGAGGTCACCCCGGCACGACGCAACGCCTCGTTCGAGCGCTGCTACGACCTCACCGAGCGGGTCCTTCCCGCCGACGTGCTCGCACGGCCGGCGCCGAGCGACGCCGATGCCGTGCGTGGGCTCATCGAGATCTCCGCGCGCGCGCACGGGATCGGCTCGCTGCGCTGTCTCGCCGACTACTTCCGGATCTCCACGGCGCGCGCGACCCCGGCCGTCGCGGACCTCGTCGAGGCGGGCACCCTCGTCCCGGTCGTGGTCGAGGGCTGGAACCGCACGGCGTACCTGCACCGGGACGCCGCCCTGCCGCGCCGAGCGCAGGGTCGGGCGTTGCTCAGCCCCTTCGACCCGCTCGTGTTCGAACGGCGGCGGGTCGAGGAGCTGTTCGGGCTGCGCTACCGCATCGAGATCTACGTCCCAG
>NZ_DASUIR010000021.1:0-6143 GCF_036279715.1 Cellulomonas sp. | reverse complement strand
GGCCCCGTCTTCGTCACGCTACACGCGTCCCGCGGGCGCGGGCGCTTGCACGACTGGCGTTCGACTACCGTGCACGAGTGGACGTGAACCGGATCGGTGGTGCAGCGCGCGGGTCGACGCGGCGGGGGCGCGCACGGGACGCCCGAGGCCTCCTGAGTGCGGTCGTGACGGCGGTGTTCGCGCTCTCTGTCACTGCGTGCACGGCCGCTGCACCGGCGCCCGTGGCGCAGCTCACGTCGCCGCCGGCCGGCGGGGTCAGTCCGGCCCCATCGACCTCCGCAACCCCTGCCCCGAGCCCGTCTCCGTCAGCCGCGTGGCCTCCGGCGGCTGTATCGGGTGACCCTGGCTCCCTTGCTCCCGGCTCGGACCCGAGCGTGCTGCCGGGGCCGATCATCATCGCGGACAAGAAGAACGACCGACTGGTCGTCGTGAGCCCCCAGGGCCAGGTGCTGTGGCAGTGGCCGCAGCCGGGCGACCTCGCGGCCGGCCAGACCTTCCTGATCCCCGACGACGTCTTCTTCAGCCCCGACGGCAAGCAGATCATCGCCACCGAGGAGGATCAGTTCGTCATCACCCAGATCGACATCGCCACCCGCAAGATCGTCTGGCGGTACGGGACCCCGGGCACGCACGGATCCGGTCCGAACCAGCTGTGGAACCCCGACGACGCGATGATGCTGCCCGATGGAACGGTGATCGCCGCCGACATCAAGAACTGCCGCCTGGTCGACCTGGCGCCGTCCTCGCCCGGACCGCTGTGGACCCTGGGAAGGCCGGGGGCGTGCGCGCACAACCCACCCACCGGGTTCGGCAGCCCCAACGGCGTCTTCCCGCTCGCGAACGGCCACTTCCTGGTCACGGAGATCAACGGGAGCTGGGTCGACGAGATCGACCGCACCGGCCACGTGTACTGGTCGACGCACGTGCCTGGGTTGACCTACCCGTCGGACTCGAACCAGTACAAGCCCGGCCAGTACCTCACGGTCGGCTACACCAACCCGGGGCAAGCGGTGATCTTCGACGCGTCGGGCAAGGCCCTGTGGCGGTGGAACCCCAGCAGCGGTGCCGACAAGCTCAACCATCCGTCGCTCGCCGAAGGCCTGCCCAACGGCGACATCATGCTGAACGACGACTTCAACCACCGCGTGATCGTGATCGACCCGGCCCAGAACAAGATCGTCTGGCAGTACGGGCACACGGGTGTGGCCGGCGTCGAGCCGGGCTACCTGAACAACCCCGACGGGATCGACCTCGTGCCGCCGCACTCCTACGCGAACACCGTGGGCACGACCCAGGCGACTCCCGGGTTCTGGTGAGCTGACTGCCCGAGCGGGGCAACGGCCGGTGGCTCCTGACGTGCGCCGATCTGGTCAGTGTGCGAGCTGCAGGCGCACCACCGTGTTCAGGGACGTGACCTTGCCGCCGACACTCGCGACCTCACCGCCGACGACGTAGGCGCTGTCGGCCAGCACGGCGATGGCCATGTCGGACGCCGGCGCCGGCAGCTGGCCGACGGCGGCCAGCGTGGCCGTGGTGGGGTCGAACCGGGAGATCGCGCTCTGGTGGGCCTTCCCGTCGGTACCGCCCACCAGCAGGATCGTGCCGTCCAGGACGGTCGCTGTCGCGTGGGCGAGCGGCGCGGGCAGGTGTCCAGCGACGACGGCAGTGCCGGTGGTGAGGTCGACGCGCTGGATGTCGTCGGTCACCGTGCCCTGGTGCTCGCCACCGAACACCCACAAGGTGGTCCCGACGACGACAACGGCCGGGTAGCGGACCGTCACGGCGAGGTGCGCCACCACGTGGAAGGACACGCCATCGGTCGTGGCCAGGATCTCCGGCAGCTCCGTGCTCCCGGTGTACCCGCCGACGACGTACGCGGTCGTCGAGTCAGCGGCCACCGCATCGTCCGACCGGGCCTGCGGAAGCTGCCCGCTGATCGATGCTGCGCCTCCGGTCAGCGCGACGGCCTGCACCGCGGAGGTCGACGCCGAGGTTCCCCCGCCGATGACGAGCGCGCGGCCGCCGAGCACCGCGCCACCGGCGTCGTGCGTGGTCTGCGCGAGGTGCCCGGCGACGCTGACCGTGCCTGCGCTCGGGGAGACCGCCAGGATCGTGGCCGTGGTGGTGGTGCCGGCTTCGAGGCCACCCAGCAGCAGGAGCTGGTCACCCGCGGGCAGTGCGACGAGCCGGGACAGCGTGGTGGGGAGCTTCAGGGGGAGCTGAGTCACGCTCAGTGTCGGTGCGGCGACGGGTGTCGGGGTGGCGACCGGTGCTGCACCAGACGGGGCGACACTCCCGGGGCTGATCGCGGTCGCTGCCTGCGACGACGCCGAGGTCACCGGGGCGGCACCGGAGCATCCGGCGACGGTGAGAGTCGTCGCGAGTGCGAGGACCGCAGTGACGATGACGCGGCGCGGCAGGGACATCAGCTCTCCATTC
Source organism: Cellulomonas sp. (assembly GCF_036279715.1). Taxonomy (GTDB): domain Bacteria; phylum Actinomycetota; class Actinomycetes; order Actinomycetales; family Cellulomonadaceae; genus Cellulomonas_A. The sequence goes on along the minus strand of NZ_DASUIR010000021.1, from coordinate 3,704 downwards.
GGTCGGGGCTCGCGGGGGCGCGGTGAGGTCCGGGCGCAGGACGGCCCGTTCCCGTGGGGTACCGGGACTTTAGACCTCTCACCAGTGGAGACGACGAGCGCCGGCCTGCGTCGCGCCGCTGGCGCGGTCGGTGAGGCGAACCACCCGAGGAGACCCCGCCAGGTCTCACTCGGCGAGCATGCGGCGCAAGGTGCGCGCGTTGCGCACGGCATTCCCTTCGCCGTCGTTGTTGAAGTAGACGAGGACGTCGCGGCCGCTGGCGTCCCACTCACGCAGGCGGTCCGCCCACCACCCGAGGTCGGCGTCCGAGTACGAGCCGGCGTACAGGTGGTCGTCGTCCGGTCCGTGCATCCGCACGTACACCACCGGTGCCGTGGCGCGCAGAACGCAGGGCAGTCCGGCCCCGCTCATGACGCAGTACGCGGCACCGCGCCGTTCGAGGAGCGCGAAGACCTCCTCGACGTGCCAGCTCGCGTGGCGCAGCTCGACACTCACCTTGATCCAGTCCGGCAGGTGGCGAAGGAAGTAGTCGAGTCGTTCGTCGTCCCGAGTGTGGTCGGGTGCCAGCTGCACCAGGAGGAGGCCTCGCCGCTCGCCGAGCTCGTGCCAACCGGCCGCGATGCGTGCGACCCAGCCCTCGGGCCCGAAGAGGCGCCGTCCATGGCTCAGTCCGCGGGGAGCCTTCACTGACATCACGAAGCCGGGCGGCAACCGATCGTGCCACTGCGCGAAGCGAGGAGGAGGGGGCCACCGGTAGAAGCTGGCGTTGAGCTCGACCGTGCCGAACTCCTGGGCGTACAGCCCCAACCGGGCGGAGGCCGGGAGGCCGTGCGGATAGAGCACCCCGTCCCAGTGCTCATAGCTCCAGCCCGACGTTCCGACGCAGATCGTCACACCCGCCTGCTCAGACGGGCTGTCGCAGTGCACTGGCGAACCATGCGACGGTCTCGCTGAGCCCTTGTTCCCAGGGCACTCGCGCCTCCCACCCGAGCGCGCACCTCGCCAGGGTGGTGTCCGGACGACGCACCGGGGGGTCGTCGATCGGGCGCCCCACGAAGTTCAGCCTCGAGTGTGAGCCCGTCGCTGCCACGATGTCTGCCGCGATCTGCCGCACGGACAGCGCGCGCGAGCTGCCGAGGTTGATCGGGCCCGCCAGGGCACTCTGCGCCATCGCGAGCACGCCGTCGACAAGGTCCCCCACGTAGCAGACCGAGCGTGTCTGCTTCCCGTCGCGCGGACGCATGCGTGGGCCGTACGTGCTGAAGATCCGGACGATGCCGGTGTCGACACCCCGCGAGGCGCGGTACGCCGTCGTGAGCGCCTCTCCGACGCGCTTGGCCTCGTCGTACACGCCCCGGGGCCCGACGGGGTTGACGTTGCCCCAGTAGTCCTCCGGCTGCCGGTGCACCAAGGGGTCGCCGTACACCTCCGACGTGGAGGCGAGGATGAACAGGTGCGCCACATTGGCGGGCGAGCCGGTGACGAAGTTGTCCAGGCACACCACGTAGGTGCCGCGCGCGACGAGCTCGGTGCACAGGTGGCTGCCGAGGAAGCCCGCTCCACCGGTGATCACCACACGGTTCAGCGATCGAGGACGCGGGTCATGCAGGTGGGTCCGGTTCACGTCTACTGCTCTCGTCAACTCCGAACCGCGCTCTGCTTGACGGCTTGGCCCATCGTCGCACGCCCGCACATCGGTGTCCTCTGACGGTGGGTGTCGGTGCCGGAGGCCCGAGGCTGTGACGGTGGCCCTGCGACCTGACGACGGGGAGCATCATTGCAGGAGCATGACGAGGCAACCGGGGGCATCGACTCTGAGAGGTCAGGAGCGCAGGTGGACGAGAGCGTCGAGGCGATGACGCAGCTGGCGCGCGCGGTCGACCGCGGTGCGACCCAGGAACCGCTGGCCCAGCGCCTGTGCCGAGCATGCCTGGAGATCCTGGGGGCAGGGGGAGCGGCCATCACGCTCGCCACGACGCGACCAGAGAGCTTGACGATCTGGGCGACGGACCGGACATCTGCGGCGCTCGAGAGTCTTCAGGACGTCATCGGCGAGGGACCCAGCCGCGAGGCGTTCGACTCGGGAAGCCCCGTCGTCGTCCAACTCGACGCCGCCGTGCCCGGCCCGTACGCCGTGTTCGACGACATGGCTGAGGACCTCCTGGGCAAGGTCACCATCTGGGCACTTCCGATGCGCCCGGCCGGCACGACGATCGGCGTCCTGACGCTGTATCGGAGCTCGGGCGGGCTACGTCGCACGCTGGACGAGGCTCAGCGGATCGCGGACGCCGTCGGTGCTGCCCTGCTGGAGGACGCCCGGACCGAGGTGCCCACCTCACTGGCCGCATGGTCCGAGCGGGCCGTCGTCCACCAGGCGATCGGGATGGTGGTGGCCCAGCTTGGCGTTCCGACCGTGGACGCACTGGCGCTGCTTCGCGCACATGCCTACACCTCCGCGACCACCCTCACGGCGGTCGCCTCGGCCGTCGTCAGTCGACACCTGGACCTCGCCGGCACCCCGGACGACTCCGGTCGACCAGCGCGCGGCCCGACCGGAAGCCGGAGTGCCGGCGACGACGACGACGCGGGCAGCGGTCAGCCATGATCCCGACACGTGCGGGACTTACGCGTTCGTGTCGACACCGTGCCAGCTCCGGCACATGATGGGGCGGGGTGAAGAGGCCCCGTGCAGGGCAGAGCAGCGCGACCCAGGGCGGTCGTGACAACAGCGGTTCGCGTGGCGGTTGGGGAAGTGGTGGCTTGGGCTCGTTCATGGAGGACTCCGTGATTCACACACCAGACGATCTGCACGATCGACCGGGTGCGCACGACGCCGAGATCCCGTTGGGCACTGTGCGTGCCCAGGGGGGAGTGTGGACCTGGTCGGACAGCGTCTACGCCATGCATGGCTTCGCGCCTGGTGAGGTCGTGCCCACGGCCGAGGTGATGCTGGCCCACTGCCACCCCGCGGACCGGACGCGGCTGGCATCGGTCCTGGTGGCGGACGACAGCGAGCTGGCGTACGCGGCCGAGCAGTACAGGCTCATCGACGCACGCGGTGCCGAGCACTGGGTGGCGCTCACCGTGGACTGGTCGTCGAGCGCCGACTGCATGTACGCCTCGATGCTCGACCTGACCGCCCGCTACACCCGGGCGAGCGCTGATGCCGTGACCTCCCTGCTGACCGAGGCACTCGAGTCGCGCAGCGTGATCGACCAGGCCAAGGGTGCGCTCGAGGTGGTCTACGGCACCGACGAGTCGACGGCATTCAACCTCCTCAAGCTGTACTCCCAGCAGACCAACGTCAAGCTTCGAACGGTCGCGGGTGACATCGTCGACTCGTTGAGCACCGCGCACGCGCTGCCGGCCGCCATGAAGCGCGTCTTCGACGAGCAGTTCCTCGACCTCGCGCGTCACGTCTCGGATGGCGGGCTACGACCCGCGAGGCGCGAGGACGCGGGACGACCTGTCGAGGTCACGTTGCATATCGATGCGGATGTCGTCCGCGTCGTCGTCACCGGCGACGTCGACCTCGCGACTGCCCCGGCGTTCGCCGGCGCGCTGCGTTCGGCGTGCGCACGTGCGAGCGCCGAGCACAGCGTCGTGGTGGATCTCTCGGCCTGCGCGCGGGTCGGACCCGAAGGGCTCGCCGAGCTGGCCTCGGCGCGGCGGCGACTCGCCCGCAAGTCCGCGGAGATCCGTGC
>NZ_DASUIR010000020.1:0-4625 GCF_036279715.1 Cellulomonas sp. | reverse complement strand
CGGACCTGGGCGCGGATCTTGTAGAAGACGGAACGGCTGATGCCGTGCCGTTCGCAGAAGCGCGTCACGGCACCGCGCTCGGTGTTCTCGGGCCAGTTCGCGATCGCCCACCGCACGTCGGCGGGTACGTGGTTGAAGTCCATGCCCGAGACGAGCACGCAGGTCAATTGGCCACGAAGTCATGAGCCAGACCGTCCACGTTGTCATGAGACAGAACCGTCCACGAAGTTCTGAGACTTCACATTCAGACCCCGACTACACCCTGGATTGCGATGAGCCGTCTAGCGCCTACAAACCAGACTCCTGCACGTGCCCGCGATGCTGGCCCGACACGCCCGCACTCTGACCTGAGTTGGCTCACTTCAACGGGTTCCGGGTGCTCGTAGGTCGTTGACCTGCGGTGATGTTCGGGCTTAGTGCGCTCTGAAGGCACTAATTCGGTCGGTAGGCTGGGCTGGTGGCGTGGGTTCGCAAGGTGCGCACGGCCTCAGGGGCGACGGCCGTGCAGATCGCCGAGTCCGTCGACGGGCGTCGTCGGATCGTGCGGCACGTCGGCTCGGCCCGTGATGAGGCCGAGCTCGGGCTGCTGCTCGAGCAGGCGCGTGACCTGCTCGCGGACGATCTGCAGGGATCGCTGGACCTTGGCATGCAGATCCCGCAACGCATCACGGCGATGGCCCCCGAGCCGGCCCCATCGACCCTGTTCGGCCGACCGTCGGCGCCGCGACCGGTGGCGACGTCGCGCACCCGGGTCCTGCGCACGTCGTGTCGGACCCTGTTCGACGCCCTGGCCACGGTGTTCGACCAGCTCGGGTTCGACGCGCTGGGGGATGCCTGCTTCAAAGACCTGGTCATCGCCCGGGTCGTGGAACCGACCTCGCTGCTGGACGTCGACCGGGTCCTGGCCGACCTCGGACGCGCCTCAGCGTCCCTGTCGACCAGGAAGCGGACGCTGCGCCGGGCCCAGTCCAGGGCCTACCGCGACCAGATCGCCGCCGCGTGCTTCGCGCACGCCTCGACCGTCGGGGACGTCTCGCTAGTGCTCTACGACGTCACGACCTTGTACTTCGAGGCCGAGAAGGAAGACGACCTGCGCAAGGTCGGCTACTCCAAGGAACGACGCGTGGACCCCCAGATCGTCGTGGGGCTACTCGTGGACCGCACCGGCTTTCCCCTGGAGATCGGCTGCTTCGAGGGCAACAAGGCCGAGACCCTGACGATCGTGCCCGTCGTTCAGGGGTTCCGAGCCAGGCACGGCATCGAGGGGATGGTCGTGGTCGCCGACGCCGGCATGCTCTCCGCGGGCAACCTGCATGAGCTGGACGAGGCCGGCCTGGGGTTCATCGTCGGGTCCCGCCAGAGCACCGCACCGCTGGACCTGGCCTCGCACTACCGCTGGCACGGAGAGCTCTTCACCGACGGGCAAGTCATCGACACGATCACCCCCAAGCACCGGCGCACCCGGCCCGAGAACGACCCGAACCTCAAGGCCGAGCCCGTCTGGACCCGCGCCACCCACCCGGGATCCTGGAGAGCCGTGTGGGCGTACTCCGGACGGCGGTTCGCCCGCGACAACCAGACCCTGAACGCCCAGGAAGAACGCGCCCGCGCCGTCGTCGAGGGCGAGAAGTCCGCCCGCACCCCACGGTTCGTGACCACCGCCGGGGACTCACGCACCCTGGACCACAAGGCCCTGGCCCGCGCCCGCGCGACCATGGGCCTGAAGGGGTACGTCACCAACATCCCCACCACGACCATGACCGCCACCCAGGTCATCTCCAGCTACCACGACCTCTGGCACGTCGAGCAGTCGTTCCGGATGTCCAAAACAGACCTGCAGGCCAGACCGATCTTCGCCCGCACCCGAGACGCGATCGAGGCGCACCTGACGATCGTGTTCACAGCCCTGGCCGTCTCCCGAACCGTCCAGGACCGCACCGGCGCCTCGATCCGCAAGGTCCTGCGCCAACTCCGCCCACTGCGCTCGGCGACCATCGAGATCAACGGCACCATCCGCACCTACCCACCAGCGATCGACGACCACCAGCGCGCACTCCTCGACGCCATCACGAACCCCGACGCAAGGCACTAAGGCGCTTGACCCAACTCAGGTCTGATCCTGCACGTCAAGGACGCCCATCCCTGGGCCGAGGTCCTGACCACCGGCTACCAACGGCTGATCGCCCTACCCGCCCCGACTTGAGCCGCCGACCTCGTCTCTGACCGCCACCAGCACCCGCACGACCGGCCGAAACCGGCGCCCACCGCGACGACACGCGGCCCTTCGTCGCACCCCGATGCCACAATCACCACCGAACGCAGGCAACGACGCCGCGCTCCCCGACTGACTGAGCCTCATGGAAGATCCGGGCTAACGTGGTCAGATCAGGGTCAGCAAAGGTAGCGTCAAGCACGTCGAGGTCTTCCAGCTGGGCGGTGTGAGAACTCCCATCATCGGAAGACCTCGACCCCTACCCAGCCATCGACGCGCCCACCACCCCCGACCAGGCTCAACATCCCGCAACTCCACCCTCGATCGCGAAGAGCCGCTTACAAGTCCGCCCAAACGGGGAGATCCATATGCCTATCCTGAGACCCCAGACCGAGTTAGACGCCTACCGTGGCCTGACGGCCTATGCTGGCGACATTCATAACCACTGTGGGATTAGTTATGGGCACGGCACGCTCGAGGACGCGTACCGGAATGCTGCGCTGCAACTTGACTTCGCCTCCGTTACGGGGCACGCCAGTTGGCACGACATGCCAGCCGCGCCCGCTCACGTGAACGCGTACCACCGTGCCGGTTTCGCCCGTCTCGAGTCGCAGTGGGAAGACGTCCAGGAGTTGACGGAGGCCGTGAACGATGAAGGTAAGTTCGTCTCCTTTCTCTCCTTCGAGTGGCACAGCATGACGTACGGCGACCACTGCGTGTACTTCAACTCAGGCAGAGGTCCGCTCCACATCGCGCAGGCCGAAAGCCTGGATGCCCTGCGCGGGGCGTTGCGCACGTTACATGGCCAGGGCCTCGCGTCGCTGGTCCTGCCGCACCACATCGGCTACCAAGAGGGAAGACGCGGCATCGCATGGCGCTCGTTCACGGAAGAATTCTCGCCGGTTGTCGAACTCGTCTCGATGCATGGTAGCGGCGAGGACGACCGCTCGCCACGCCCCTACTTGCACACAATGGGCCCGCGGGACGTCGGTAGCACAGCCATCACTGGACTGAAGCGCGGCCACCGGTTCGGCTTTATTGGCTCGACGGATCATCACAGCGCACACCCCGGGAGTTACGGGTACGGGCGTGCGATGGTATGGGCACGGGACCTCACGCGTGCCTCGATCTGGGAGGCGATCCGTGCCCGCCGGACGTATGCGGTAACGGGGGACCGGATCATGCTGGCCACCGCAGTCAATGGTGCGCCGATGGGCGCGACCGTGAAAGGCGTTGGCCGGCGACAGATCGAGGTCAGCGTCCACGGAGGCGGAGCGCTCGACTACGTCGAGGTCGTACGCAACGGCGACGTCATCGCGCGGGTCGCGGGTAACCTAGCCGCTGCCCCGACCCGGGGATTCTCCGGCATTCTATCCGTGGCGATGGGTTGGGGGGAAATTGACGTCGTCACAAACTGGGATGTCGAACTTGAGGTCATCGGTGGGCGGATTCTTTCTGTCGAACCTCGGTTCCGTGGATACGACGTCGTCGCTCCCACGGACAAGGAGCCCGACCGGTTCTCCTTCTCCGAGTGGACGCAGCCGAGCGAGCGGACGATCCGGCTACGTACCCAGTCGCGGGGCAATCCCACGGTGCTGACTGATGCCACGCAACAGTTCGCTTTGCAGGTCGAGGGCGACGAGCGGACGGTTCTGGTCGCCCGGGTGAATGGCCATGAGAGCTCGTACAGCGTGGCGGACCTTATGACGGGCCCACGGGTGGTGTACCAGGGTGCCTTCCTCTCCGGAGCATTCGTGTTCAACCGCGCGGAGCCGGAAGGTACGACCAACCTGGAGTGGGAGCTGGAAGACGAAGGATCGCCGCTGCAGGACGACTGGTACTACGTGCGGGTGCGCCAGTACAACGATCAGTACGCATGGAGCTCGCCCACATGGGTGGACGGCCGTCGATGAGGGCGGACTCGGAGTTGGGCGGGCAACGAATGCCGCTGCGGACCGCCAGCAACCGCACGGCGTCTCAGGTAAATCTCGCGACGGTACTACAGGTCCTGCAGGGCGCGGGGCCCCTCTCGGGGTCCGCCCGAGTTGGCTCTTTCGGTTAGTGCCTGACGATCGCGTCGAGGATGGCCTGCCGGTCGGGGTCGATGGCGGCTGGGAAGGTCTGGGTCGCGTCGTTGATCGTGAGGGTCGCTGGGCGCAGGGGTCGTAGTTGTCGCACGACGTTGCGGATGGACAGGCCGGTGCGCGCCTGGGTCTCGCGGGCCAGGGCCAGGGCGGTGAACAGGTCAGGTGCGCTTCGATCGCATCGCGGGTGCGGTGGAACATGCGTCGGGCGGCCAGGTCAGTCTTGCTCATCCGGAAGGACTGCTCCACGTGCCATAGGTCGTGATAGCAGCTGGAGCCTGACCCGCCTTCCCGGGCACCGTTGCTGACGTGATGATCACCTCGGGAGA
>NZ_DASUIR010000019.1:0-11624 GCF_036279715.1 Cellulomonas sp. | reverse complement strand
CTACGAGAACCTCGTCGACGCCGTCGCCCCGCTCGGCCTGGCCTACCTGAGCATCCTCGCCGACCCGTCGTCCGACCTCGTCCAGGACCTGCGCCGGAGGTTCGGCGGCCCGATCATCGTGAACGCCGGGTTCGGTTCCGTCACGTCCCTCGAGGACGTCGCGGGCATCCTCGACAACGACCTGGGTGACGTCGTCGCGGTCGGTCGGGAGTTCCTGGCGAACCCGGACCTGGAGGTCCGCTGGCGTGCGGGCGCCCCGCTCAACGAGCCCAACCCCGCGACGTTCTACGGCGGCGGCGCGGTCGGGTACACGGACTACCCGGCTCTCGTCTGAGAGCCTCCGATCCGCCCGGGTCGACCTGTGGTCAACCCGGGCGGACCACGCACCACTCGTTCCCCTCGGGGTCGAGCAGCACCTGGAACGACCCCGCGCCGCCCGTATGCACGCCGCCCGCCCGGCGGGCCCCGAGCGCCTCGGCCGCGGCTGTCGCCGTCGCGATGTCCTCGACCTCGACGTCCAGGTGCAGTCGGTTCTTCACGGACTTCTGCTCGGGGACCAGCTGGAACGACAGCCGCGTCCAGCCCGGCGGGTCGACGTACCACCACGCCGTGTCGCGCTCGCGGGCGTCGCCGCCCAGGACCTGCGCCCAGAACTCCGCGAGCAGGCGGGGCTCGGTGCAGTCGATGACGACCTCGTCGATGCGTCCGATCATCCGCCGAGGCTGGCGGGGGACGACGTCGCGACCATCGCCGACCAGCTGCGGCCGCTCACGACGGCACCGTAGCGAGCGCTGCTGGTCAGTCAGCCGGACGCGCCGTCGCCTGCTGAGCGACGAGCCAGTCCATCGCGGCCGGGCACTCGCGCAGGATCGAGACGTGGCCGTCGTCGGGCCGGTACCAGAGCTCGGACCGCCGGAGGTGCCGCGCCAGCCAGTCGGCGGGCGCAGGCGGCACGACCCGGTCCAGACCGCCCTGCACGACGAGCACGGGAGCTGCGACCGCGGCGAGGTCGAAGCCCCACGGGGAGGCGAACGCGACGTCGTCGTCGATCAGCCCGTCGGGGCCGGCCTCGCCGGCGCGCACGGAGTCGGCACCCAGCGGCGCCCAGTCGCCCTCGAGCGCGGCGAAGTCGGCGGCGATGAAGCTGTCGGGATCGAACTCGTCGGACTCCGCGTACCGCGCCCGTGCGTCCCGGCCGGCAGCCGCGGCTCGCAGGCCGCCGTCGGAGGCCATGCCGGCGAACCAGTCGAAGGCTGGGGTGAACGGCGCGATGCCCGCGAGGCACACGACACCGGTCACCCGATCGGGGAGCCGCGCGGCGCAGGCGAGCGCGTGCGGACCGCCGCCGGAGGCGCCCATCGTCGCGAACCGGGCGATGCCGAGCGCGTCCACGATCTGCGCGACATCGCTCGCCGCGGACGCCACGTCGCGACCGGGGAACGGGCTCGAGCCGCCGTAGCTGGGTCGCCCGTACGAGACGAGTCGGATGCCGCGGGCCGCGGTGGCGGACAGCAGCGGCGGGAGCGGCGCGCCTGTCTGCGGCGAGCCGTGGTGCCAGACGATCGTCAGGGCGTCAGGGGCTGCGTCGGCCGCGGAGTCGTACGCCCGCAGCGTGCGGCCGTCGCTCAGGTGCAGCTCGCGTTCCGTCACCACGGTTCTGAGGCTAGAGGTTCGGCGCCCACACCGGGTGCGCGTCGCGTGTCGGGGCCGGCCGCGACAATGGACCGTGTCCTTCGTCCTCGTGACCGGTGATCCGGAGCGCGTCGTCGCGCTGCAGGACGTCGGCGCCGAGGGGCGGCCGCTCGCACGCGTCGAGGTCGCCGCGCCGGAGCTCGCGGCGGAGGTCGCCGGCCGCGAGGCCGCCCATCCCCGCTGGGTGTGGGACGACACCGCCCGCTGGTACCCGTCGCTGCTCGCCGCCGGGGTGCGGGTCGAGCGGTGCCATGACCTGCGGCTGTGCCACGCGATCCTGCGCGGCAGCGCCCGGTGCGCCGACTCGGCGCTCGCCCTCGCCCCGAGCGGCCCTTGGGACGGTCCGCGTGCGGGCGCCCCCGGCCCGGTCGAGGTCAGCCTGTTCGACGACCCGGGGGAGGAGCCCATCGGCGGCGACGACGGTCCGGACCATCTCGCCGAGCTGCAGGCCCAGCTCACGGCCGTCGCCGGGTCGATCGAGCCCGGCCGGCTGCGGCTGCTCCTCGCAGCCGAGTCGACCGGTGCGCTCATCGCCGCCGAGATGCGCCACGACGGCATGCCGTGGAGCGTCGAGGCCCACGACGAGCTCCTGACCCGTGCGCTCGGGGAGCGTCCGCGCGGCGGCGGCCGTCCGAGCAGGCTCGAGGCCCTCGCCGACGAGGTCCGCAGCGCACTCGGCCAGCCCGCGCTGAACCTCGACTCCCAGCCCGACCTGCTGCGCGCGCTGCGGTCCGCGGGGCTCGACGTCACCACGACGCGCACGGGCGAGATCCGCGCGCTCGACCATCCGGTGACCGTCCCGCTCCTCGCGTACAAGAAGCTCGCGCGCCTGCTCAGCGCCAACGGGTGGGCCTGGATGGAGGCCTGGGTGCACGACGGCCGGTTCCGGCCCGACTACGTGCCCGGAGGCGTCGTCACCGGGCGGTGGGCGACGAGCGGCGGCGGTGCGCTGCAGCTGCCCGCGAGCATCCGCGGGGCCGTCCGGGCCGACCCGGGGTGGCGCCTGGTGGTCGCGGACGCCGCACAGCTCGAGCCGCGCGTGCTCGCGGCGATGTCCGGCGACGCGGCGATGGCCGCCGCGGGTCGCCAGGCGGACCTGTACCAGGGTGTCGTCGACGCCGGCATCGTCGCGACCCGGCAGGAGGCCAAGTACGCGATGCTCGGCGCGATCTACGGCGCCACCACCGGCGCGAGCGCCGTGCTCATGCCGCGCCTGACCCGCGCGTACCCGCATGCGGTCGGCATGGTCGAGGCCGCGGCGCGCGCGGGGGAGCGGGGCGAGGTCGTGTCGACGTGGCTCGGTCGCTCCTCGCCGCTGCCCGACGCGGCGTGGCAGGCCGAGCTCCGGGCGGCGTCCGGCGAGGGGGCCGGGGCCGACGACGTGCGAGCGGCGCGGCGGCGCGGGCGCGACTGGGGACGGTTCACCCGCAACTTCATCGTGCAGGGGACGGCCGCCGAGTGGGCGCTGTGCTGGATGGCCGCTCTGCGTCGTCGGCTCCTGGCCGTCGACGGCCGGCCGCACCTGGTGTTCTTCTTGCACGACGAGGTCATGGTGCACTCCCTGGCTGCCGTGGCCGACGAGGTCGCGACAGCCGTCCGAGATGCTGCCGCTGAGGCCGGGCGCCTGCTGTTCGGGGACTCGCCCGTCGACTTCGCCCTCGACGTGTCGGTCGTCGACAGCTACGACCAGGCCACGTGACGGCTCGAGTCGTCAGCCCAGTTCACCCGGCGCTCCGAGGACGCGAAGAGGACAGTGGGGACAAAGGCCGCACGTCCGCCATCCGGCCGACGAGGTCCGGGTGCGTGAGGCCTCGAGGTCGTGATTGCCATGTGGTCCGGCGCTCCGATCATGGCGCGGGTCGCCTTCGTCCTGATGATGGTCTACGGGGCGATCGGCACAGCGTGGGTCATCGGTGAGGTGCTCACGGACCCGGGCGGCGTCGCCGGGGTCTCGATCAGCGTGACGGTCGTGGTCGCCGAGGTCGTCCTCAGCATGCTCGTCGTGCGGTTGCCGAGGCTGGCGCCGATCTTCCTCGGGGTGGCCGTCGCCGTCCTCCTGGTGTTCGCCGTGGTCGAGGCCATGGTGACCGTCGTCCCGCGAGGCTCGGAGTCCGTCGCGCGAGGCCCGGGTCCCGTCGTGGCGATCGCGGCCCTCGTGGTCGCTGTGCCGTTGGCGTTCCTTGGCCTGCGCAGCGCGCGACTGGGTGGCTGGCTACTGGTGGCCGCGGGGATGGCGCCCGTCGTCGAGATCGTGGCGCGCGCGGTGCGCGGCGGCGGCGGTGGCCTCCACCTCGGCGGATCGTCCGGGGTCGTGGCGGTGCCGCTGATCCTGGTCGGGCTGCTGTTCCTGCTCGCCGCGATCTCGGGGCCACGCGGGCCGCGGGAAGCTACTCCTCCTTCCTGACCGTGCGCGAAGCCAGATCTGTGCATTCCCAGAGGAATGCCAGGGGCCGCGCAGGGCCCGTCAAGGCTGACGTCGGAACCTCGGAACATCGGCTTCCGCCCGGAGGCCGGGCTAGGAGAGCCCTATGACAGCCAGCACACGCATCTCACGTCGCACGAGCTACGGCATCGCAGCCCTGGTCGGCACCGCCCTCATCTCCGGGGGCATGGTGCTCGCCGCTCCGATGGCCAGCGCGTCGGACGTCGGCCCCACCCACACCCCGACAAGTGCCACCAGAACGGCCGACCCGACGACCCCGACCATCCACAGGTCGCATCGCCACCACGCGCGGGGGACCGCACTGACGGCCGCTGAGATCGCGAGCGTCAAGGCCGCGGTGCTCGCCAAGTACCCCGGCGCGACAGTGCGCCACATCGTCCTCGATGCCCACGGTTCCTACCGGGCCCGCATCGTGACCACCGATGGTCAGCGCGTCACGGTCAAGGTCAGCAAGACCTTCACCGTGATCAGCTCGCACGTGTCCGGGCACACCAAGACAGCCGCCGAGGCGAAGACCGCGGCCGACGCGCAGAAGGGCTGACAAGGCACGTCGGCGACGCGATCGTCGTCACGCAGGAGCGGGCTCCCGGAACTGACTCGGGAGCCCGCTTCTGTGCACCTGGTCGGCGTAGTCGGCCCTGGCCGCCCGCTGGCTAGAAGGGGCGGGTCGGCTGGGCGTCGTGGATGACCGTGCCGTCCCGCAGGGTGAGGTCGTAGGTCAGCAGCAGCTCGGGGCTGCCCTCGCCAATCGGGGGGACGGCCATCCGGAACGCGTCGCCCGGCCACCAGGCCGCGTACCGGCCGTTCCGCACCGAGGCTTCGACCGTGAGGGTGCCCGCATGGAGGGTGACGCCCACGACGTCGGCTCCTACCCCGCCATCCGTGACCGAGGCGCCGTCGAGCTGCGCCACCAAGCCTTGGGTGTAGCCCTCTGGTGGAGCCTGGAGCGCGGGACCGGTGCTGCCACCCACTGCGGCGTCGGCGCCGTCGACCCGGGTCGATCCCGATGCGTTGCGCGCCAGGCACACCGCTGACACGTCCGGTTGGTCGGTCCGGTACAGCAGGGCCACGTGGTCACCCCGTCGCTCGGCGAGCGCGACGCGGGCCCTGCCGAGGTCGATGCTCGAGCCGCGCAGCTTGTCCTGGCAGGCGGCGGCCACCGCGTCCAGGTCATGGTTGGTGACAGTGGCCGGGACGGCGGTCCAGGACGCGAACGCCTGGTCGTCCGACCGCACGGTCTGGACGACCACGAGCGCGACGGTGAGTGCCAGCGCTGCCGCGGGGACGAGGATCAGGCGGCGGCGCGGGCGGGCTGCCGGTTGCGCTGCACCGGCCGACGGCGGAGCCGCGATGATCCGCTCGAGCGAGGCCGTCGCGCGGTGCCGCTCGCTGTCGGTGAGCGGCTCGGGCGCAGCGTCCAGCGACCGCAGCAGGGACTCGGTGTGCACGTTCATGGCAGGGTCTCCATCTCGACGTCAGACGAGGAGTCGGCGAGCTCGAGCTGGCGGCGCAGGGCGCGTCGGGCGCGGAGCAGCCGGAGGCGGTACGAGGCCGCGGTGATGCCGAGCACCGACGCCGCCTGCGGTGACGTGAGGTCCTCGAAGACGGTGAGCGCCAACGCCTCCTGGTCGGTGTCGCTCAGGCGTCGCCACGCCGCGGCCAGATCAAGCCGTTGCGCGAGCAGGTCCGCGTCCAGCCCGTCCGTCATCGCGGCGAACGGTGCGCCCTCGGCGACCCGAACGGCCAGCGCGTCGCGTCGTCCGTCGCCGCGGTAGGCGTTGAGGAGGCAGTGGCGGGCGATCCCGAAGATCCACGCCCGCAGGTCGTCGGGCCTCGCCGGAGCCTCGTCGAACCGCCGCCAGACGACGAGGAAGGCGTCGGCGGCGACGTCCTCCGCGCGCGACGGGTCGACGCGGCGCTGAGCGAACCGCAGCACGTCCCCGTACGCGTCGGCGTACAACGCGCGGAAGCGCAGCTCCCGGTCCGGCACGAGTCTCGTCACACCCAGTACATGTCCGGCACGGGGCCCAGCGTTTCACCGTGCGGACCAGACGTGCCGTGGGACAACTTCACCCGGCCGCCTCGCCTGGTGGAGAAACAGCACCTGACGTGCAGGGGGACCCGAGCTGCGTCGACTCCGACCAGTCGGTTGCTGTTGTGGGACCTTCAACCCATTGCGATGGTGGTCCGCGTGCCGATGGGCACGCGAACGTCAGCTGCGATGAGGCGACGTGCTCGAGTGAGTTGACGGGAGGCGCCGATGACCGCCTACAGCGGCATGGACACGGCGCCGCTCGCCCAGGTCCTCGACCTCCTCACCGAGCGCATCGTCTGGTACCGGTTCGACGATCGCGTCGTCGTCTACTGCAACAGGGCGTGGGCCCTGGCCAAAGGCGGCGAGCCCGACGACTTCGTCGGACGCCCGCTCGACACGCTGCTCACGCCCGGGGAGCGGTTCGGCCTGGTGCACCAGCTCGCGCGGCTCGGGCCGGAGACCGACTTCCTGCAGGACCACATCACCCGCACCGGGGCAGACCGGTGGACCGAGTGGACCGACCGCTACCTGCCCGGACCGGACGGCCCGCACATCCTGGCCGTCGGTCGCGACGTGACCGAGCGTCGTGACGCCGAGCTCCGGCTGGCGGCCAGCGAGGAGACCTATCGGGGGCTCGCGCTGCGCGACGCGTTGACGGGCCTCGCGAACCGCCGACTGCTGGACGAGCTGCTCACGGCCGCTCTGGCGCGGACGCGCCGGTCCGGGACGAGCCTGGTCGTCACCTACCTCGACCTCGACGGGTTCAAGGCGGTCAACGACGCCCACGGCCACGCGGTCGGGGACGCGGTTCTCGAAGAGGTCGGCCGCCGCCTGCACGACGCCGTGCGGGACGCCGACGTCATCGCCCGGGTCGGCGGCGACGAGTTCGTCGTCGTCCAGGAGTGCCCGCCGGATCAGACCCGCCTCATCGCCTGTCGTCTGGACCAGCTCATGTCTGAGCCGATCGCGCTCGATGGGCTCACGTTGCGGTGCGGGGCCAGCATCGGGTCGGCGGTCGCCGAGCCGGAGCGCGACGCTGCCGCGGCTGTCGCCGCTGCCGATGCCGCGATGTACGTCGTCAAGCGCGACCGTCGATCGGGCGCGAGGGCTGCGAGCCCGGCCGACTGAGACGGTCGGCGGCTCAGGCGGGGTCGGCCGAGGCGCGGACGCGGTCGAGAAGCAGCAGGGAGATGTCCACGACCTCGGGCACCCCGACGCGCACCGGTGCACCGCCGTTGCCCCCCGTCGCCTGCGGCGAGCCCGCGTGCGCGGCCACCCCTTCGGAGAGCATCACCGTGCAGAACGGGCACGCCGTCGCGATGACCTCGGCGCCGGTCGCGATGGCCTCGTCGGCGCGGTTGGCGTTGATGCGGGTGCCGATCGTCTCCTCCATCCACATACGGGCGCCGCCGGCGCCGCAGCAGAAGGAGCGCTCGCGGTTGCGGGGCATCTCGGCGAGCTCGACGCCGGGCAGGGCGCCGAGCAGCTCGCGCGGGGGCTCGTAGACCTGGTTGTGGCGGCCGATGTAGCACGGGTCGTGATACGTCACGCGCTGGGCGGTCGCGCCGTCGGGCACCGGTGGAGCCACGGGCGTCAGGCGGCCCTCGATGACGAGGCGGTTGAGCAGCTCGGTGTGGTGGACGACGTCGTAGCGACCCCCGAGCTGCGGGTACTCGCGTGCGATGGTGTTGAAGCAGTGCGCGCAGGTGACGACGATCGTCGTCGCGCCGACCTCGTTGAGCGTCTCGACGTTGCCCGACGCGAGCATCTGGAACAGGACCTCGTTGCCCGCGCGCCGGGCGGGGTCGCCGGTGCACGACTCACCGTCGCCCAGGACTGCGAACGAGACGCCCGCGGTGTGCAGCAGCTCGGCGACCGCGCGCGTCGTCTTCTTGGCGCGGTCCTCGTAGGCGCCCGCGCAGCCGACCCAGAACAGGTAGTCCACGTCCGCGGCGGAGTCGACGTCGGCGCCGATGACCGGGACGTCGAACGGCAGGCCCTTGGCCCAGTCGAGTCGGGCGCGCGCGGGCAGGCCCCACGGGTTGCCCTGACGCTCGAGCTTCGTGAACGTGCCGCCGAGCTCCTTGGGGAACGCCGACTCCATGAGCACCTGGTAGCGGCGCATGTCGACGATCGCGTCGACGTGCTCGATGTCGACGGGGCACTGCTGGACGCATGCGCCGCACATCGTGCACGCCCACAGGACGTCCGGGTCGATGACCCCCGAGGCGACGAGGTCGATGTTCGCGTGCGAGTCGTCGATGGCCGTGTCGGCGCTGCCCGCGGCCCGAGCAGCCTGCAGGTACGGAGCCGTCGCGGCGGCGTGGTCCCGCAGCGCGAGCGTGAGCAGCTTCGGGGACAGCGGCTTGCCGGTCGCCCATGCGGGGCACTGCTCCTGGCAGCGCCCGCACTCGGTGCACGTCGAGAAGTCGAGCAGACCCTTCCACGTGAAGTCCTCGATGGCACGCACGCCGAGGCGCGCGTCGTCGGGCAGGGCCTCGATCGTGGCCAGGTCGAGCGGCGCGCCGCCGACGAGGACCGGCTGCAGCGGGCCCAGCGCGACCTCGCCGCGCGGTGAGCGCTGCGCGTAGACGTTCACGACGGCGAGGAACCGGTGCCACGCGACGCCCATCGTGGGCTGGAGGCCGACGACGACGAACCACGACATCGACACCAGGATCTTCACGGTCGCCGCGAGGACGACGGCGGTCTCGAGCGTGGCGTGCGGCGCGGACGCCCACACCGAGCCGTACCAGGAGGTGAGCGGGAAGTGCCACATGCTCGCGAGATGCGACGTCGCGGGGTCCTGCGCCGCGAGCGCGTACTCGAGCCCGCGCAGCACGAGCACCGCAAGGACGACGAGCACGACGGTGGCCTCGACGAAGTACGCCTGCCCGCGGTTCGAGCCGAAGAACCGGGACGCCCGCCGCACGGACTCGGGAGCCTTCGCGCGCGGCTGGCGCGTGAGCCGGACCCGGATGAGCGCCAGGATCCCCGCGAACGACAGCCACGCGATGCCCTCGGTGACCCACTCGAGCGGTGGCATGTGCCCGAGGATCGGCAGCGAGTACTCGGGGTCGGCGACCTGCCCGTACCCGCTCACGAGCGTGAGGAAGAGGATCGGGAACGACACCATCACCGACCAGTGCGCGACCCGGATCGCGGGCCGGTGCTGGAACCGCCCGTGCCCGATGAGCTCGCGCACGACGAGCCACAGCCGCGGACCGATCGGTCGCCAGCGCTCGGGGGCCGGCGCGCCGATCTGCAGGGTCCGGACGATCGCGATCACGCCCCGCGTGAACACGGCGACGCCCACGACGGTCGAGACGACCACGAGGACCAGGCAGGCGATCTGGAGCGCGTTCACGGCGCCACGCTATCCGGTGCCGACAGCTCACCACCGAACGGTGACCACGCGATTGATACCCTGACCACCAATCCCGCCCGCCTCGCCGCCGGGACGACCCACCCCTCGACCGACCACCCGCCCACCACAGGACGGAGCGGACGTGCTGCTGCTGCTCGCCGTGCACGTCGCGGCAGCGCTGTGCGCACCGGTCCTGGTCAGCCGGCTCGGCCGCAAGGCGTTCTGGGTCCTCGCGCTCGCCCCTGCGTCGGCGGCGGTCTGGGCGCTCGCGCACACCAGCCAGGTCGCGGCCGGTCACGGGCCGGTCGAGGTCGTCGAGTGGATCCCGACGCTCGGCATCGAGCTCGCGTTCCGGCTCGACACCCTGTCGTGGCTCATGGCCCTGCTCGTCAGCGCGATCGGTGCGCTCGTCCTGGTCTACTGCTCGGCGTACTTCTCCGTGAACGCCACCGGGCTGGGCCGGTTCGGCGGCGTGCTCGTGGCGTTCGCGGGCGCGATGCTCGGGCTCGTCACGGCCGACGACACGCTCCTGCTGTTCGTGTTCTGGGAGCTCACAACGGTCCTGTCGTACCTGCTCATCGGCCACTACAACGACCGCAAGGTCGCCCGGCGCGCCTCCATGCAGGCGATCGTCATCACCACGGCCGGCGGGCTGACGATGCTCGTGGGGATCATCCTCATCGGGCACGCCGCCGGGACGCACAGCCTGTCGGCGACCCTCGCGAACCCGCCGCACGGACCCGCGGTCACCGCCGGGGTCGTCTGCCTGCTCGTCGGTGCGGCGGCCAAGTCGGCGCTCATCCCGCTGCACTTCTGGCTGCCCGCCGCGATGGCAGCGCCGACCCCCGTGAGCGCGTACCTGCACGCCGCGGCGATGGTCAAGGCCGGCGTGTACCTTGTCGCGCGGTTCGCGCCCGCGTACGCCGACCTCGCCGTCTGGCAGGTCATCGTGCTCACGCTCGGGTGCGGGACGATGCTGCTGGGCGGGTACCGCGCGCTGCGCCAGCACGACCTCAAGCTCGTCCTCGCGTTCGGGACGGTCAGCCAGCTGGGCCTGCTCGTCCTGCTCGTCGGCCTCGGCACGCGGGCGGCGGCCCTCGCGGGGCTCGCGCTGCTCGGCGCGCACGCGATGTTCAAGGCGGCGCTGTTCCTCGTCGTCGGCGTGGTCGACGCCGCGACCGGGACGCGTGACCTGCGCCGGCTGTCGGGCGTCGGGCGCGCGCTGCCCGTGACCGCGACGGTCGCCGCGCTCGCGGTCGCGTCGATGATCGGGCTGCCGCCGTTCGCCGGGTACGTCGCGAAAGAGGCCGCGCTCGAGGCGATCGCGCACGCGCACGT
The DNA here is from genome assembly GCF_036279715.1 of Cellulomonas sp. GTDB lineage: Bacteria > Actinomycetota > Actinomycetes > Actinomycetales > Cellulomonadaceae > Cellulomonas_A. Next base: position 749 of record NZ_DASUIR010000019.1, on the reverse strand, counting down.
CATCGGTGGTCCCTGGGTGGGGACGACCGTCCTCGCGGCCGTCGTCGTCGGCTCGGTGCTCACTGTCGCGTACGGGCTGCGGCTGCTGTGGGGTGCGTTCGCGACCAAGGCGAGCGTCATCCACCCGCCCGTTGCCGACGCGGTCGAGAGCGGGGTCGTCGGAGGCGTCCGAGCCGCGGCCGCCAGCCCGCGCCCGGTCGAGCGTGAGGCCCCCGCGGAGCCTGCGCCGATCTCACGCCCGGCGCTCGTGCTGCTCGTCCCGCCCCTCGTGCTCGCCGTCCTCGGGCTGCTCGTCGCCCTCCTGCCCGGCGTCGGCCAGAACCTGCTCGAGCCGCACGCCGACCCGTACCCTGGCGCACCCGGCCACCTGACGCTCTGGGCGGGCGTCACCCCGACCCTCCTGCTCACACTGCTCGTCCTCGTGGCGGGCCTTGCCGCGTTCTGGGGACGGCGGCCCATCGAGCGGCTCCAGGCCGTGGTGTCCCGCGCGCCCGACGCCGACCGCGTCTACCGCCGGATGATGCGCCGCCTCGACGACCTGGCCGGCAACGTCACCGCGTTCACGCAGCGCGGCTCGCTGCCCGTCTACCTCGGCCTCATCCTCGTGGTGTTCGCCGCGGCCGTCGGGCTGCCGCTGCTCGCGACCACGGCCCTGCCGGCCTCGGTCCGCGCCTGGGACGAGCCCGCGCAGGCCGTGTTCGGCGTCATGATCGTCGCCTCCGCGATCCTCGCCGCACGCTCGCGCCGAC
>NZ_DASUIR010000018.1:0-31722 GCF_036279715.1 Cellulomonas sp. | reverse complement strand
CGTCCTGTTCTGGGTGCTCGGCCCGGTCATGGTCCTCGGGGCCCTGGGCCTGCTGTTCGCCCGCAAGGCCGTCCACGCCGCGATGTCCGTCGTCGTCGTGATGATCTCGCTCGCGTTCCTCTACGTCGCGCAGGACGCCGCGTTCCTCGGCGTCGTCCAGGTCGTGGTGTACACGGGCGCGATCATGATGCTGTTCCTCTTCGTCCTGATGCTCGTCGGGGTCGACGCGTCCGACTCGCTCGTCGAGACGATCCGCGGCCAGCGCTGGATCGGCCTGCTCGCCGGTGCCGGGCTCGGCGTGGTCCTGGTCGGCGTGGCCGTCCGGGCCACCTACCCGAAGGCCGCCGGGCTGCAGGCGCCGAACGCCGACTCGAACCCGGTCGGCATCGCCCGCGTCGTGTTCAGCGACTACGCCTTCGCGCTCGAGGTCGTCGGCGCACTGCTCGTCATCGCGGCGCTCGGCGCGCTCGTCCTGACGCACCGGCAGCGGCTCGTCCCGCGCATCGGGCAGAAGGAGCGGGCCGACTCCCGCGTCGCGAAGGGCGAGCGGCTCACCCCGCTGCCCGCCCCCGGCGTGTACGCGCGGCACAACGCGATGGACGTGCCTGCGCTCGACCCGCGGGGCAACCCGATCGAGGAGTCCGTCTCGCGGGTGCTCCGCGTCCGCGGTCAGGAGCAGGGCGCTCGCGTCCTCGACACCGCGGTCGGCACCCTGGTCGAGTCACCGCACGAGGCAGCCGCGCCGCCCGGAGCGGAGACGCCGGGACTGCCGGCCTTCCCGCCGGTCACGCGCGTCGATCCCGGCACGGATGCGGAGGAGGGGCTGTGAGCCTGACGAACTACCTCGTGCTCGCCTCGATCCTGTTCACGATCGGCGCGACGACGGTGCTGCTGCGCCGCAACGCGATCATCGTGTTCATGGGCGTCGAGCTCATGCTCAACGCGACGAACCTGCTGCTCGTGACGTTCTCCCGACTGCACGGCAACCTCACCGGGCAGGTGCTGGCCTTCTTCGTGATGGTCGTCGCGGCCGCTGAGGTCGTCGTCGGGCTGGCGATCATCGTGGCCATCTTCCGAACCCGCCGCTCGGCCTCGGTCGACGACGTCAACCTGTTGAAGAGCTGAGGGCCGCCGCCGTGAGCACCGTGACCACCCTGGCCCTCGTGGGCCAGGACACCATCGCCGCTGCGACGCCGGCCGGGGGCGTCCTCTCCCTGGGCTGGCTCCTCGTGGCGCTCCCCGCCGTCTCCGCGGCAGTGCTGCTGCTCGCCGGCCGACGCTCGGACCGCTGGGGCCACTGGCTCGGCGTGCTGGCGCCCGGCCTGAGCTTCGTCGTCGGCCTCGTCGCACTCATCGAGCTCCTCGGGCGCCCCGCTGCCGAGCGCGTCGTCGACCTGCACCTGTTCTCGTGGATCCCCGCGGGCGCGTTCACGCTCGACGCGGGCCTGCGCCTCGACCCGCTGTCGCTCACGTTCGTGCTGCTCGTGACGTTCGTCGGAACGCTCATCCACGTGTACTCGGTCGCGTACATGGAGCACGACGTCGACCGTCGCCGGTTCTTCGCGTACCTCAACCTGTTCGTCGCGGCGATGCTCCTGCTCGTCCTCGCGGACAGCTACCTGCTGCTCTTCGTCGGGTGGGAGGGTGTCGGCCTCGCGTCGTACCTGCTCATCGGCTTCTGGAACCACAAGACGCCCTACGCGGTCGCCGCCAAGAAGGCGTTCATCGCGAACCGCGTCGGCGACATCGGCCTGCTCGTCGCGATGATGATCATGTTCGCGACCTTCGGCGCGGTCGACTTCACGTCGGTGCACGCGGGGGTCGCGGGGGCGAGCCAGGGCACGCTCACGGCTCTCGGCCTCATGCTGCTGCTCGCCGCGTGCGGCAAGTCGGCGCAGTTCCCGCTGCAGTCGTGGCTCGGCGACGCGATGGCCGGCCCGACGCCGGTGTCGGCGCTCATCCACGCGGCGACGATGGTCACCGCGGGCGTCTACCTCATCGTCCGCTCCGCCCCGATCTTCGACGCGACACCGGACGCCCGGCTCGTCGTGGCGATCGTCGGCGCGATCACGCTGCTGTTCGGTGCGATCGTCGGTGCCGCGAAGGACGACATCAAGAAGGTGCTGGCCGCCTCGACGATGTCGCAGATCGGCTACATGATGCTCGCGGCGGGCCTCGGCCCGATCGGGTACGCGTTCGCGATCTTCCACCTGGTGACGCACGGCTTCTTCAAGGCCGGCATGTTCCTCGGCGCCGGTTCGGTGATGCACGGCATGGACGACCAGGTCGACATGCGCCGCTTCGGCGGGCTCGCGCGGTACATGAAGGTCACGTGGATCACGTTCATGGCCGGCTGGCTCGCGATCCTCGGCATCCCGCCGTTCTCCGGGTACTGGAGCAAGGACAAGATCATCGAGGCCGCGTTCATGCCGGTCGACGGGTCGCCGTGGCGTGCGTGGGTCTTCGGCCTCGTCGCGCTCCTCGGCGCCGGGCTGACCGCGTTCTACATGTCGCGCCTGTTCTTCATGACCTTCGAGGGCGAGAAGCGGTGGAGCGCGCGACTCGACGGCAGCAAGCAGCACCCGCACGAGGCGCCCAGGCTCATGACGGTGCCGATGATCGTGCTGGCCGTCGGGTCGGTCGCGATCGGCTTCGTCCTGCAGCTCGGCGGTGGCCTCACCGGCTGGCTCGAGCCCGTCACGGGTCGTGTCGACCACGAGGCGAGCTCGCCCGTGCTGCCGGTGTGGCTGCTCGTCACGCTGACGCTCGCACTGGTGATCGCCGGTGTGGTGCTGGCCTGGCGCCAGTACGCGACGGCGACGGTGCCGATCACGCCGCCGCGGGCCTCGGTGCTCACCCGCGCCGCCCGCGTCGACCTGTACCAGGACGAGGTCAACGACGCGCTGCTCGTCGAGCCGGGTCAGCACCTGACCCGGTCGCTGGTCTACGGCGACGCCCAGGTCGTCGACGGCGCGTTCGCCGGGCTCGCGAAGCTGACGGTGGGCCTCGGCAGCGTCGTGCGCAAGTTCCAGACGGGCTACGCCCGCACCTATGCCGCAACGATGCTCGTGGGCGTGGTCGTCCTCGCCGCCATCGTCCTGGCACCGCGGATCTGAGGGAGAGCACCGACCGATGACATCCTCCGGATTCCCCTGGCTCACAGCGCTGATCGTGCTGCCGCTCCTGGGCGCGGCCACGGTGTGGGCGCTGCCGAGGTCGCAGCGCCGGATCGTGCGGCACGTGGCCTTCGCGTTCTCGATCGTCGAGCTCGCGCTCGCCGTCGGCGCGCTGCTCGCGTTCGACACGTCCGCGTCGGGCACCCACCAGCTCAGCGAGACCCACGCGTGGATCTCGTCGTTCGGGGTCAGCTACGCCGTGGGCGTCGACGGGGTCGGGCTCGCGCTCGTCCTGCTGTCGGTCGTCCTGGTGCCGCTCGTCATCCTCGCAGCCTGGCGCGAGCAGGACGGCGACCTCGACCGGCTGAGGCACTACGTCGCGCTGGTCCTGCTCCTCGAGGTCTTCATGGTGGCGGTGTTCGCCGCCCGTGACGTGTTCCTGTTCTACGTGCTGTTCGAGGCGATGCTCATCCCGGTCTACTTCATGATCGGGGTCTTCGGCGGGGTGCACCGGCGCTACGCAGCCGTGAAGTTCCTGCTGTTCTCGCTCGCCGGCGGGCTCATCATGCTGGTCGGGGTCATCGCGCTCTACCTGCAGGGACCGGGCGGACCGCAGGGCTTCCTCATCGACAACCTCGTCGGCGCGGACATCCCGGTGACGACGGGTCGCTGGCTGTTCGTCGCGTTCTTCGTCGCGTTCGCGATCAAGGCCCCGATGTTCCCGGTGCACACGTGGCTGCCCGACGCCGCCGAGAACGCGCCCGCGGGCACGTCGGTGCTGCTGGTCGGCGTGCTGGACAAGGTCGGCACCTTCGGGATGCTGACGCTGTGCCTCCCGCTGTTCCCCGAGGCGTCCCGCTGGGCAGCCCCCGCCGTGATCGTGCTCGCCGTCATCTCGATCCTGTACGGCGGCCTGCTCGCGATCGGGCAGAAGGACCTCATGCGCCTCATCGCCTACACGTCGGTGTCGCACTTCGGGGTCATCGTGCTGGGCATCTTCGCGTTCACCTCGGTGAGCGTCGCCGGATCGTCGTTCTACATGGTCAACCACGGGCTCTCGACGGGCGGGCTGTTCCTGCTCGCCGGGTACCTCGTGCGGCGCCGCGGCTCGCAGAAGATCGCGGACTTCGGCGGGCTGCAGAAGGTCACGCCGGTGCTCGCCGGGCTGTTCCTGACCATCGGCCTCTCGGCGCTCTCGCTCCCGGGCATGTCGACGTTCGTCAGCGAGTACCTCGTCCTCATCGGGACCTTCGCCCGGCACCGCCCCGCCGCGGTCGCCGCCGTCGTCGTGGTGATCCTCGCGGCGCTGTACATCCTGCTGACCTATCAGCGGATCTTCACCGGCCCGGTCCGCACCGGGCTCGAGACCACGCCCGACCTGTCCGCCCGCGAGAAGTGGGCCGTCGCGCCCCTGCTCGCGATCATGCTGGTGCTCGGCTTCTACCCGGCCCCCGCGCTCGATCTCGTGCGCGAGCCCGCGAAGGCCACGCTCCAGCTGGTCGGTGTGCAGGACGTGCCAGCCGTCGGGGCCCAGACCGCCTCGGCGACCGAGGGGAGCAACAAGTGACCGGGTCCTTCACCGCGCCTGCCATCGCGTGGGCGCAGCTCACGCCGGTGCTGCTGGTGCTCGGGGCCGCCGTCGTCGGCGTGCTCGTCGAGGCGTTCGCGCCTGCGCGGCTGCGCCGCCCGCTGCAGCTCACGCTCTCGCTCCTCGCGACGGCGGGTGCGCTCGTCGCGGTCGCCGCGCTGTGGAACGGCGTGCGGGCCAACGGCGGGACCGTCGTCCTCGGCGGTTCGCTCATCGTCGACGGCCCGACGCTCATCCTCCAGGGCACGATCGCCCTGCTCGCGCTGCTGTCGATCCTCGTCATGGCCGACCGCACCGAGACGGGCGAGGACGCGTTCGCGCCCCAGGCCGCCGCGGTGCCCGGTTCGGACTACGAGGAGGTCGCGCGGCGCAAGGGCCTGAGCCAGACCGAGGTCTACCCGCTCGTGCTCTTCGCGACGGGCGGGATGCTGATCTTCCCCGCGACGGGCGACCTGCTGACGCTCTTCGTCGCTCTCGAGGTGCTCTCGCTCCCGCTCTACCTGCTCTCCGGGCTCGCGCGCCGTCGCCGCCTGCTGAGCCAGGAGGCGTCGATGAAGTACTTCCTGCTCGGCGCGTTCGCCTCCGCGATCCTCCTGTTCGGCATCGCGCTGCTGTACGGCTTCGCCGGGTCGATCCGCTACGCGGACATCGCCAAGGCGACGCACACGGTCGTCGGGCTCGACGGGCTGCTCCTCGCGGGCGCCCTCATGGTCCTGGTCGGTCTGCTGTTCAAGGTCGGCGCGGTGCCGTTCCACGCGTGGACGCCCGACGTCTACCAGGGCGCACCGACCCCGATCACGGGCTTCATGGCCGCGTGCACCAAGGTCGCGGCGTTCGGCGCCCTGCTGCGCATGGTCTACGTCGTCCTGCCGGACCTGAAGTGGGACCTCGCCCCGGCGCTGTGGGCGGTCGCGATCCTCACGATCGTGGTCGGGACGGTCGCCGGTCTGCTGCAGACCGACATCAAGCGCATGCTCGCGTACTCCTCGATCGCGCACGCGGGCTTCGTGCTCACCGGAATCATCGCGCTGAACACGCAGGGGGTCTCGTCGGTCCTCTTCTACCTGCTCGCGTACGGCGCGGCCACGGTCGGCGCGTTCGGCATCGTCTCGCTCGTCCGTGAGCGCAGCGCGGTCGTCGCGCCGGTCGCCGTGGCCGTTGGTGCGGCAGGCGCAGGCGCAGGGGCCGACGTCGACCAGCCGGCGGACCCCGCCGAGCAGGGGTCGGTGCTGGGAGAGGCGACGCACGTGTCCCAGTGGGCCGGCCTCGGCCGCACCCACCCCGTGCTCGCGGTGACCTTCACCCTGTTCCTGCTGTCGTTCACGGGCATCCCGCTGACGGCCGGCTTCACGGGGAAGTTCGCGGTCTTCTCGGCGGCGGTCGCCGGCGGTGCGACGGGGCTCGCGATCGTCGGCGTGCTGGCGTCGGCCGCTGCTGCGTTCTTCTACGTGCGCATCATCGTCCTGATGTTCTTCACGCCTCCTGCGGGCGCGGACGCCGACGGTGCCGTTCCGGCGGGTGCGAGCGGCCAGCCGACGACGACCGTGGTCGCGTCCGAGGGCTTCGCGCTCGTGGCCATCGCGATCTGCGCCGTCCTGACAGTGCTGCTCGGCGTCGTCCCGGGACCGGTTCTCGATCTTGTGACCGAGGCAGCTAAGTTCATCCCGTGACCTCCGCCGACTCGCTCCCGCTGGCCGACCCGGTGCTGGCCGACCTGCTGACGGGTCGCCTCGCGCTGGTCGAGGAGCGTCTGCGTGACGCCGTGACGCAGGCGGACACCCTCGTCGACGACGCGTCCCGCCACCTCGTCAACGCCGGTGGCAAGCGCTTGCGGCCCCTCCTGACGCTCCTGGCGGCCGAGCTGGGCGACGGCTCACGCCGCGAGGTGATCGACGCGGCCGTCGTCGTCGAGCTCACGCACCTCGCGTCGCTCTACCACGACGACGTCATGGACTCCGCGCCGCTGCGCCGCGGTGCGCCGGCGGCGCACGAGGTCTGGGGCAACCAGGTCGCGATCCTGACGGGCGACCTGCTGTTCGCGCGGGCGTCCCTGACGGTGGCCGGGCTCGGCCCGGAGGCCGTGCGGATCCAGGCCTCGACGTTCGAGCGGCTGTGCCTCGGTCAGCTCCACGAGACGATCGGCCCTCGACCGGGCGACGACCCCATCGCGCACTACCGCCAGGTCCTCGCCGACAAGACGGCATCGCTCATCGCCACGTCGGCCCGGCTGGGTGCGATGTTCGCCGGCTGCGCGCCCGACGTGGTGTCGACGGTCATGCGGTTCGGGGAGAAGATCGGTGTCGCGTTCCAGCTCGCCGACGACGTCATCGACCTGACCTCCGACGGTGCCACGACGGGCAAGACCCCCGGCACGGACCTGCGTGAGCGCGTCCCCACCATGCCGGTGCTGCTGCTCCGCGAGCTCGCGGCCGGCCCGTCCGGCACGGCCGCCGACCGCGACCTCGTCACGCTTCTCGACTCCGACCTGTCGAGCGACCCTGCGCTCGAGCAGGCCGTCGCGGCGCTGCGGCGGCACGACGTGGTCGAGCAGACGCGTCGGCAGGCGACCGCGCTCGCGCACGAGGCCGTCGCCGAGCTCGACCCCCTGCCTGGCAGCGCGGCCAAGGACGCGCTGGTGTCGTTCGCCGCCTCACTGGTCGACCGCGCGTCCTGACGGTGCCCGCCGACCTGCAGCGCCGGACGGCGCACACGCCCGAAGGACCCGGCGCGCGGCGTCGCCGTGCGACCGGGACGGCGCCCCGATGACGGCGACCGTGGCGGGTGTCAGCTGGGGCGTGGCGACGGACCGGGGGACGCGTCGGCAGGTCAACGAGGACAGCTTCCTCGCACGCTTCCCGGTCTTCGTGGTCGCCGACGGCATGGGCGGGCACGAGTCGGGCGAGGTGGCGAGCGCCTACGCGATCGAGGCTCTCCGCGGGCTGCTCGACGAGCCGACCCTGACACCCGAGATCGTCACCGTGCACCTGCGGCGAGCCGTCGCGCGCATCCGCTCGATCCCCACCGGGTCGGGTCCGCCGCCGGGGACGACCCTGACCGGAGCGCTCGTCGTGCGCGGACCGGACGGTCCGTCGTGGCTCGTCGTCAACGTCGGCGACTCGCGCACCTACCGGCTCGCGGGTGGCGAGCTCACCCAGGTGAGCGTCGACCACTCCGAGGTCGCCGAGATGGTCGCGCGCGGGCTGCTGACTGCTGAGCAGGCGGCGCGTCACCCGCACCGCAACGTCGTGACCCGGGTGCTGGGCGGCGGTGGCGGCGACGATCCCGAGCCGGACTTCTTCCCGTTGGCGTTCGGGGCGGGTGACCGGGTCCTCGTGTGCTCGGACGGACTGACGGGCGAGCTCGACGACGCGCACATCGCCGAGGTCCTCCGGACCCGCCGCGACCCTCAGGACGCCGCCGACCACCTCGTCGCTGCCGCGCTCGTCGCGGGCGGTCGCGACAACGTGACGGTCATCGTCGTGGACGCGCCCGCCGCCTGACCGCCGCGCGCGCGTCGGTGCGTGTCCGCATGGTGGTGGTCGCCCCGGGGCGCCCCAGACGGTCGCCGTACACTGGCGTCAGCACCTCTGTGCCCGGCAGCCCCGGCAGTCTCTGCAGTTCACGCGGATCGACGGATCGGCAGATCGGCAGGTCGGTCGGAGCTGTCAGGGTCACCTCGACCCGCTTCCTCGACCCGGAAGGTACCCGCGTCCCGTGAGCACGAACCGCAAGCTGCGTGTGGCGATCGTCGGCGCCGGCCCCGCCGGCATCTACGCAGCCGACATCCTGTCGAAGACCGACGTCGACGTCAGCATCGACCTCTTCGAGCGGCTCCCCGCGCCGTTCGGCCTCGTGCGGTACGGGGTCGCGCCCGACCACCCGCGGATCAAGCAGATCATCGTGGCGCTCCACAAGGTGCTCGAGCGCGGTGACATCCGCCTGCTCGCCAACGTGGACTACGGCGTCGACGTCAAGCTCGAGGACCTGCGTCAGTTCTACGACGCCGTGATCTTCTCGACGGGCTCGATCCGCGACGCCGCCCTGACGATCCCGGGCATCGACCTCGACGGCTCCTACGGGGCGGCCGACTTCGTCTCCTGGTACGACGGGCACCCCGACGTCCCGCGGACGTGGCCGCTGAACGCGAAGGAGGTCGCGGTGCTCGGCGCAGGGAACGTCGCGCTCGACGTCGCCCGCATCCTCGCCAAGCACGCCGACGACCTGCTGCCGACCGAGATCCCGGCCAACGTCTACGAGACCCTCAAGGCCTCTCCCGTCACAGACGTGCACCTGTTCGCCCGACGCGGTCCGGCGCAGGTCAAGTTCTCGCCGCTCGAGCTCCGCGAGCTCGGCCACGTGCCCGACGTCGACGTCATCGTCTACCCGGAGGACTTCGAGTTCGACGAGGGCTCCATGACCGCGATCCACTCCTCGAACCAGACGAAGCAGGTCGTCAAGACGCTCACGGACTGGACGCTCAAGGAGCCCGAGGAGCTGACCGCGACCCGGCGCATCCACCTGCACTTCCTCCACAAGCCGGTCGAGGTGCTGGGCGAGGACGGCAACGTCGTGGGCCTGCGGACCGAGCGCACAGTCCTGCGCGGCGACGGCAACGTCGAGGGCACGGGCGAGCTGCACGACTGGCCGGTACAGGCCGTGTACCGCGCTGTCGGCTACTTCGGCTCCCCGCTCGTGGACATCCCGTTCGACGACGCCGCCGGCGTGATCCCCAACGAGGAGGGACGCGTGCTCGACGCGGACGGCACACCGCTGCCCGGCGTCTACACGACCGGCTGGATCAAGCGGGGGCCCGTCGGGCTCATCGGGCACACCAAGTCCGACGCGACCGAGACGATCCGCCACCTCACCGAGGACATCGGCGACGCGCAGGACGCCGCGAACCCGTTCTTCACGGCCGCGGACCGCGACCCGCAGGCGGTCCTGGACCACCTGGCTGCGCGCGGTGTCGAGGTCATCCAGTGGTCCGACTGGGAGGTCCTGGACGCCCACGAGCGCTCCCTCGGGGAGCCCGAGGGTCGCGAGCGCATCAAGGTCGTCCCGCGCGAGGACATGGTCGCCGTCTCGCTCGGGCGCCCGCTCACAGACGACCCTCAGGCCTGAGAGGGAACGCTCCGGGGCCGACGCGCGTTGTCGAAGTCAGACGCCCGCATCCGCGTGGGCCTCGGTTCGCAAGGAGCAGGGACGTTCCCATGGGGCACCGTCATCTCAACGGTCTGAAGACCGCAGCGCTCTTCGGCGTGCTGTGGGTCGTGCTGCTGGCGCTCGGCGCCTCGGTCGGGCGGGGCCGGTACATCTTCCTGTTCGCGGGCCTGGGTGTCGTCATGACGGCCTACAGCTACTGGAACTCGGACAAGATCGCGATCCGCGCGATGCATGCCGTCCCCGTGAGCGAGCTCGAGCAGCCCGGCATGTACCGGATCGTGCGTGAGCTCTCGACAGCGGCGCGCCAGCCGATGCCGCGCCTGTTCGTGTCACCGACGGCAGCCCCCAACGCGTTCGCCACGGGCCGCAACCCGCGCAACGCCGCGGTGTGCTGCACCGAGGGCATCCTGGCCCTGCTCGACGAGCGCGAGCTGCGCGGGGTCCTCGGGCACGAGCTGACGCACGTCTACAACCGGGACATCCTCACGTCGTCCGTCGCGGCGGCCGTGGCCGGCGTCATCACCTCGATCGCGCAGTTCCTCATGTTCTTCGGGGGCGGCGACCGGCGCAACGCCAACCCCATCGCCGGCATCGCGATGGCGCTCCTGGCGCCGTTGGCCGCCACGATGATCCAGCTCGCGATCAGCCGCACCCGCGAGTACGACGCGGACGAGGACGGCGCACGCCTCACGGGCGACCCGCTCGCTCTCGCCTCGGCCCTACGCAAGCTTGAGCGTGGCACGCAGGCCGCCCCGCTGCCGCGCGACCAGAAGCTCGTCGACGTCTCGCACCTGATGATCGCCAACCCGTTCAAGGCCACCGGGGTCGCGCGACTCTTCGCCACGCACCCGCCGATGGCCGATCGCATCGACCGGCTCCAGCGCATGGCGGGCCTGCCGCCGTACTGAACCTGAGTCCTCCTGGTGAGCAGACGTACCAGGACAACCCGGACGCACGCTAGCGTGCCGCCATCGGTGGGCGACGAGGGGCGGGCGAACGCGTGGTCGGAGCAGTCGGAGCACAGGTGGACGGGCCGCGCGACGAACGGGTGGTCGTCGTCGGTGGGGGAGCCATGGGCTCGGCCACGGCGTGGGCGCTCGCGCGCCGGGGCGTGCCGACCACGCTCGTCGAGCAGTTCGGTCCCGGGCACACGCGCGGCGCCTCGCACGGCGCGGGGCGCGTCTTCCGGCTCGGGTACGCCGACGTCGGGCACGTGCGGCTCGCCCAGCTCGCGCTCCGGTGGTGGGACGTGCTCCAGGAGGAGTCGGGCGACCAGCTGCTGACCCTCAACGGGTGCGTCGACCACGGGCCCGTCCGCGCGCTGCGGGGCCTCGTCGAGACGCTGCTCGTGTGCGGGGTCCCCTTCGAGTATCTGACCGGTCCGGAGGCGCAGGGCCGCTGGCCCGGGATGCGGTTCGACGACCGCGTCGTCGTGCAGAAGGTCGCGGGGCTCGCGCACGCCGACCGGACGGTCGCGGCGCTCCAGGCGCAGGCAGCCCGGCACGGAGCCGAGGTGCGTCACCACGTGCGTGTGACGGGCATCGAGGTGAGGGCCGACGGGGGAGCCGTCGTGCACGTCGTCGACCAGCCGCCGCACTCCGAGGAGGTCGTGAGCGAGCTCCGGGCGAGCGCGGTCGTCGTGGCCGGCGGTGCCTGGACGGCGGGTCTGCTCGCGGGCGTGCCCGGGTTCGACGTGCTGCCGTCACTCGTCGTGACCCAGGAGCAGCCCGCGCACTTCCCGGTGCGTGACCCGGCGCTCGTCGACGGCGACGCGTGGCCCAGCTTCATCCACCGCGTCGACCCGGCCGCGCACGCCGAGGCCCGCCTGCCGGACGCGCCCGACGGCGGCTACCCGGGCAGCGGCACGTACGGCCACCACACGCCCGGTGAGGGCGTGAAGGTCGGTCACCACGGCACCGGTCCGGTCGTCGACCCCGACACCCGCGACGTCACGGCCGAGCCCGGTCGGCTCGCCGAGCTGCGCGCGTACGTGCGGGAGTGGTTCCCGGGACTCGACGCCGACGCGCCCGCGCCGATCAAATACACCTCCACGACGACCCCCGACGAGCGGTTCCTGCTCGACCGCATCGGCCCGGTCGTGATCGGGGCCGGGTTCTCGGGCCACGGCTTCACGTTCACGCCGGGCATCGGGCAGGTGCTCGCCGACCTGGCGACCGGGGTGCGCCCCGAGGTGCCGGGGGTAGACCTCGGGGCGTTCGCGCTCGCCCGGTTCGGCGCGGGGGCCGTGGCGCCAGAGCCGGTCGAGGTCTAGCGGTAGTTCGTGAACTGCAGGGCGGCGTCGAGGTCCGCCCCCTTGAGCAGCGCGATGACCTCCTGGAGGTCGTCGCGGCTCTTCGCCGAGATGCGCACCTCGTCGCCCGTGATGGTCGACTTGACGCCCTTGGGGCCCTCGTCGCGCACGAGCTTGCCGATCTTCTTGGCGACCTCGCTGCTGAGGCCCTCCTTGAGCGAGGCCTCGAGGCGGAACTCCTTGCCGGACGGGCGCGGCTTGCCGTCGCCCGTGTCGAGCGACTTCAACGAGATCCCGCGGTGGATGAGCCTGCCCTGCAGCACGTCGAGGATCGCCAGCACGCGCTCCTCGGAGTTCGCGACCATGAGGATCTTGTCGCCGCTCCAGCCGATCGACGCGCCGATGTTCTTGAAGTCGTACCGCTGCGCGACCTCCTTGGCGGCCTGGTTGAGCGCGTTGTCGACCTCCTGGCGGTCGACCTTGCTGACGACGTCGAACGACGCTTCGCTCGCCATGGTGTCCTCCCTGTCGAACCGCACGGGGCGGGTCGGGTCGTGGTGCGAGAAGTCTGCGTGCCGGGATGCTGCGCGAGCACCCCGCTGGAGTTGCTATCCTTCCACCCGCACGCTGTGCGCGGCGCTGCACTGCCAGTCAGTGCGGGCGACGTGCCTGCGTGAGAGGCAACGGTGAGACAACTGCACACAACCTTGGCGGGTTACCCGAGTGGCCAAAGGGGGCTGACTGTAAATCAGCTGGCAACGCCTACGGGGGTTCGAATCCCTCACCCGCCACAGAACGAACGGGGCGTCCTCTCGATGAGAGGGCGCCCCGTTCGTCGTGCGGAGTCGGTCAGCCGGTGAGGCCGGTCCTCAGGCGATCACGAGTGCCGGCGGTAGCCGGGCTTGCGGACCTCGTCGGCGATCTGCTGCGCCTGGGTCGAGATGAGGCGCTTGTAGTACCAGAGGGCACGCTCGACGTCCCGGTCGGGGTCGACCCCGTCACGTGCGGCGATCCAGTCCTTCTTGGCCGCGCGCACGTCGGCGTCGGTGATCTCCACGTGGAGCGCGTCGTCGATAGGCACCCGCGTACTCTTCCGTAGCCAGATGTCCAGTTCACAGGGGAAGCGGGGGACTTCACCCGGCCGGGGCAGCCGACGGCGTGAACATCACCCTCCTGGCCCCCGACGCGTCTCACGATGCGGCTGTCGAGCGCGGGGCGCGGGGGTGGCCACGGGGCGGGACCGCACGTCTGCAGCAGGTCGATCGGACCAGGTGCGGCCCGGTCCGAGGGGCCGATTTCGCTGGCGCGCCTGCGGCCGTGTAATCTTGCTCGCGCTGCCCCGATAGCTCAGTCGGCAGAGCGTCTCCATGGTAAGGAGAAGGTCAAGGGTTCGATTCCCTTTCGGGGCTCTGTTGGTGTGTCGGGGGTTCGTGTCACGGCTCGTCCGTGAAGCGGCCCCTGCGCATCGATACAAGGCGGGGTAGCTCAGGTGGTTAGAGCACACGGCTCATAATCGTGGTGTCGCGGGTTCGAGTCCCGCTCCCGCTACCGCCACAGGACAGATCCGCGCGTCGGCCGGCGCGCGCAGACCGGTACGTTGCGCTTCGGCGCGAGAGGTGACAAGACCATGGCAAGCAAGAGCACGGACGTCCGCCCGAAGATCACGCTCGCCTGCACCGAGTGCAAGGAGCGGAACTACATCACGAAGAAGAACCGCCGGAACGACCCCGACCGCCTCGAGCTGTCGAAGTTCTGCCCGCGCGACAAGCGCCACACGCTGCACCGCGAGACCCGCTGAGCTGAGCTCGGTACCTCAGGCCGTGCGGGTCAACGCTGAGTACGCGGGGCGCGAGTACCCGCCGAACGACGCCTACGAGGTCGGCCGCGAGAAGATCCGCGAGTTCGCCCAGGCCGTCGGCGCCTCGCACCCGGCGCACAGCGATCCGGCGGCAGCCCGCGCACTCGGCTACCCCGACGTCATCGCTCCTCCGACGTTCGCGGTCGTCGTCGCTCAGCGCGCCGAGGCGCAGCTGCTCGAGGACCCCGACGCCGGGATCGACTTCAGCCGCGTCGTGCACGCCGACGAGCGGTTCACGCACCACCGCCCGATCCACGCGGGCGATCGCCTCGTGACGGTCCTGCACGTCGACTCGATCACCGAGCGGGCCGGCCTCGCCATGGTCACCACCCGCGCCGAGATCGCCGCGGACGACGGCGCCCCGGTCGCCACCGTCATCTCGACCCTCGCGGTGCGGGGCGAGGGCTCATGACGGACCTCCGCCCAGCGATCGCGCAGCTGTCCGTCGGCGACGAGGTCGTCCGCCGTCAGATCACCGTCGACCGCGCGCGCCTCGTGCGGTATGCGGGGGCGAGCGGGGACTTCAACCCCATCCACTGGAACGAGCGGGTCGCCGTCGAGGTCGGCCTGCCAGGCGTCATCGCGCACGGCATGTGGACGATGGGTGCCGTCTCGTCGGTCGTCGCCAACTGGGCAGGCGACCCGGGTGCGGTCGTCGACTACCAGGTGCGGTTCACGCGCCCCGTCCCCGTCCCCGACCCGGGTTCCGCGACCGTCGAGGTGGTCGCGACGGTCGGTGTGGTCGACGTCGACGCCGGCACGGTCCGGCTCGACCTGACCGCGACGTGCGACGGCGTCCGCGTCCTCGGCAAGGCGCAGGCGGTCGTCCGGCTGTAGGCGTCCGCCCGGCCCGCCTCGGTGAGGCGTCGCCTCGCTGAGGCGGTCAGGAGCGGTGCTGAGGCGGCGGTCCTGTCGTGGTCCCGGGGCGCAGCGTCACCGGCAGGAGCTGGGGTGCAGGCATGGTGCCTGCGAGGAGAGCCTCGACCGCGCGCCCGATGGCGGCACCCTTCTCGGCGAGCGGCTGCGAGACGCTCGTCAGGACGTCGGGCGCGAGCCAGGGCAGGTCGAGACCGTCGAACCCGGCCACGGAGACGTCCTGAGGGACGCGGAGCCCGAGCTCCCGAGCCGCGAGCACCACGCCTGCGGCGAGCAGGTCCGACTGGGCGATGATCGCTGTCGGTGGCTCGGCCGAGGTGAGCAGCGCGCGGCCCGCTGCGGTGCCGTGCTCGACGAGGGAGGCGGGTGTCTCCCAGATCGCGACCGGGGTGATGCCCGCGTCACCGAGCCCTTGGAGTCTGCGGCGGGTGTACGCCCACTCGATGTCGGCGATCCGGTCGGCGTCGGCCAACCCCTCACGGCGGTCGTGGCCAAAGGCGAGCGTGACGGTCGCGATGCGCGTGTGGCCCAGCTCGAGCAGGTACGTACCGAGCCGCGCGATCCCCGCGCGGTCGTCGATGCCGATCGCCGCGACGCCCTCCTCCGGTGCACCCTCGACGAGGACCGTGGGGGTCCCTCGGCGTCGGAGCGCCGCGAGGACCGGGTCCCCGATCGACCCGCCCCACATGATCACGGCGACATCCATCGCGGCGGACTCGACGAGCGGGTCGACCGCAGGCGCACCGGGGGCGGTCGAGCCGGGCACGAGCAGCACCCCGAGACCGAGCGGCCCGAGGGTGCTCACGAGGCCGTCGAGCGTCTGGACCGAGACCGGGTCCCGGAACGACCGGCGCAGGGCGTCGCCGATGATGACGCCGACGATCCCGGAGCGGCCGCTGCGGAGCTGGCGTCCGAGCGGGTTGGGTCCGCTGTAGCCGAGCTCCTCGGCGGCGGCGAGCACACGACGGCGCGTCTCGGCGGCGATGGGCCCGGCGCCCGAGAACGCCAGCGACGCCGTAGAGACGGACACTCGGGCGCTCGACGCGACGTCGGCCAGGGTCGGGCGGGGGTTCGACACGGGACCCAACGCCTCCGGTGGTCTCGGGCCGTCGGTCCGGGTGCGCCGAGTGGAGCGCGGCGTGTGTCCGACGGCGAATCTGGTGTGACGGCGGTTCTGGTTGACGCAGCGGTCAGCGTACGCGCACAATCATGTCGGTATCGAATCGATTCGACACGCCACTTACCGGGCGCACCGACGCCCTCCTCAGCAGATCGTGAGTTGTCTCGTGAGTCTCGGCAGTACGGCGCGCACCTCGAGCGCGGTCCTTCCCGTCCCCGGCAGCGCCCCCGCCGCACCACGCGATCCCGTCGTCGCACGCGCTCGCCTGCTGCTCCTGGGGCTGTTCGCCCTCAACGGGCTGACGTTCTCGAGCTGGCTCGCGCGCCTCCCGACCGTGCGTGACGAGCTCGGCCTGTCGACCGGGCAGCTCGGGACCGTGCTGCTCGCGGGCTCGGCCGGCTCGCTGGTCATGGTGATGCTCGCCGGAGCGCTCGTGACGCGGTTCGGCGGACGACGCGTCCTGGTGGTCTCGACCGCCGGCTTCACGGTCGCGTACGTGTTCATGGGGATCGGGCCGACGGTCGGCTCGGTCGCGATGCTCGTCGTCGGCGTGATGCTCAACGGCATGTCGTTCGCGCTGTGCAACGTTCCGCTGAACGTCGAGACGGCGGCTGTGGAGCGGCGCATGGGCCGGACGATGCTGCCGCACTTCCACGCGGCGTTCTCGATCGGCGCGGTCGTCGGCTCAGGGCTCGGCGGGCTCGCGTCGCACGGGGGAGTGCCCCTGACCGTCCAGCTCGGCGTCACAGCCGTCGTCGCGCTCGCCTGGCGCCTCGGTTCGCTCTCCCACGTCATCCTCGACACGGGCGTCGCGGCGCGGCGCACCGACCTCACCGCGTCGGAGCTCGCGGTCCCGGACGCTGCCGCGCCGAGCCCCGTCGTGCCGGGCCCTCCTTCGCGTCGTCGGGGACTCGCCTCAGCGCTCGACGCGTGGCGCGAGCCGCGGACCCTCCTGATCGGCGCCGTCATCATGGCGGCCGCCCTCTCGGAGGGCTCCGCCAACAACTGGCTCTCGCTCGCGGTGGTCGACGGGTTCGGGCGTGCGGAAGCCGTCGGTGCGGTCGTGCTGGCAGTCTTCATCGGGTCGATGACGCTCGTGCGCCTGCTCGGCACGCGCCTCATCGACCGCTTCGGTCGCGTCGCTGTCCTGCGGGTCTCGGGCCTCGTCGCGCTGGCCGGCCTGCTGCTGTTCGGTCTTGCGCCGACGTTGCTCGTCGCGGGTGCCGGGGCGATGGCCTGGGGCTTCGGTGCCGCCCTGGCCTTCCCGATCGGCATCGCGGCGGCATCGGACGACCCGATGCGCGCCGCGGCGCGTGTGTCCGTGATCTCCGCGTTCTCCTCGGTGGCGTCGCTCGCGGCGCCCCCGTTGCTCGGCCTGGTCGCGCAGTCGATCGGGATCCGCCATGCGCTGCTGCTCATCACGGCGGCCATGGTCGTGAGCGTGCTCCTCGCGCGCTCGGTCGGCCGCCCCGAACAGGGCACACTCGACGCTGTGACCGCCATGACCTCGTCGACAGGTGTGACCGCCATGAGCCCCTCGCCAGCCGTGACCGCCGAACCGCTGCCGGCAGCCCTGCCCCGGCCCCGTGCTGTGCCGAGCCCGGCGGGCCGGTCGTGACCGCGGCGCCGGCCCGGACGTCGGCTCGCACCATGACCGATCCCGCCGTGCGGGCCGCCTCGCGCGCGGTGTTCGCCGTCTTCGTGCTCAACGGCTTCAACTTCTCGAGCTGGGCCGCCCGCCTGCCCGCGGTGCGTGACGGCCTCGGCCTGACGCCGAGCCGGATCGGCGTGCTGCTGCTCATCGGCTCGATCG
Source organism: Cellulomonas sp. (assembly GCF_036279715.1). GTDB lineage: Bacteria > Actinomycetota > Actinomycetes > Actinomycetales > Cellulomonadaceae > Cellulomonas_A. Next base: position 13,937 of record NZ_DASUIR010000018.1, on the reverse strand, counting down.
GCTCGCTGCTCGCGCTGCCCCTCTCGGGCCTGCTCGTGACCCGGCTCGGAGCCCCGCGAACGGTGCTGGGGTTCGCGATCCTCAACGCGTCGGGCCTCACGCTCGCGTCCGTCGGTGTCGCGACGGGGCAGATCGTCGTCGTCGGCATCGGCCTCGTGATGTACGGCGTGGGGACCGGGGTCTGGGACGCCGCGATGAACCTCGAGGGCGCGATCGTCGAGCAGCGCCTGGGTCGCACGGTCATGCCGCGCTACCACGCGGGGTTCTCGGTCGGCACGGCGGCAGCGGCGGGCGTCGCGGCCATCGCTGCGTGGCTGCACGTGCCCGTCGTCGTGCACCTGCCCGTCGTGCTGGTCCTGACCACGCTCGGGGTCGTGTGGGCCGTGCGCCAGTTCCTCCCGACGCCGACCGGTCACGGTGCGCGGGCGCACGAGGGCGAGCCGACCCTGCACGCGCCCTCCGAGGGTCGCCTGCGCCGCGCGTTCGGTGCCTGGCTCGAGGGTCGCACGCTGCTCATCGGGCTGGTGGTGCTGGCGGCCGCCCTGACCGAGGGGTCGGCCAACGACTGGGTCGCGCTCGCGGTCGTCGACGGCTTCGGCAAGGACAACGCCGTGGGTGCGCTGACGTTCGGGCTGTTCGTGACCGCGATGACGGCGATGCGGTTCCTCGGGACGCGGCTGCTCGACCGGTACGGGCGCGTCGTCGTCCTGCGCCTGTGCTCGGGTCTCGCCCTCGCCGGTCTGCTGCTGTTCGCCCTGGTCAGCGAGGACATGATGTGGCTCGCGCTCGTCGGGGTGGTGCTGTGGGGGATGGGCGCCGCGCTCGGCTTCCCCGTCGGGATGAGCGCGGCGAGCGACGACCCGCTGCGAGCTGCGGCCCGCGTGAGCGTCGTCTCGACCATCGGCTACTCGGCGTTCCTCGCGGGACCGCCCCTGCTGGGGATGCTGGCGCAGCACGTGGGCTACCGCCACGCGCTGCTCGCGATCGCGATCCCGGTCGTCATCGGACTGGGCGTCATCCGGGCGGCCGCACCCGTCCGGGCTAACCTGACGCAGTGACGACCTCGACCCGGACCACCCCGACGCTCGCGGAGCTCACGACCCTGCGGGTCGGCGGACCGGCGGGCCGGTACGTGGAGACGTCGAGCGAGGCCGAGCTGATCGAGGCGGTGCGGTCGGCCGACGACGCGGGCGAGCCGCTGCTCGTGCTCGGCGGCGGCTCGAACGTTCTCGTGTCCGACGCGGGCTTCGACGGCGTCGTCGTCCGCGACCTGCGCACCGGTGTGACGACCCCGGACCACTCGGCGTGCGCGGGCGTGACGGTCCTCGTGCCGGCGGGCACCCCGTGGGACGACGTCGTCGCGCACGCCGTCGGGACGCGGCTGTACGGCGTCGAGGCGCTGTCCGGCATCCCCGGGTCGACGGGTGCGACCCCGGTGCAGAACGTCGGGGCCTACGGCCAGGAGGTCGCGCAGTCGATCGCGACCGTGCGGACGTGGGACCGGGCGCGCGGACGGGTGCGGACGCTCGCGTTCGTCGACCTCGCGTTCGGGTACCGGACCTCGCTGCTCAAGCGCTCCATGCGCGTCGACCCGGCCGACCCGCGCTCACCGTGGTCGCCGACGCCGCGCTACGTGGTGCTCGACGTGACGCTGCAGCTGCGCGTCGGTCCGCTGTCCGCGCCGATCGCGTACGCCGAGCTGGCCAAGGCCCTCGACATCGCCGTCGGCGAGCGGGCGCCCCTGGCCGACGTGCGCGCCGCGGTGCTCGCGCTGCGGGCGGGCAAGGGCATGGTCCTCGACCCGACCGACCCCGACACCTCGAGCGCGGGCTCGTTCTTCACCAACCCGGTGCTCACCGCGGCGGACGCCGCCCTGCTGCCCGACGACGCGCCGCGCTACCCGGCAGGCGGCGGCATGACCAAGACGAGTGCGGCATGGCTCATCGAGCGGGCGGGCTTCGGTCGCGGGTACGGGCTGCCAGGGCCCGCCGCTGTGTCGACCAAGCACACGCTCGCGCTCACGAATCGCGGCGGCGCGCGCGCGCAGGACGTCCTGGCGCTCGCCCGCACGATCCGGGACGGTGTGGCCGCGTCGTTCGGGATCGCCCTCGAGCCCGAGCCGGTGCTGGTCGGCGCAACGCTCTGACGGGCCCGGCGCCGCCGTGTGTGGCGCAGGTCACAACCGGCTGCGGTGATCTGAGCGCCGTGCCGGACATGAAGAGGTATGGGACTTCTCACGCGGATCGGCGCGCGCGGCTCGGTCGCTCGACGCCCCGTCGCGGCGGCGGCGCTGGCCCTCGCCACGCTCGTTCTCGCATCCCCTTCGGTCGCGGCCGACGGCGGGTCCCCGACCGTCCCGCCGGGGGAGCGGGTCGTCACCACGACCAGCCAGGCCGGCGGCGCGATCCTCGTCACGACCGCCGAGGTCGGGACGTTGTCGATCAGCGACTGCCGCACGGGGTACACGTGCGTCTGGAGCTCACCGTTCTACGCGGGCACCCTCATGCAGTACCGGCTGCCCGGGCAGTACATCCCGCTGCCGTCGTTCTCGATCGGCTCGTACGCGAACCGGTACGAGAAGCGGGCGACGTTCTACGAGACGGTCGGCGGCGGCGGTCACAGCACGTGCGCCGTGCCCGGGGCGTCGAACCCCGCGGTCTCGGGCTGGTTGAGCGCAGCCCGGTCGGTCTACCAGAGCACCACGACGACGATCTGCTAGCGCCCCTTGTCCCCTCGGCCAGCCCCGGGAGCAGTGCGGACCCTGCCCCCTAGACTCGACGCGACGGGGAGGCGGGGCGTGGACGAGGACCAGTTCGCAGCGATGTTCGCTGACCTGTACCCCGTCGTGCTCGGGTATGCCGCGCGACGCACGGACTGGCACGTCGCGGAGGACATCGCATCCCAGGCGCTCGCGATCGCCTGGCACCGCGGTGACGTCCTTCCGGCCGACCGGGACGGCCGGTGCGCCTGGCTGATCGTGGTCGCCCGCAACCTCCTCGCGAACTCGCAGCGCGCCCGGCTCCGGGCCGCCCATCTCGACGTGCGGATCCGCGCCGGGCTCGCCGCGGGTGTCCCGATGGTCGAGCTCGACCCCGCGTCGATCGTCGCCGACCGCATGGCCGCCTCCACCGCGATGCGCCGGCTCGCCCCTCGCGACCAGGAGATCCTCCAGCTCGTCGCCTGGGACGGTCTCGACCTGACAGGGTTGTCCCGCGTCCTGGGCTGCTCGTCGACCGCCGCCGCGATGCGCCTGCACCGGGCCCGCCGCCGGCTCGAGCTGCTCATGCGGGCCGGGCACCCGGACGACGACGGCGGCGCCGAGCCGACCATCCCGAGCGACCCCGCGAGTGACACCGCGGGCGGTCCCGACACCGACGGCCGGGGTCTCCCGGCAGTTCCGCCGCGGCGATGAACGACGCCGAGCTCCTCCGCGTCCGACGCCTGCTGGACGGGACGAACCCCGTCCCCGAGCGGGTCGTCGAGGGTTCCGACGAGCGAGCTGCCGGACGCCAGGCCCTCGCGCGGATCATCGCGGACGTCCCGGACCCGGGGTCGGCGCGGATCCCCGGCGACGTGCGGGCGGCCGCGCGCGGCGGGGCCGGCCGCTACCGCACCCAGCGTCGGGTCGGTCTGGGCGCGATGGCCGCGTGCATCCTCGTCGCGATCGGGATCGTCGTGAACCCCGCGGCCCCGGCAGCAGTCGCCACGATGCCACCACCGCTGCGCTACGACCTCGTGGCAGACGGCGACATCGCGACTGCGGTCGGTGCCGCGGGGGCGCCGGTCCTCACCGGGCTCGCGACCGTGGCCGCGGGGCGCGCGGAGCCCCCCCGCGCCGGCGAGCTGCAGTACGTGCGCTCGGAGCGGTGGACCTTCGTCTCGGTGCAGGGCGGTGACGAGAGCGGAGCTGCGGTGGTGCCGAGCGCGGTGCTGACGTGGGTCTCACCGGACGGTACGTTGCGCCGGTCGACGCAGTCGGGCGAGCCGCTCCTGCTCAACGGGACGTTCACCGTGCCCCGCGACGGGCAGGCTGCCGACGGGAGCACGAGCGACGGGATCGAGCAGTACGGACCCGGGTCGAGCCGCGCTCCCGGCGTCGAGGCGCTGGCGAGCATCGGACCCGACGCGTTGCGCGCGACGCTCCTCGAGCGCGCCGGGTGCGTCGCACCGGACCAGCCTGCTGCGCCGTGCCTGCTCGACGGCGTCGCCCGGATCCACGACGACGCGGTCGTCGCCGGTCAGGTCGACGCGGCGCTGTGGTCGCTGCTCGCCGCGGATCCGACGATCATCACGCTCGGTCACGTCACCGACCGGGCGGGGCGCGACGACGTCGCCGTGACGACGGCCGTGGACGTCAAGGCCCCGGTGCGCACCATCCTGCTGATCGATCCGGTCACGGCCGCACTCGTCGGGGTCGAGCAGGTGCTGCTCTCCGAGGACGCCGGCTACGGCGTTGCGGCACCGGCGGTCGTCGGCTTCGTGGCGTTCCTCGAGGAGGCCTGGGTCGTCGACCCCGTGGGGCTGTCGCGGGGCACCTGAGCGTCGAGCCCCGGCTCATGTCGCATGAGGGCGCCGCGGACGAGCGCGAGGGCCGCCTCGTCGGACAGGCCGGCGGCCCGGACCGTGGCGACGTAGGCCCGCGCGGCCTGCTGACCGGCGGCATCGGCCGACGCGACGCCTGCCGCCACGGTCGTCCCGGCTCGGCGCCGGGTCGTGACGACACCAGCCGCCTCCAGCTCACGGTAGGCGCGCGCGACCGTCCCCGCGGCCACGCCCAGGTCGGTCGCGAGCGCACGGATCGTGGGGAGGTGGTCGCCGGGCGTGAGCCGTCCGGCCGCGACGTGCGCGACCACCTGGAGCCGGATCTGCTCGAACACGGGGACGCTCGAGGCGAGGTCGACCTCGAGGAGGAGGCTCATGAGACGACCGGACCGCTGGTGGCGTTCAGCACGCGAGCTGCGGCCGTGGCTCCCCGAGCCGGTGCGGCGATCGCGGTGAGCAGGATCGTCACGGGTCCGGCGACCGCGACCGCGACGCCGAGCAGCAGCAGGGTCGTGCCACCCGCGACCAGACCGACGCTCGCGCGGGCGACCCCGTCGACCTCGATGGTCCCGACGCTGCGCAGGGCGCTCCCGGCGACGAGAAGGACGCCGGCGAGGGTCCACGCGAGCACCAGCTGGGCGCCCCGCAGGACGCGCAGGGACGACAGGGTGCGCAGCGCGAGGTCGTCGGCCGGCGCGGTGTCCACCACGGCCGGACGCCGTGCGACGAGCCGCAGGACGATCTCGGTCGCCACCACGACGACGGCCGTCGCGGCGAGGAGCGGGGCGCCGAAGAACCAGCCGGGGAACGGACCCGCGGCGCTCGACGACGACGCGTCCCACACCCGCTCGATGTCGCGACCGTTGCCGGAGGCCACGCCGCACGCGACGAGCACCAGGGCGAGCCCGCCGGCCCACGCCCAGGTGAGTCGACGCAGCCCGACGGGCGCGATGGTGCGCACGGTCCGCGGCGTGAGGGGCGCGCGCCGTACCGACCCGCTCGGACGCGGCCACGTGAGCTCGCCGACGGACTGCACGGCCAGGAAGGTCGCCCCCGCGAGGGTCGGTGTGAGGCCGATGAGCACCCCGGTGCCGAGCCCGCTCGTGAGGGAGGGGGTGAGCGCCTGGATCACGACCAGGGCCGCGACGAGGCCGACCCAGGCGAGCGCGTCGATGCCCCCGGCGTGACGGCGCGCGGCGGCGAGTGCCGAGCTGGGGGTGGCCAGCTGCTCGCGACCGCTCGGCCGGTGGGCGAGGGCGATCACGACCAGGGCGACCACGACGGCGAGGGCGAGCGGCAGCAGGACGAGGAGAGCGAGGACGGCCACCGGCATGACGTGCTCCGATCAATGAGTTAGTACATTGATACAATCGCGGTGCCGGTCGGATGTCAAGCGGGTGGCTACGGGTGTGCCGAGCCGGCGCGTCCTGCGTCAGGCCGGAGCGGCCAGCCAGGCGTCGACTCCCGCGAGCAGGCGGGCCCGCGTCGCGTCCGAGGCGCGGCTCGCCCGGATCGACCCCCGTGCCAGGTCGGCGAGCTCGACGTCGCCGAACCCGTGCACGTCGCGAGCGGCCTCGTACTGGGCGACGAGCCGCGAGCCGAACAGCAGCGGGTCGTCGGCGCCGAGCGCGACCGTCGCGCCGGCCTCGACCAAGTGGCGGAGCGGGACGTCCGCCGCGTGGCGGTACACGCCGAGCGAGACGTTGGAGGCGGGGCAGACCTCGAGCGCGACACCGCGCTCGACGATGCGCGCGAGGACGGCCGGGTCCTCCGCCGCGCGGACGCCGTGCCCGAGGCGGTCGGGAGCGAGGTGGTCGAGCACGGCACGGATGTGGGCCGGCCCGAGCAGCTCGCCGCCGTGCGGCACGAGCGTGAGCCCTGCGCGACGGGCGACCGCGAACGCCGCCGCGAACTCGGACGTCTCGCCGCGACGCTCGTCGTTGCTCAGACCGAACCCCACGACCTGGCCCGGCCCGTCGCCCGCGTGCGCCGCCGCGAGCCGTGCCAGCGTCCGGGCCTCGAGCGGGTGCCGCATCCGGGACGCCGCGACGATGACGCCGACCTCGATCGCGCTCGCCTCGCTCGCCGCGCGTGCCGCGTCGAGCACGATCTCGAGCGCGGGGGTGATGCCTCCGACGTAGGGAGCGTAGGACGTCGGGTCGACCTGGATCTCGAGGCGGCCCGACCCCTCCGCGGCGTCGTCGGCGGCGGCCTCCGCGACGATGCGACGCAGGTCGTCCTCGCTCCGCACGCACGCACGCGCAGCGTCGTAGAGCCGCTGGAACCGGAACCAGCCGCGCTCGTCGGCCGGGACTCGCAGCGGGTCGCCGTCGAGCAGCGCGGGCGGGAGCCGCACCCCGCGTGCCGCCGCGAGCGCCGCCAGGGTCGGCACGCGCATCGACCCGGTGAAGTGCAGGTGAAGGTGCGCCTTGGGGAGGAGGGCTACGTCACGCACGCCGTCAGTGTGCCAGGCGGCGTGCGTACGCCAGGACTCCCGTCCGTCCGTGGTCAGCCGTCGGACGTCACCGGCTGCGCCGAGGCGTCGACGAGGCGGTAGCCGACCCCCCGGATGGTGTCGAAGTGCTCCGCGCCGAGCTTCTTGCGCAGGTATCGCACGTAGACGTCCACGACGTTCGACCCGGGGTCGAAGTCGTACCCCCACACCAGCGACAGCAGCTGCTCGCGGCTCAGGACGTGGCCGGGATGCCGCAGGAACGTCTCAGCGAGCGCGAACTCGCGAGCCGACAGGTCGACCTCGCGGTCGCCCACACGCATCCGCCGCGTCTGCAGGTTGAGCTGGAGCGAGCCGTACGCGAGGGTCGTGACCTCATCGGCGCTCGGCGGTGGCCGCAGGCGGAGCCGTACCCGGGCGAGGAGCTCCTCGAAGCGGAACGGTTTGGCCATGTAGTCATCGGCGCCCTGCTCGAGACCGGCCACGGTGTCCGTGACGGAGCTGCGCGCGGTGAGGATGAGGACGGGGGTCTGGTCGCCGGTCTCCCTGAGTCGGCGCAGCACGTCGAACCCGTCCATGTCGGCCAGGCCGAGATCGAGGATCAGCAGCGCGTAGTCGCCGGTCCGGGCGAGCGCGAGGGCCTCCCCACCCGTGGGGACAGCCGTCGTCTCGAAGCCGGCGCCATGCAGGCCCTTGGCGATGAACGCAGCGATGCGCTCCTCGTCCTCGGCGATGAGGATCTGTGTCATCTCTGCTCCAACACCTCGATGTCCGTGAATCGACCGCCGAGCGCGAGCCCGACGGCTGGCAGGTCGAGAACGAAGACGGCCCCGGTGCCCGAGGCGTGGGGCGGCTCCTCCACACGGACGGTGCCGTGGTGGGCCGCGGCGATCGCAGCAACGATCGGGAGCCCGAGCCCGACGCCGCCGTCGACCCGGCGCCCCGTCCGATCCGCGCGTCCGCGCTGGAACCGCTCGAAGATGGCGTCCACCTCGTCGGCCGGGACGCCGGGACCTTCGTCGCGGACCCAGAACAGCACGCGGTCGCTCGTGACCTCGCTCCCGATGCGGATCGTGGTGCCCTCGGCGGAGAACCGCACCGCGTTCGCGAGGAGCTGCAGCCACGCCTGCGTGATCCGCTGCGAGTCGACGCAGACCGTCGCGTCGGCGCGCGCCGCGACCTGCCACCGGCGCCGGCCGAGCCCGCGCGCCTTGTCGAGCACGTCGTCGGTGAGCCGGCCGACATCGGTCGGTGCGGGGCGGACGAAGTCGGGGCGGTCGGCGGTGGCGAGCGTCACGAGGTCGTCGACGAGCCTGCGCATCCGGTCGAGCTCGTCGAGCGCGAGCGCCTGGGTGGCCCGCACGTCGTCTGGGTCGTCCGGGTCGAGCAGCTCGAGGTGCCCACGCACGATCGTCAAGGGCGTACGAAGCTCGTGCCCGACGTCGTCGAGGAGCTCGCGCTGCGAGCCGAAGGCGCTCTGGAGGCGGTCGAGCATGTCGTTGACGGTCCGGGCGAGATCGGAGAGGTCGTCCTTCCCCGTGACCGGGATCCGCTCGGACAGGTCCGACTCGGTGATCTGCCGGGCGGTGTCGCGGAGCACTCGGACCGGGCTGAGCAGGCGCCCGACGACGAGCCAGGCGACGACCGCGATGATCATCAGCGAGCCGATCGTCACGATCGCGTACGTCGCGTAGGTCGAGGTCAGGCGCGCGACCTCAGCGCCTCTGTCGACCGCCACGACGAACAGCCCGGTGTGCGGGTCACCTGTGACGGCGACGGGGATGGCGACGAGCCGGTACTGCGTCACTGCTGTGGTGACGGTGCGGAGCTCGACCGCCGAGCCGGGCGGGATCGCGCCGAGGACCCGGACCAGCTGGGCGTCCGCCTCGAGCCGCAGCGGGACCGAGCTGGAGGCGAGCCAGTGCGGTGCGCCGTCGAGGAACGCGATCACGCCCTCGTTCTCGGTGAGCCCGCGGCGCTGGACTGCGTCGTGCAGGAGGTCCTCGACCGTCGTGAACTCGGCCTGGGCAGTCTCCGGCTGTGGACCCGAGGCCGCTGCGGTACGCAGGATGTCGACCGCGCGGCGCAGCGAGTCGTCGATGCGAGCATCGGTGCGTTGCGCCTGGAGCGCAGAGGCAGCCGCACCTGCGATGAGAACGGCGAGCGCGGCAAGCAGGAGCACCGCCGACAGCACCCGCGCGCGGACCGTCAGATGCCTGCGGGCGCGGCGCGGAGCTGCGGGCGCGCGGTGGTGGTGGCGGCGTCTCATCGGCGCGCCCATGGCGGGCTCACGGTGAACCACCCATGGCTCTCGTCGACGTTGCTGGTCGAGGTGCCCGAGGTGCCCGAGGTGCCCGAGGTGCCCGAGGTGCTCGAGGTTTCGGCGGTGCCCGGGCTGGTCGGGCCCGGTGTGGCGGCATCGTCCCGGCCCGACCCGGGCGAGGTCTTGTCAGAGCCGTTGGCGGGCTTGCCGTTGGCGCGCGGGGAGCTCGACGTCATGGTGTCGTCGGGCGACGGCGACGCGGCGGATGTCGTCGTGAGCGCGCCGACGTCGTCGCCCGACGAGGCCGACGGTGACGCGGCCGCAGCCGGCCGTGTCACCTGCCGGGCCGGCGGCACGGCGAGCGCGGTGCCGGCTGGAGTCGGTCCGGTGGTCGCCGCGGGGGATGCGGAGGGCGGCGGATCTGTCTCGGTGGCGTTCGTGACGACGAGCGGCCCGCCGAGCTCGCTCATGCGCGACGGGTCAGCGAAGAGGATCCATGTGCCGAACCCGAGCAGCACGACGGCGGCGGTACCGCTTGCGACGATGCTCCGAGTCTGTGACACGACTAGACAGTATCGGGGGTTTCGGACAGATCCGTAGGAACCGTCGGTGCACCGATGACGACCGGCGACCGAAACAGGTCCGGTCTACTCGGCCTCGCCCAGGAGCGACTGGATCCGGGACACACCTTCGACGAGGTCGTCGTCGCCGAGCGCGTAGGACAGGCGCAGGAAACCGCTGGGACCGAAGGCCTCGCCTGGCACGACGGCGACCTCGACCTGCTCGAGGATCAGCGTCGCGAGCTCGGCCGATGTCGTCGGCGTCACGCCACGGATCGTGCGGCCGAGGACACCGGCGACCGACGGGTAGGCGTAGAACGCGCCCCGCGGCACGGGGATCCGGACACCGTCGATCTGAGCGAGCATCTCGACCATCGTCCGCCGGCGACGGTCGAACGCCGTCCGCATCATCTCGACCGCGGACAGGTCGCCGCTCACCGCGGCGATGGCGGCCCGCTGCGAGACGTTCGCGACGTTGGACGTCAGGTGCGACTGGAGGTTCGTCGCGGCCTTGATGACGTCCATGGGCCCGATCATCCAGCCCACCCGCCAGCCGGTCATCGCATAGGTCTTCGCGACGCCGTTGAGCACGATCGTCGTGTCGGCCAGCTCGGGGACCGCGCGCACGATCGGCGTGAACACCGCGTCGTCGTACGTGAGGTGCTCGTAGATCTCGTCGGTGAGGACCCAGATGCCGTGCTCGTGGGCCCACCGGCCGATGGCTGCCGTCTGCTCGGGCGAGTACACCGCGCCCGTCGGGTTCGACGGCGAGCAGAAGAGGAGTGCCTTGGTGCGCTCGGTCCGGGCGGCCTCGAGCTGGTCGACCGTCACGAGGTAGCCCTGCTCGTCGCCCGCGAACACCTCGACGGGCACGCCGCCTGCGAGCCGGATGGCCTCCGGGTACGTCGTCCAGTAGGGCGCGGGCAGCAGCACCTCGTCGCCCGGGTCGACGACGGTCGCGAACGCCTGGTAGACGGCCTGCTTGCCGCCGTTCGTGACGAGAACCTGGCCGGGGCTGACCTCGTAGCCGGAGTCGCGCAGCGTCTTGGCGGCGATCGCCTCGCGGAGCGCGGGCAGTCCCGCGGCCGGCGTGTAGCGGTGGTTCGCGGGGTCCTTCGCAGCAGCGACGGCGGCCTCGACGATGTAGTCAGGCGTCGGGAAGTCGGGCTCGCCGGCGCCGAAGCCGATGACGGGTCGCCCGGCGGCCTTGAGCGCCTTGGCCTTCGCGTCGACGGCGAGCGTCGCGGACTCGGCGATGGCCGCGATGCGCGCGGAGACGCGGGGGTGCGGGGTGAAGGCAGGCTGTGCAGGCGTGTTCTGGCTCACCCCCACATCTTGGCAGACCTGGCGCGCCCGGCGCCGACCGTGACCATCCCGGACCATCCCGGACCATCCCGCGCGGGATCGCGTCGACGGGCTCGCAGCGGGCAGGCCCGCAGCCGACCGGGTTCGCCCGAGCGGGTTCGACCGTGGGCCACCTCTCGCGTAGAGTGAACCCCCGGCGGTTGACGTCCGCCATGATGAGCCATGCCCGCGCATCGGCAGGACCCGGTCTTCGGGAGCCCGCCGGTCGCCGGGGAGCGCCCGTCATGGTGGTGAAGGCCGTCGTAGGGCAGTGGCGCAATTGGTAGCGCACCGGTCTCCAAAACCGGCGGTTGCGAGTTCGAGTCTCGCCTGCCCTGCGCATGCACATCACGGTCCGACGGCCATCCGCGTCGGATGCGTGCGACCCTCCGGCAGTCCTGCCGGGCGGGCGCACGGCACACGACGAGACGTAGGGGACAGCTGTGAGCGACACCGCACCAGCAGCGGCGTCCGACGCCGAGGGCTCCGCCCAGCGCGCCGAGCGTCCCAAGCCCGCGCGCCGCGGGTCCGAGCGCGCTGGGCTCGTCGCGCGCATCGTCCTGTTCGTCCGTCAGGTGATCGCCGAGCTGAAGAAGGTCGTGCGTCCGACCCGCTCGGAGCTCATCACCTACACCGGGGTCGTCCTGGTCTTCGTCGCGATCGTCATGGCATTCGTGACGGTCGTCGACTTCGGCATCGGCAAGCTGACGTTCTTGATCTTCAGCCGCTGATCCACAGCACCATCGGTCGGTCGGGAAGCCGGCCGCCCCCCGCAGCACAGACGGTCTTAAGGAAAGCAGGTTCGCAGTGTCGTATGAGTCGCAGGAGCCCGAGCAGGGCGCTGCCGAGACGGAGCTCGAGGACGCCTTGGCGTCGGCCCGGGCGGTCGAGGGGCCCGCCGAAGGTTCTTCCGACGCCGACGCCGACGCCCCCGAGGCGGAGGTCTCGGACGAGGCTGCAGCCGAGGAGGCCACCGAGCCCGCCGAGGAGTCGGCCGAGCCGGTCGAGGACGAGCCCGACGTCGACGAGGACCCGGTCGCGGCGTTCAAGGCCCAGCTGCGTTCGCAGCCCGGGGACTGGTACGTCATCCACTCCTACGCGGGGTACGAGAACCGCGTGAAGGCGAACCTGGAGAACCGCACCCAGAGCCTGAACATGGAGGACTACATCCACCAGGTGGAGGTCCCCATGGAGGAGGTCACGGAGATCAAGAACGCGCAGCGCAAGATCGTGCGCCGCGTCCGGATCCCCGGGTACGTCCTCGTGCGCATGGACCTGACCGACGAGTCGTGGGGCGCAGTGCGCCACACACCGGGCGTCACCGGTTTCGTGGGCCACACCCACCAGCCCGTGCCGCTCACGCTCGACGAGGTCTTCTCGATGCTCGCCCCGTCGCTCGAGCCCAAGACGGCTGCTCAGGCGGCACGTGCGAGCGCGGAGATCAAGGTCGACTTCACGATCGGCGAGTCGGTGACCGTGACGGACGGCCCCTTCGACACGCTGCCCGCGACCATCTCCGAGATCAACCCTGAGAACCAGAAGCTCAAGGTGCTCGTCTCGATCTTCGGCCGGGAGACCCCGGTCGAGCTGTCGTTCAGCCAGGTCGCCAAGATCTGACGAACGACCAGGACCACCGATGGCGTCGCGCGGCGTCGTCGGCCGCAAGTCACACCGAAGTTCACGAATAAGGACCCGACATGCCTCCCAAGAAGAAGGTCACCGGCCTGATCAAGCTCCAGATCAAGGCTGGGCTTGCCACGCCGGCGCCGCCGATCGGACCCGCCCTGGGTCAGCACGGCGTCAACATCATGGAGTTCTGCAAGGCGTACAACGCGGCCACCGAGTCGCAGCGCGGGCAGATCATCCCCGTCGAGATCACGGTCTACGAGGACCGCAGCTTCGACTTCGTGCTCAAGACCCCGCCGGCCGCCCGCCTGATCCTCAAGGCCGCCGGCGTGGAGAAGGGTGCGGCCAACCCGCTCACCACCAAGGTCGCCACCATCACCAAGGCGCAGGTCCGCGAGATCGCCGAGACCAAGATGGCCGACCTCAACGCCAACGACATCGACAACGCGATGCTCATCATCGAGGGCACCGCGCGCTCGATGGGCGTGACCGTCAGCGACTGACGTCCGCGACCGGCGTACGCCGACCGCACCCGCACCACCAGCACCTGCACGACCAGCACCACCCGCACCACCACCCAGCACCACGTGGCAGGGCCGAGCGCGGCCCGTCCGACCACGACCTCCACGATCTCTGCGAGGAGACAGCGATGAAGCGCAGCAAGGCCTACAGCAAGGGCGCCGAGCAGATCGACGCCACCGCCCTCTACGCGCCCCTCGAGGCCGTCCGGCTCGCGAAGGCGACCAACCCGGCGAAGTTCGACGCGACCGTCGAGGTCGCGTTCCGCCTCGGCGTCGACCCCCGCAAGGCCGACCAGATGGTGCGCGGCACCGTCAACCTCCCGCACGGCACCGGCAAGACCGCCCGGGTCCTGGTCTTCGCCAACGGTGAGAAGGCGGAGGAGGCGCGCGCCGCCGGCGCCGACGAGGTGGGCGGCGACGAGCTCATCGACAAGGTCGCCGCGGGCTACACCGACTTCGACGCCGTCGTGGCGACTCCGGACCTGATGGGCAAGGTGGGCCGGCTCGGCCGCGTCCTCGGCCCGCGCGGTCTGATGCCGAACCCCAAGACCGGCACCGTGACGATGGACGTCACCAAGGCCATCCAGGACATCAAGGGCGGAAAGATCGCGTTCCGTGTCGACAAGCAC